>NZ_CP019342.1:1890474-2205553 GCF_002117085.1 Nonlabens tegetincola | reverse complement strand
CCTAAAGATCTAGCAGATACGATCACCGTGATGGAAAAAGTAGGACATTTTCAAGATAGACAAGTACGTAAACTCTATAAGAAGTTTAAAAACGAAGGATATTCAAAAGTAGAAGCCAGTCCAAAAATTGCCGAGGAACTAGATGTTGCAAAAATATTGCGTAAAAGTGCTCGAGATTGGGATGGTGGTTACGCAATGGGTGGTTTAATGGGGCATGGTGATGCCTTCTTGCTGCGTGACCCAGCAGGAATACGTCCTGCTTATTACTATCAAGATGATGAGGTGATAGCAATAGCCAGTGAAAGACCAGTAATTCAAACAGCCTTTAATGCTCCTTTTGAACAAGTTCAAGAATTAGAACCAGGTAACGCCATCATTATAAAAAAAGATGGTCGTGTGAGTATTGAACAAATAAAAGAGCCGTTAGAAAGAAAAGCATGTTCCTTTGAGCGCATATACTTCTCACGAGGTAGTGATGCCGAGATTTATAAAGAACGCAAAGAGTTAGGAAGATTATTGTTTCCTAGAATAATGGATAGCATAGATCACGATATTGAAAACTCTGTTTTTTCCTTTATACCAAACACTGCAGAGACGTCTTTCTACGGTATGGTTGAAGCCGCTCATGCAGCACTTGATCAACAAAAGACCGATGCTATTCTTGCTGGTAACGGTCAATTAACTCGTGAGCAGGTTGAAAGTACGCTTTCGCGAAAGCTGAGAACTGAAAAAATAGCTATAAAAGATGCCAAGCTGCGTACTTTTATAACTGAAGATAGTTCTAGGGACGACCTCGTGGCACACGTTTACGATGTTACTTATGGTGTGGTTAAACAAGATGATAATCTTGTAATTATAGATGATTCAATTGTAAGAGGAACCACATTGAAAAAGTCTATTCTTAAAATGATGGATCGATTACAGCCTAAACGTATAGTTGTCGTGTCTAGTGCGCCACAAATTCGTTATCCTGATTGCTATGGAATTGACATGGCCAGACTAGAGGATTTGGTAGCATTTAGAGCAGCATTAGAATTACACAAGGAAAGAGGTACGTATCAAATGGTTGAAGATATTTATGAAAAATGTCTTACTCAAGTCAATTTTGAAGATGTTGATGTAGTCAATTACGTAAAAGAATTTTACGATCCATTTACCGATGAAGAGATCTCAAATAAAATTGCCCTTCTACTTTCCGATGAAGATTTAAATGCCGAGGTAAAAATTATCTATCAAAAAGTGGACGATTTGCATAAAGCTTGTCCTAAAAATTTAGGTGACTGGTACTTTACAGGTAATTATCCTACACCAGGAGGAAATCGTGTAGTTAATAGAGCCTTTATTAATTTCTTTGAAGGGAATAAAGAAAGAGCTTATTAAAAGTACTCCTTTTAGATAAAAAATAAAGCCTTAACATTTTATGGATGTTAAGGCTTTTTAATTAAGCGGTTAAGTGATTACTTACCTTCAGCATATCGTTTTGATACCTCAGTCCAATTAATCACATTGAAGAAAGCTTCAACATAATCAGGTCTGCGGTTTTGGTAATTAAGGTAGTATGCGTGTTCCCATACATCTAGACCTAAAATTGGAGTTCCTCCACATCCTACCTCTGGCATTAATGGATTGTCCTGGTTAGGTGTACCACATACTTCTAACTTTCCACCTTCATGAACACAAAGCCATGCCCATCCAGAACCGAATTGTCCTTTGGCAGCATCACTAAATTTATTTTTAAAATCTTCAAATGATCCAAAAGATTCGTTGATGGCTGTTGCTAGTTCTCCATCAGGATTTCCACCACCATTAGGAGACATTACTTCCCAAAAAAGTCTGTGATTATAAAAACCACCACCGTTATTTCTAACAGCTGTATTGCTCATGTCTAGATTTGAAAGAATGTTCTCGATAGATTTTCCTTCTAAATCGGTTCCTTCAACGGCATTATTCAATTTTGAGGTGTAACCTGCGTGGTGCTTTCCATGGTGAATCTCCATGGTTCTTGCATCAATGTGTGGTTCTAGTGCATCGTGTGCATATGGTAAATTTGGTAGTTCAAATGACATATCGTGTAATTTTTAGTGTTAATGTTTAAAGTGCTAAAGTTAAACACAATAGCCTAAGTGTTAAAGTATTTATTGTTATAAATTCCCTAAACAGTGACAACTATTTCATAATCATATCAAAGCGGTGATTAACTTTCTTATTTTTGAATTATGACGCAACAACCTACCACCATATATAGCGCTAGTGCAGGATCAGGTAAAACATATACGCTTGCCAGGGATTTCTTAACCAAGTTACTTTCACAAAAAACAAATCGAGGATACCGCTACATCCTTGCTGTCACCTTTACTAATAAAGCTGTGGCCGAAATGAAGACTAGAATCCTAGAATATCTTAAAGAATTAGGCCAAGCAGAATGGAGCGATAAAATTGTGCCTATTGCCCAACATGTTCAATCACAATCAGGATTGAGTGAACAGCAACTTAAGGATAAATCTCATAGAGTGCTTCAATATTTACTACATGATTATGCCGCTTTTGATGTGGTTACTATTGATACATTTAATCATAGGTTGTTGCGCACGTTTTCAAAAGATATGAAGTTGCCTGATGGATTTCAGGTAGCACTTGACACAGATGAATTAATTGAGAAAGCGGTTAATCAGGTCATCGATAGAGCAGGTAACGATAAACAACTTACTGATATATTAGTAGAATACGCTCTTGAAAAAATAGATAATGATCGCAGTTGGAATATAGCTGTTGATTTACAAAAAATGGCTAAACGTATAGGTTCTGAAAATAACTACCGGTATTTGAAGGATTTAAAAAACAAGGATATTAGTGAGTTTGTACGCTTTCGCGAAAGCGTAAAAAAGAAAATTCAATCCTTACGTCAATCAATCACCGATGGAGCCATTGAAATTGATTCTCAACGATTGAAAATGGGGTGGACGATTGACGATTTTTCGTATAAATCGACTGGAGCAATTGGGCAAATTCAAAAATTAAGTGATGGTAACTGGGATTTGAAACTATCTTCTAGGCTGCTCAATGCAAATGAAGGTAATTTACTACCAAAGTCAACAAGAATTGAGTTGACAGACTCCTTCATAAAACTTATTGATGATTATATACCGGTTTACAAGAGCATTATGCAACAATTGTTCTTATTAAATAATATTTACAATAGTCTTGTGCCATTGTCCTTACTAGGTGTGATTGCTAGAGAGATAGAAAAAATCAAGGATAAAGAAAGGCTGCTTCCTATTTATGAGTTTAATACCTTATTGCGTGAACAGATTAAGGATGAGCCGGCTCCTTTTATTTATGAGAGGCTAGGTGAGAAGTACCGTCATTATTTCATTGATGAATTTCAAGATACTAGTGTGATGCAATGGCAAAACATGCAACCGCTTATTGCTCATGCTGTTCAAAGTATGTCTGTAGATGAACAAGGTGGTACATTAATGTTAGTAGGTGATGCAAAGCAAGCCATTTATAGATGGCGTGGTGGTGACGTGAATCAATTTTTGCAATTGATGAGCTCGCAGGAATTATTTTTTAGTGGAGTAAATAAGGAACCTTTAGAATTTAACTGGCGTAGTTATGATGAGATTGTAAATTTCAATAATGATTTCTTTACGTTTTTGGGTAATAAACTTCAAAGTCCTGTTTACAATGAACTTTATAAAAATTACCTGAAACAAAAAACTTCTAACAAGCCAGGTGGTTATGTTCAAATAGATATTCTTAAGGATGATTATTTGGATTATCTGGACCCAGAAAAGCTTATTCCAGAAGTTAGTAAGGCTAGTAGTTATCATGTGTTAGAACAAATTAAACATGCTAGGACAGCGGGATATTTGAATGATGAAATTTGTATCCTGGTTCGCAATAATTCTTTGGCAAGTGAAATAGCTCGATTTTTAGAATTGAACGGTGAGCGAGTTGTATCAGCCGAAAGTATGCTGGTTAGTCACTCTCCAAAGGTTGCTTATTTAGTTGCGCTATTAAATTATATAGCTAGTGATCAACCAGAGCTTAAGTATAATTTTCTGCTAGAGCACAGTTTAAATTCAGGGACTGAGAATAAACATGATTTCATTAATTCTTTAATGAATAAATCACAAGAATTAATTTTTAAGGAGTTATTTAACCAGCCTTCATTAAGGGATGAATTAAGTAGGCGCTCTTTGTATAGTTTTGTTCAATGGTTGGTAGAATGTACAGCAATCATGCAAAAGCAAGATGCTAGGCTTTCACAATTTTTGGAAATGGTGTTTGAATTTTCAAGTCAAAATCAAACTGGTCTTACAGGCTTGTTGCAGCATTGGACCACTATTGAAAATAAGCTGAGCTTATCTGGTAGCGATACGACTGGAGCTATTCAAGTTATGACGATTCATAAATCTAAAGGTCTTGAATTTTCTGTTGTAATTGTGGCTGGTTGTGATACCAAATACAACGATCTTAAAAGAACTAGTGAGTGGTTACAAGTCGACCCAAATGATTTTGAAGGATTTGAATATTTGTTGTTGTCTATGAAAGAAGAATGTAAGCAGTATCCTGATCCTGTTCCAAAACTATATGAACGCAGTCTAGAACAAGAAAAGCTTGATAACATTAATGTTTGGTATGTTGCCTTTACTAGGTCGGTAGAACGACTGTATATTAATACGCAGAAGCCTTATAGTAAAAAGGATACTATGTTTGAATTTTTGGAACAATATGTTAATGATTCCATGTTGTTATCCAGTAAGGAGTTTGAAAACTTTACTAGTTATGCGCTAGGTCAGGATGAGAAGCTCTCCACTAGTCATGCACTTGATTTGCCTATGTACTTGGATCAATTTCATTCAAATAGCAATCATTCTGGTATTCAAATAAGCACTAGAAAAGGGCAGTTATGGTCAACTGGTAAAGATATTTCCATCGAAAGAGGAAACTTGATTCATCATTATCTAGAAAAATTAATAACTCAAGAAGACCTAAGTTATGTTAAAGAATTAATTCATCAATCTACTACGCTTTCCAAGGATGAAAAGCTAGAATTGAGCTCAACTTGCGAAAAACTCATAGCTCATGACGAAATGAAAGACTATTTTAATAATAAGTTCAAGGTGTTGATAGAAAGGCCGATTATTGATAAAAATGGTTTCAAATTTATACCCGATAGAGTGGTAATTTATAAGGATGAGGTTACTATTATAGATTACAAAACAGGAAAACCAGATATTTCACACAAAGAACAGGTAGACCATTATGGTATTCTTTACGATAATATGGGATATTTAGTTTCCAGCAAGGTTTTGGTTTATTTAGATACGATGACCATTATTAAATGGTAAGCTAGGTCTTATCTTTGTTGTAAAATTAAGTTTATGTACGGATCAATTAAAGAACATTTACAAAAAGAAATCGCCGAAATTAAAGAGGCTGGATTATATAAAAGAGAACGTATAATAACTTCTCCTCAAGATGCGGTAATAACATTGAATGACGGTAGTGAGGTGATTAACTTCTGCGCCAATAACTATTTGGGATTGTCATCTCATCCCGAAGTGGTTGAGGCAGCAAAAAAATCATTGGATTCTCACGGGTTTGGAATGAGCTCAGTAAGATTTATATGTGGAACTCAAGATATTCATAAAGAACTGGAACAGAAGTTAGCAGATTTTTATGGAGCAGAAGATACTATATTGTATGCGGCTTGTTTTGACGCCAATGGTGGTGTTTTTGAACCTCTACTCACAAAAGAGGATGCAATTATTTCTGATTCTTTAAATCATGCATCTATTATTGATGGTGTTAGATTGTGTAAAGCAGGTAGGTATAGGTACGCCAGTGGTGATATGTCAGATCTTGAAAAACAACTGATACAAGCAAATGAAGATGGGGCTCGTTTTAAGGTGATTGTTACAGATGGTGTTTTTTCGATGGATGGATTGCTAGCTCCTCTGGATGAAATTTGTGATTTAGCTGATAAATACGATGCTCTTGTCATGGTTGATGAGTGTCACGCAGCTGGATTCTTGGGTGATACAGGAAGAGGTACGCTTGAGGCAAAAGGTGTTTTAGGTCGCGTTGATATTATTACAGGAACCTTAGGAAAAGCTTTAGGTGGTGCTATGGGTGGATATACATGTGCCAAAAAGGAAATTATTGAAATCCTTAGACAACGATCTAGACCATATCTATTCAGTAATTCATTAGCCCCATCAATTGTGGGAGCAAGTATTAAAGCTTTGGAGTTAATAGACTCTAGTACTGCTTTAATAGATAAAGTACAAAGCAATACAGCTTATTTCAAAAAAGGTCTTCAAGATTTAGGTTTTGATATAATAGATGGAGATAGTGCGATTGTTCCGGTTATGTTATACGATGCGCAACTTTCACAAAATATGGCTGATGCACTATTAAAAGAAGGTATCTATGTAATAGGGTTCTTTTATCCTGTAGTTCCAAAAGAAAAAGCACGAATAAGAGTACAATTAAGTGCGGCTCATGATCAAATTCACCTAGATAAAGCTCTTAAAGCCTTTGAAAAAGTCGGTAAAGAGTTAGGTATTATATAATTAAACATTAAAATTTTGACAAAAAGTCTGAATTTGTGTAAAATATATCGGAAAAAACTTGTAAAAAGTGAGTAAGCCGTTAATTTTGTCCATAAATAATTTAATAATAACCCCAACATGAAGAAAATACTAAAATATGTTGTTGTAGGAGCTGCCTTAGTTTCTGCGGCGTTTGTAAACGCTCAGGATGCCTCAAATAGATGGTCTTTCTCTCTAGGAGTGAATGCTATCGATTTGTATCCTGTAGGAGAAAAAGATCAAGGTCTAGGAGATTATTTTGATCAGTTTTTTAATGTAGATCATTATAATCTTATGCCTGCACCTAGTCGTTTTGAATTAGGATACTATGTAGGTGATGGTATTGTTGCTACTGGAGCTTTCTCATTAAATAGAATAGATAAAGCTGGAGATACTAGAATTGAAGATTTATCTTATGTTTCTTTAGATGGAGGATTAAGATATAATCTTCGTGAAATTTGGAATGGATCAGACGTTTTTAATCCTTATTTAGGTGTTGGTGGTTCGTACCAATGGTTAGAAGATGATGGTTTTGGCACCTTTAATGGTACAGCAGGTTTTGATATTAAAATTATCGAAAACCTAATGTTCAACGTGAATACCATTTATAAGCACTCATTCGAAGATGGTTTACCTAAGCACTGGCAACACTCAGCAGGTGTTAAGTTTACTTGGGGTGCTGTTGATACAGACGGAGATGGTATAACTGATAATAATGATAAGTGTCCAGAAACTCCAGGATTAGAAGAGTTCATGGGTTGTCCAGATTCTGACGGTGATGGTATCCAAGACAGTGAAGATGTTTGTCCTAATAATGCTGGACCAGCAGAAAATCAAGGATGTCCTGATACTGATGGAGATGGTGTTCTTGACAAAGACGATCAATGTCCTGAAACTGCAGGTCTTGTAGCTTTAATGGGTTGTCCTGATGCTGATGGAGATGGTATTAAAGATAGCGCAGATGATTGTCCAAATGTAAAAGGTCTTGCTGCATTCAATGGATGTCCTGATACTGATGGAGATGGTATAAAAGATTCTGAAGATAAGTGTCCTAAAACTCCAGGTGTTAAGGAAATGCAAGGTTGTCCTAAGCCTGCGGTACCTACTCAACAAGAGCAAGCACAATTAAACGAATATGCTAAGACTATTCTTTTTGATACGGCTAAAGCTTCTATCAAAAAACAATCTGAAGAAGTACTAGCGGACATTATTTCAATCTTAAAGAAATATCCAGATGCAAAATTCTCTATCGATGGTCATACTGATAGTAGAGGTTCTGATAGCTTTAATCAAAGATTATCGAATGACAGAGCGCTTTCTGTTAAAGAGTACTTAGTTCAAAACGGTATCCAAGAATTTAGATTGAGTGCAATGGGTTACGGTGAAACTAAACCAATTGCTTCAAACAATACTAAAGCTGGTAGAGCTCAAAACCGTCGTGTTGAGATCAACTTGAAAAAGTAATGTAATAATATTACATCCTAATAATAAAAAGCCACCTTATTAAGGTGGCTTTTTTATTGTGACTTCTTTATCTACGCTTTCGCGGAAGCATAAAAAAATGCCAGAATCAATAAAATGAGATCTGGCATTAATACATTCAATTAAATAATGTTAACTCTGAGGTTTAAGTATAAAGGCATCTGGGAAGTGCTCACGAATTTCTAAAAGTGCACGATCTGCTTCCAGTCGATTTCTGAATTTGCCAATCCAAACTTTATGATTAGGTGATTCCCATTTTAATTCACTGGGCCAAGAAAGATTTAAGTTATCGTATTTAGCCTTGGTTTTTGTAGCTACTTCTCGACCTCCGTAGATAAGTTGTATAGTAAATCTGTCCTTAAATTTACCATCCTTTTCTAGGGCTACCTTTTTTGCAAATAATTCATTCACAGTAGTTTCTTCTACTTGTGTGTTGTTTTGTGCAATTGAGTTTATACTAAATGCTATAAAAACAATTGGTAAGATTAATTTTTTCATTCCGACCAGTACTTAGTAAATAAAGGGATATAGATTCTATTGATATCTTTATTTAGACAGATTATAAATTATTTTAGTCAATTTCACTCATGCAAAAATAAACCTTTTATAACCTATTTTTGCAGGAGCTTAAATTCAGTGAATAACTGAAATAATTATGCCAAATTTATTGTAATAATCAATAACGAAATGATAAACAAAAAATTGCATTTTTCTGCATGGCGATTTGTCCTAGCCCTCGCAATTGTGTTGTTCTCAACAACAGCGATGGCTCAAGATGACGCAAGTGCAGGTGAACCGGCAGCAGCTCAGGCTAGTGGAGCAGATGCGGCCAAGGGTAAAGAGCTTTTTAATGCTAATTGTGCTGCATGTCACAAGCTGTACAAAAAAGCAGTAGGTCCTGCGCTTAACGGTGTTTCTGAAAAGTATGACAGAGAATGGTTGTATAAATGGATAAACAACTCTGCAGCGCTTATAGCTAGCGGTGATCCACAAGCGGTTGCGCTTTACAACGAGTGGGGACAACAAAATATGAATGCTTTTCCTGGTCTTTCTACTCAGGATATAGATAATATTCTTGCTTATACAGATACTCCAAAGCCAGAAAAAGCCGCTGGAGCTGTGGCAGGTGTTCAGCAAGGTGGTGCAGTAACAGGTGGTGATAATTCCATGACAAACAATATCATATTGGCTGCTTTAGCTATAGTGTTATTGTTGTTAGTAGTGTTGCTGGTAGTGGTAAACAAAACGCTTAAGCGTTTTGCTGAAGCTAATGGTATCCAGACAGAAATCGTTGATGAGGAAGAATTGGATAGAAAGCCTATTTGGAAAGCTTTCGTTGAAAATCAATTCTTAGTTCTTGTTACATCAATTGTTTTATTGTTTGCAAGTCTGTATTTTGTATATGGAGCAATGATGAGTGTTGGTGTTGATCAAGGTTATGCGCCAGTTCAACCTATTCATTATTCGCATAGAATTCACGCGGGAACAAATCAAATAGATTGTAAATATTGTCACTCTAGTGCAAGAGAATCAAAGCATTCAGGTATTCCTTCATTGAACGTTTGTATGAATTGTCACAAGTCTATTGCCGAGGTTTCTGAAGAAACGTATCAAGAAGGTATGAATGAGTATGGTATTGATTACAATAAAGAAATTCAGAAGCTGTACAAGGCAACTGGTTGGAATCCAGATGAAATGAAGTATGCAGGTGAAGGTGAGCCAGTGCGTTGGGTAAGAATACACAATCTTCCAGATCTTGCTTATTTCAACCACGCGCAACACGTTACAGCAGGTAAGATAGAATGTCAAACTTGTCACGGTCCTGTAGAGGAAATGGAAGTTATGTATCAGTATTCTCCATTAACTATGGGATGGTGTATTAACTGTCACAGAGAAACAAACGTAGATCTTAAAGGAAACGGATACTACGAGCAAATTCATAAAGAGTTGTCTGAGAAAAGAGGTGGACGTCAATTGACTATCGCTGATCTTGGTGGGCTTGAATGTGGTAAATGCCACTATTAATAAAATAGTTATAGAGATATATGGCTACTACAAAGAAATATTGGAAAAGTACAGCACAGCTTCAGGATGATAATGAAATTATCCAAAGCTTAGAGCAAAACGAATTCGCTAGTCCGATACCTACAGATGAGTTCTTAGGTAATGATGAGGCTATGGAGTCTTCAGGTACTTCTAGACGTGACTTTTTAAAGTATGTTGGTTTTAGTACAGCAGCAGCGTCACTTGCTGCATGTGAAGGTCCTGTAATTAATTCGGTACCATACGTAAATCAGCCTGAAAGGATTATTCCTGGTATGGCTAATTATTATGCAACAACCATAGCAAACGGTTACGACTTTGCAAGTGTTTTAATTAAGACTAGGGAAGGGCGTCCTATTAAAGTTGAAAATAATAAAGATGCTGCCTTCCGTGGTAGTGCTAGTGCTAGAGCTCATGCTTCTGTTCTTTCTTTATATGATACTAATAGGTTGCAGTATCCTACTGCAAATGGTGAGCAAGTTGAGTGGTCTCAGCTTGATCGTCAAGTAAAAGAAAAATTAGCCGGTGTTGCTGGTAAAGAGATTGCGATTTTGTCTAGAACTTTTGCAAGTCCTACGTACAACAAAGTGATTTCGAAGTTTAAAGAAGCTTATCCTACCACAACTATCACCATTTACGATACGGTTAGTGAGGACGCAGCTCTAGATGCATTTAATGCAAAGTACGGCGTAAGAGCGCTTACTGATTATGATTTCACCGATGCTGTTTCTATAGTTTCAGTTGGTGCAGATTTTGTTGGTGATTGGCAAGGTGGTGGTTTTAATAAAGGCTATGGGCAGTCACGTGTGCCTAAAAACGGTAAGATGTCACAGCACATTCAGTTTGAGTCTAATATGTCACTTTCTGGGGCAAATGCTGACAGACGTTTTCCTGTAACTCCAACTGAACAAAAGCACATCATTGCTGCTTTGTACAGTAAGATTGTTGGCGGACCTAGTCCAAAGCTTTCTGATAAGCTGTCTAAGGCTGTTGAGCAAGCCGCAATTAGTTTAAAAAGAGCTGGTAGTAAAGCTGTAGTTCTTTGTGGTTTGCCTAGTATGGAAGCACAGCTTCTTACGCTTGAGATAAATGATGCTTTAGCAAGTTCGATTGCAGATGTTAAAGCGCCTATTATGACGCGTCAAGGAAACAGAAAAGCTGTTAACGGTTTGGTTTCTAGAATGAATGCAGGCCAAGTAGGTGTTGTAATATTTGCAGATGTTGATCCTGTTTATAGTTATGATGATAATGACGCTTTCGCGAAAGCGTTAACAAAAGTATCTACTAAGATATCATTAGCAACACGTGCCGATGCTACTGCTGTTAAAAGTGATTATGTAGCAGCAACTCCTCATTACTTAGAAGCATGGGGTGATACTGAAATAAAAAAGGGGTACGTGTATTTAACACAGCCTACGATTAATACATTGTTTGATACTAGACAAGCGGAAGATTCTCTTCTTGTTTGGGCTGGATCAACGAGTAGTTACAGTGATTTAGTGAAGGAAACAGCTTCTGCAAATGGAGCTAGCTGGAATCAATCTTTACATGATGGTTTTTACGCTTATTCTGGTCCTGTTGTAGAAGAAGGAGAAGTTGATGCTCCAGTTTCTTCTACAGTAAGCGCAGCTTCAGCTTTAAGTAAGTTAAGCGCGGCTAAACAACCTAGTGACTATGAACTTGTTTTATATACAAAAGCTGGTCTAGGTGATGGAACTATGGCAAATAATCCATGGTTGCAAGAATTACCTGATCCTATAACTCGTACGACTTGGGATAATTACGTTACTATTTCTCAAAAAGATGCTGAATCTTTGGGTATAGAAAACTATAACGTAGCAAATGGTGCGCTTGATGGTAGTTATGTTAATGTAACGGTTAATGGAAAGACTGAAAAGCTTCCAGCACTTATCCAGCCAGGTCAAGCTCCTGGAACTATCGGTGTAGCTCTAGGTTACGGTAAGAAAGAAGCTATACAGGAGGAAATGCAAACAGGTGTAAACGCTTACCCATTTTATAAAGATGGTTTAAACGTGCAGTCTGCTAGCGTAGCTCTTGCTGATGGTATTCATGAATTTGCTTGTACGCAATTACAAAACACGATGATGGGTCGTGATATCATCAGGGAAACAGATTTAGCTACCTATAAAACGGGTAACAAGGATGAGTTTAATCCTATGCCTGAAGTTTCGTTAAATCATATCGAGACACCAGTTACGTCTCCTGATGTTGATTTGTGGGAAAGTTTTGACAGATCAGTCGGGCATCATTTTAATATGTCTATTGACTTAAATGCGTGTACTGGTTGTGGTGCATGTGTAATAGCTTGTCATGCTGAAAATAACGTACCAGTTGTAGGAAAAACCGAGGTTAGAAAATCTCGTGACATGCATTGGTTAAGAATTGATAGATATTATTCTTCCACTGAAAGCTTTGAAGGTGATGAGTCTAAAAAAGACGGATTTGAAGGCTTATTTGGAGATAATGGTTCTTTAGGAGGATTTGGTGAATTAGAAATTCCAGCAGACAATCCACAAGTAGCATTTCAGCCGGTGATGTGTCAGCACTGTAATCACGCACCTTGTGAAACTGTTTGTCCTGTGGCTGCTTCTTCTCACGGTCGTCAAGGTCAAAACCACATGGCATACAACCGTTGTGTAGGAACAAGATACTGTGCAAACAACTGTCCTTATAAGGTACGTAGATTTAACTGGTTCTTATACAATGGAAATGATGAATTTGATTACCACATGAATAATGATTTAGGTCGTATGGTAATTAACCCAGATGTAACCGTTAGATCTCGTGGTGTAATGGAGAAGTGTTCTCTATGTATACAAATGACTCAAATGACAATCCTTGAGGCTAAGAAAGATGGTAGGCCAGTTAAAGATGGTGAATTTGCTACGGCATGTTCAAATGCTTGTTCTGATGGAGCCATTACATTCGGAGATATCAATGACAAGGATTCTGAGATCTTTAAAGTAAAGCAACAAGACCGTATGTATCACTTATTAGAAGAAGTAGGAACTGAACCTAATGTGATGTATCAGGTTAAAGTGAGAAACGTATAATTAACTAAGAAATTTATTCTAGATAGTATGGCTCATTATGAAGCGCCCATAAGAAGACCTCTAGTAACCGGTGATAAAACCTATACCGACGTTACTCGAGACATTGCAGCACCAGTTGAAGGTGTCGCAAATAAGCAGTGGTGGTTAGTGTTTACCATTTCCCTTATTGCTTTCCTTTACGGATTAGGTTGTATCACATATACGGTTGCTACTGGTATCGGTGTATGGGGACTAAATAAAACTATTGGTTGGGCATGGGATATCACCAACTTTGTTTGGTGGGTAGGTATTGGTCACGCAGGTACCTTGATTTCGGCAGTACTTTTATTATTCCGTCAAAAATGGAGAATGGCGATTAACCGTTCTGCAGAGGCAATGACGATATTCTCGGTAATACAAGCTGGTTTATTCCCGATTATTCACATGGGTAGACCATGGTTAGCATACTGGGTTTTACCTATTCCTAATCAATTTGGTTCTTTATGGGTTAACTTTAACTCTCCATTACTTTGGGATGTATTTGCAATTTCAACTTATCTATCGGTTTCATTAGTTTTCTGGTGGACAGGTTTACTTCCTGACTTTGCAATGCTTAGAGATAGAGCAATAACTCCTTTCAATAAGAAAATATACAGTTTACTGTCATTTGGTTGGTCTGGTAGAGCAAAGGACTGGCAACGATTTGAAGAAGTATCGTTAGTGCTAGCTGGTCTAGCGACTCCACTGGTACTTTCAGTACACACTATTGTATCGTTTGACTTTGCTACATCGGTAATTCCAGGATGGCACACGACTATTTTCCCTCCATACTTTGTTGCTGGTGCAATCTTTTCTGGATTTGCTATGGTAAATACTCTTCTTATTGTAATGAGAAAAGTTTGTCATCTTGAAAACTATATAACAATACAGCACATTGAGCTTATGAACATCGTAATCATGATTACAGGTTCTATAGTTGGTGTGGCTTATATAACAGAGTTATTTGTTGCTTGGTATTCAGGAGTTGAGTATGAACAATATGCTTTCTTAAATAGAGCAACAGGGCCGTATGCATGGGCTTATTGGGCAATGATGACTTGTAACGTATTCTCTCCACAGTTTATGTGGTTCAAAAAGTTAAGAACTAGTATTCTTTTCTCATTTGCTATCTCGATAGTAGTAAATATAGGGATGTGGTTTGAGCGTTTTGTGATTATTGTTACATCTCTGCACCGTGACTACTTACCTTCGTCATGGACTATGTTCTCACCAACATTTGTTGATGCAGGTATTTTCATCGGTACTATAGGATTCTTCTTTGTACTGTTTTTACTATACTCAAGAACATTCCCAGTAATAGCTCAAGCCGAGGTAAAATCTATCCTTAAAGCAAGTGGTAGTAAATACAAAGCTCTTAGAGATAACAAACAAACGACAACTCACGGTGATGCTTCTGGCGACACTTTAGCTCATCCTAACGCATAATAATTATGGCAGCGTCAAA
Organism: Nonlabens tegetincola; assembly: GCF_002117085.1. Lineage (GTDB taxonomy): Bacteria > Bacteroidota > Bacteroidia > Flavobacteriales > Flavobacteriaceae > Nonlabens > Nonlabens tegetincola. The sequence continues at coordinate 2,190,869 of NZ_CP019342.1, read as the reverse complement.
TAAGAAATTACATGTAATGTATACCGATGATGATGTTTTGCTTAATGCAGTTAAGCAAGTAAGAGAAAAGCATTATCATATTGAGGAAGTGTTCACTCCTTTTCCGGTTCACGGGCTTGAAAAAGCTATGGGAATAGCAGATACGCGATTAGCGATTAACGCATTCTTATACGGATTAGTAGGTCTAGCGGTAGCAACTACTATGATGAACTATATTATGATAGAAGACTGGCCACAAAATATTGGTGGTAAACCTAGTTTTTCATATCTAGAAAATATGCCAGCATTTGTACCTATTATGTTTGAACTTACGGTATTTTTTGCAGCTCACCTTATGGTTATAACGTTTTACTTAAGAAGTAGATTATGGCCATTTAAAAAGGCTGAAAACCCAGACGTAAGAACTACAGATGATCATTTCCTTATGGAAGTTGATGTAAAAGGTGATATTGAAGAAATGTCTCGTTTTATGTATGACACTGGAGCAACAGAAATTAAAGTAATCGACAAAGAAGAGCACTAATGAATAGAATTTTTAAAACATTCATTTACGCAGCATTGGGACTTGTTATGGTTTCTTGTATGAATGATAACGAAACAAGTACTAAAACAGATCGTTCTGTTCAGTATTTCCCAAACATGTACAGGTCAGCTGGGTATGAAACTTACCAAGAGGCTGAAATTTTTCCTGGTAATGTAGAGGCCCAAAAACCTGTTGAAGGAACGATTTCTAGAGGTTGGATGCCTTATGATTATGAAAATAATAATGAAGGTTACGCTTCCGCGAAAGCGAACCTAAATAACCCATTACCGTATACCGAGGCTAACCTAGCAAAGGGTAAAGAATTATACGATATATACTGTGCTGTATGTCACGGAACAAGTGGAAATGGTAAAGGAATATTAGTGAAGAATGAAAAGATCCTAGGTGTTCCTAGTTATGACAGTAGAGAAATAACTCAAGGTTCTATATACCATGTTATGTATTATGGTATAAACACTATGGGATCCTATGCTTCACAAACCTCGATTGAGGAAAGATGGCAAATCGCTCATCATGTTGATGCACTTACTCGTGATCTTAAAGGTGAGGAAAAAAGAGAATTTGTAAATGGAGATGATGCTGGTAAGGCTCCTGTTATGGAAGCACCTGCTGATGAAACTCAGCAAGCTGATTCAAACGATACTGATAACAATTCAACAACAACTGAAGGCGAGTAAGGCCGTAAATAGATATTTATGTATACGCTATCAAGTAAATTAAAAGTTTTTGCAGGAATACTGTTTGTAGTAGGTCTTATTATGACTGTATTTGGTTTTATAAACAGTCCGGCAGATCTTGCAGAAGTAGAACAAATGCTGGAAAAAGAGCATCATGGTGATCATCATGGAGCAAGTACAGTGAATTTTGAGGATGCCACGAATGATCATCATAACACTCATGGTGAGGAATCACACGGTGATGAAGCTCATGGTGAATCTCACGAAATGTCACATGCCGAGCATGTTTACCACCAATTAACTAACAGACCTTGGTCTGCTGTGTATGTTGCAGCATTCTTTTTCTTTATGATTGGTTTAGGTGTTTTAGCCTTTTATGCTATTCAAAAAGCTGCTCAGGCTGGTTGGTCTCCTGTGTTGTTTAGGGTTATGGAAGGTATCAGTAGTTATATACTGCCTGGAGGAATCATCATGTTCATTTTATTGTTAATATCTGCATTTCATGTAAACCACATTTTTATATGGATGGATGAAGATGTTGTAGCACACGATGAAATTATTCAAGGTAAAACTGGCTTTTTAAATATTCCTTTTTTCCTTGCAAGAGCTGCAGCATTTTTAATAGGATGGAATTTATATCGTTGGAATATTCGTAAGTTCTCCTTAAAACAAGATGAGGCAAAAGATGGTGATATTGCATGGTATAAAAAAGGTTTTAAGCACAGTGCAGCTTTTCTTGTATTCTTCATTGTAACCGAATCAATAATGTCATGGGACTGGATCATGAGTTTTGATCCACACTGGTTCTCAACATTATTTGGCTGGTATGTTTTTGCAAGTATGTTTGTTTCTGGAATTACGACTATCGCTTTAGTAACAATTTATCTTAAGTCAAAAGGATATTTGGAGTTTGTTAATGACTCACACATACATGATTTAGCTAAATTCATGTTTGGTGTTAGTATTTTCTGGACATATTTATGGTTCTCTCAGTTTATGCTTATTTGGTATTCTAATATTCCAGAGGAAGTAACTTATTACGTTACTCGTATAGAGGATTATAACTTAGTATTTTTTGGAATGGTAGCAATTAATTTCTTGTTTCCATTGCTTATACTTATGAATTCTGACTTTAAGAGAATTAACTGGTTTGTCGTAACAGCAGGTTTATTTATACTAGTTGGTCATTATTTAGATATTTACGTTATGGTTATGCCTGCTACAGTAGGTGCATCATGGTTCATCGGTTTACCAGAAATAGGATCATTCCTAATGTTTGGTGGAATCTTCTTATTCTATGTGTTTAATACCATTTCTAAAGCACCATTATTGGCCAAAGGAGATCCTTATTTAAAAGAGAGTAAGCATTTCCATTATTAATCTACTTAACAAAAGAAAACTATTGAAATGACAGCATTTCTTATCATATTAATCGCAGCTTTAATTGCCGTTTCAGCATGGCAAATTTCAAAGATTGTTAGTTTAGGTAAAGCTTCATCTGGTTCCAATGGTGCCGAGGCTCAAATAGCTAACGATGAAGATAACAAACGTAATGGCCAGTTCATGCTATACTTTGGTATCGGTATTTATATCATGATGATCGCATGTTTTATTGCGTATGATGATTTTTTCTTACCTGATGCAGCATCTGAACATGGTACTGAGTATGACAGCCTTTTATTTACCTCTACAATTATTATCATGATTGTACAGGTACTTACCCAAGGTTTATTACACTATTTCTCTTATAAATATCACGGTAGAAAAGGTCAAAAAGCCTTATTTTATGCCGATAACGATCGTTTAGAGTTTATTTGGACGGCAATTCCTGTAGTAGTTCTCGCTGGACTAATTTTATGGGGTTTATTCTCATGGAATGACATTATGGACGCTAACATGGATGATGATCCAATCGTTGTAGAGGTTTATGCTTACCAGTTTGGTTGGAAAGCTAGATACAGTGGAGCCGACAATACATTAGGTGATGCAAATGTTAGATTTATTGAAGGTGCAAATCAATTAGGAGTTGATCCTACTGATGCCGATGGTCAAGATGACGTAGTAACTACAGAATTACACTTACCTGTGGATCGTCCAGTGCTTTTCAAGTTTAGAAGTCAGGATGTTCTACACTCAGCATATTTTCCACATTTTAGAGCACAGATGAATGTAGTTCCTGGAATGGTTACTCAATTTAAGTTTACTCCTACTGTAACCTCTGAAGAATATAAGAGTACAGAGTTTATGACGGAAAAAGTTAGTAAGATTAACGAAATTCGTCGACAAAGAAGTAAGGAATTAGAAGCTAACGGCGACGTAGCTTTAGATCCATACGAGTTTGAGTATTATTTACTTTGTAATAAGATTTGTGGTGCCTCACACTACAACATGCAAATGAAAATAGTAGTTGAAGAGAAGGAAGACTTCGATGCATGGATTGCAGAACAAAAAACAATAGGAACAACTTTAGCAAACGCTGAAAATTAAAATTATGGGACAGGCTATTTCAGTTTCAACAGAAAATGCACATGATGATGGACACCACCATCATAAAGAAACATTTGTAACTAAATATATCTTCTCTCAAGACCATAAGATGATTGCAAAGCAATATCTTATTACAGGTTTGATAATGGGAGCAATAGGTATAGCAATGTCTATACTATTCAGAATACAATTGGCATATCCAGAACAGCCTAATGCTTTGTTTTCACTTTTCTTAGGTGAAAGATGGGCAGAAGGTGGAGTAATGAATCCTAATATGTATCTAGCACTTGTAACGCTGCATGGTACAATTATGGTGTTCTTTGTACTTACAGCAGGTTTGAGTGGTACTTTCTCAAACTTCTTAATACCGCTGCAGATTGGTGCTCGTGATATGGCATCTGGATTCCTAAACATGGTTTCTTATTGGTTGTTCTTCTTGTCTTCGGTAATAATGATTGCTTCATTATTTGTTGAAACAGGACCAGCTGCCGCTGGATGGACTATATATCCACCTCTTAGTGCGTTAGAAGAAGCTATGCCAGGTTCAGGTGCTGGTATGACACTTTGGTTAGTTTCCATGGCAATTTTCATTGCTTCATCACTTTTAGGGTCTTTGAATTATGTTGTTACTGTAATTAACATGAGAACTAAAGGTATGTCGATGACTAGATTACCTCTTACTATATGGGCGTTCTTCGTGACAGCAATTATTGGTGTAGTATCATTCCCAGTTCTTTTATCAGCTGCTTTGTTATTAATCATGGATAGAAGTTTTGGTACTTCATTTTTCTTATCAGACATTTATATCAAAGGAGAGGTTTTAGCACACCAAGGTGGTTCACCAGTACTTTTTGAACACCTATTTTGGTTCTTAGGTCACCCGGAAGTATATATCGTATTATTACCTGCATTAGGTATCACCTCTGAAGTGATTGCAACTAATTCACGTAAACCAATTTTTGGATATCGTGCCATGGTAGCGTCTATTCTTGCAATTGCTTTCCTATCGACTATTGTATGGGGTCACCACATGTTCGTATCAGGTATGAATCCTTTCTTAGGTTCGGTATTTACCTTTACTACCTTATTAATCGCGATTCCATCTGCTGTAAAAGCCTTTAATTACATCACTACGTTATGGAAAGGTAACTTACAGATGAATCCAGCGATGCTGTTCTCTATCGGTCTTGTTTCTACATTCATTACAGGTGGATTAACAGGTATTATCTTAGGTGATAGTACGTTGGACATTAATGTGCATGACACTTATTTTGTTGTTGCTCACTTCCACTTGGTAATGGGTATATCAGCGTTGTATGGTCTTTTTGCTGGGGTTTACCACTGGTTCCCTAAAATGTTCAACCGCATGATGGATAAAAATCTTGGATATGCACATTTTTGGTTAACTGCAATTGGTGCTTACGGAGTATTCTTCCCTATGCACTTTATCGGAATGGCTGGTTTACCAAGACGTTACTATACAAATACAAACTTTCCATATTTCGATGATTTAGCTGATACTAATAAGTTGATAACATGGTTCGCTATTTTCACAGCATTAGCACAGCTATTCTTTGTGTACAATTTTGTTAAGTCTATTTTCTACGGAAAGAAAGCTCCTGCAAACCCATGGAAGTCTAACACTTTAGAGTGGACTACAGGTGATAAGCATATTCATGGTAACTGGGATGGTCCTATACCGCATGTTTATAGATGGGCTTACGATTACAGTAAAGTAAATGAAAACGGTGAGTATGTAATTCCTGGACAGGATTATGCTCCACAACATATACCTCTTCAAGATGGTGAGGAAGAAATGAATCACTAGAATTTATATTAACAGTATTAAGCGCCTCTTGTAGGCGCTTTTTTTATGCCGTATAATTTTCTTCTGTTTTCTAGGAGTTTATAATTATGTTCGCTTTCGCGAAAGCGTATTCATCACAAACATTTCTTTTGTTATTATTTCTATTATCGTAGGACTTATCTTTGAGATATGAATGAATATTTGGACGCTTCTAGTGAAAATTTAAGCAATGAGGAACACGATATTGAACGTGCGTTAAGACCGTTATCTTTTGATGATTTTGCAGGTCAGGATCAAGTGCTCGAGAATTTGAAGGTATTTGTTCAAGCCGCAAATCTTCGTGGTGAGGCATTAGATCATACCTTATTTCATGGTCCACCTGGATTAGGAAAAACAACCTTGGCACATATTCTAGCCAATGAATTAGGCGTAGGTATCAAGGTTACTAGTGGTCCTGTGCTAGATAAGCCAGGTGATCTAGCTGGTTTACTAACTAATCTGGATGAGCGTGACGTGTTATTTATTGATGAAATTCATAGATTAAGTCCGATTGTAGAGGAGTACTTATACAGTGCAATGGAGGATTATAAAATCGATATAATGATTGAAACAGGTCCTAATGCTCGTACGGTTCAAATCAATCTCGCTCCCTTTACATTAATTGGTGCTACTACGAGGTCAGGATTACTTACAGCTCCTATGAGAGCTCGCTTTGGTATTCAATCTAGGTTACAGTATTATACTACAGAGTTACTGTCTACGATCGTAACACGTAGCGCTCATATTTTAAACGTACCTATTGATATAGATGCCGCTATTGAAATCGCTGGTCGCAGTCGTGGTACACCTAGAATTGCTAATGCATTATTACGTAGAGTAAGGGATTTTGCACAGATTAAAGGCAATGGTTCTATTGATCTGAATATTTCACAATTCTCCTTGAAGGCACTGAATGTTGATGCGCATGGACTGGATGAAATGGACAATAAGATTTTAACAACATTAATTGAAAAATTTAAAGGTGGTCCTGTAGGAATTACTACGTTAGCTACAGCAGTATCTGAAAATGCCGAAACGATTGAGGAAGTATACGAGCCTTTTCTCATTCAACAAGGTTTCATAATGAGAACACCAAGAGGTCGAGAGGTTACTGAATTAGCCTATAAGCATTTAGGTAAAACCCGACATAATAATCTAGGAGGCTTATTTGATACCTAACACATGGAAATACCACAAGTACCTTTTATAGAGTTTTTAAGCAAATCCAGACAAATTTATAAGGATCCCTTGCCGTTTCACCGTTATAACTTTAAAAAGTACGGTAAAACTTTTAAGATAAAACCGAAGTCCGGATTGGTCATTCATTTTACTTGCGACGAAGACCTTGCGCAATACATGCTTCAAAAAAATCAAAAAATTTTCATAAGTCTACTTTACAAACAAAAGACTTAGGGAAGTATATAGGTCATGGATTGTTAACGGCAAACGGTGAGCAATGGAAAGCCAATCGTAAATTAATTCAACCAGCTTTCTACAAAAAATCAATCGCTACTCTTATGAACAAGATGGAAGAAGTGGTTGATGAAGAGTTGGGTAAAATCAAACCTAATGAGATCCAAGATGTTTTTGAAATTTTCAATGATCTTGCGTTTAAAGTAGTTGCCAAAACTCTTTTTTATATTGAAGATATTGAAGATAAGATCAACAGGCTTCAGGAAATTACTGAAAAGGCTCAAAAAATGTTGATTAAGGAATTAAGATTGCCTTTTTTACTTTGGTACTATAAACGAGAATGGTTGTCTGGATCTGGAAGTATTCCCTATCATCTTGAGCTTATTAATGAAGCTAGACAATTGCTTTCAGATATAATTGATGATCGTAAAACTAGTCAAAAACATTTCGGTGATCTATTAGACATGCTGTTACACAGCACCTATGAGGATGGTTCCTATATGAGTAAGGAGCAACTCATAGACGAAATACTAGTTTTGTTTATTGCTGGTCATGAAACAACGGCAAATGCATTAAGCTTTGCTACTGAACTATTAGCCCAACATCAAGATGCCCAGGATTTAGTTTTACAGTCGGTGCAAGATGTTGATAAAGAATCAGACTTGATGACGCAGATAATGCGATCTCAATTTACCAAACAATGTGTTGAAGAAACATTAAGATTGTATCCACCTGCTTATGTAACTGATCGCGTAGCTCTTAAAGATGATGAGTGCGGTTCTATAAAAATTGATAGAAATACCAATTGGTTGATTTCGTTTTATGAGTTACATCGTAGAGAAGACTTATGGGAATCTCCTGATGATTTTAAACCAGAACGCTTCAATCCAGATAGAGTCAAAGAATACAGGAATTTCTATTTTCCATTTGGAGCAGGACCACGTATGTGTGTAGGAAACAACTTTGCGATGTTTGAAATGGTAATGGTTTTGAACAAACTAGTAAGTAAGTATCATTTAGTCCCTACCAGAGAAAGGATAGAATACAATCCACTAATCACCCTAAAACCTAAAAAGGCGATGGTTATGTTTAAAGAGCGATAGTCATACGATAAGTCTGATTTTAATTCTGTAGTCTTGCTTCTACTTTCAATCATATCCTCGTCCAGGTCAAAACCAACAGGGACTAGACTAATTCAATCAGTAATAGATATCAATAAAAGCCCTAAGTACAATCAGGAATACTACTTGATTACGCTATGAAGTTTAAAGAACTTACAGTTTTTCTTGTATTCGACGAGCGGTAGGGAGAGAAACGCAGGCTAACTGATAGTGTGCACAACGACACCAACGTTTTGGGAGACATTTACAAAATTTTCAATTATGCTTTCGCGAAAGCTTGACGTCAAATCTAAAGTTTTGTAGAATCCCGCTGAATCAATTTAGTTTTTAATACGATTTGTTGATACTCCACAGGTTTATTTCTTTTTTTCAATTTTATTTCTTTGTAAAGTTGTTTAAAAGCGGCTTTTCCCATTTTTACACCAGGTTGATCGATTGTGCTTAAAGTTGGAGAAATAATTGATGACATGAACCAATTACTGAATCCTACAATCGCAATATCTTCAGGAATTTTAATTCCTGCATCGTTGAATTCAGATATAGCTCCTATGGCTACTAAATCAGTGTTTATAAATATACCATCTACATCGTTGTGCTCCTGCATGAGAAGTCTTGCATTTTCTTTACCTTCTTCAAAACTATTATCATCACATTCACATATATAAACCAATGAGGGATCATATTTGATTCCATTGTCGTCTAGAGCTTTTCGGTAACCTAGAAATCTATCTATAGAATTTTGAGGAAGTAATGATCCTCGAAAATGTGCAATTTGCCTACAGCCTATATCTATAAGATGTTGAGTTGCATCATACGCTGCTTTTCTATCATCAATAATTACTTTTGAGCAATTGACTATTTTAGCAATTTTATCAAACATTACTAGCGGTGTATTTGCCTTTATGACATCAGTCAAATGCTTGTATTCAATAGTACCATTTGCAAGAGAAATGATAATACCATCTACTCTTTGATTCATTAAAAGGTCAATTTGTTTTTTCTCTAATTCATAAGATTCATTGGATTGCAGTATAATTACCAAATAACCTTTTTTTTCAGCTTGAGCAACTATTCCTTTAATTACATTAGAGAAAAAGTGATGTACAATTACGGGTATAATAAGACCTATAGTTTTTGATTCCCTAGTCCTCAAATTAACAGCAAACGCATTTGGTTTGTAATTCAGAGTGCTTGCAAGTTCTTTTACTAAAGATTTGGTTTTAGGACTTACATCTGGATAATCTTTAAGAGCTTTTGAAACAGTGGTAATGGAGATGTTTAATTTATTAGCGATTTCTCTTAATGTGACTTGTTTCATGATGGATTTATCAAAAATATAGCAGCTAAAATACAATAAAAGTAAATATCGAAAACGTTTTCGAAAAAACCGAAAACGTTTTCGGTTAAAATTTTTATTAATAATTCTGTCCTTGTTCTAATTTCGAAAAAGTATTAACTCAACATTTACTGATAATTAAATTTTACTCAAAATGAATATTAAGAAAACTACATGGGGTATTATAGTGACATTGTTGTTTGCAGCTGTTACTGTTACCGCACAATCGACAATTTCTGGAACTGCAAAAGATATTCAAGGCGAAACACTTCTTGGTGTGAATCTAGTGCTTCAAGGGACTAACAAAGGTGCTGTGACTGATCTTGATGGTAAATACAGCATTGCAAATGTCCCAAATGGAGATTACACTATTGTAGCTACGAGTTTAGGATATGATAAAGTTATTAAAACTGTAAGTGTTAGCGGATCCAATGTTGTTGTTGATTTTGTAATGAAGGAAAATGCGGAGTCTCTAGAGGCAGTTGTAGTTACTGGTGTGACAAATCCTAAAGCAAAAATTGAGTCAAGTGTTTCTGTTACAACTTTGAAAACGGAAACTGTTGCTCAAAGCGCGCCTAGAACTACTGCGGAGATTTTTAGAACAATACCAGGTATACGATCAGAGTCTTCAGGTGGTGAAGGAAACTCAAATATATCTGTAAGAGGTGTTCCTATTTCTTCAGGTGGTTCCAAATACGTTCAACTTCAGGAAGACGGTCTTCCAGTATTATTATATGGAGACATGTCTTTTGCTACTGCAGATATTTTTACAAGATTTGATGCTAACGTTGCTCGTATTGAAGCGATTCGTGGTGGATCTGCGTCTACACAAACTTCAAATGCTCCTGGTGGAATTATAAATATTATAAGTAAAACAGGAAAATCAGAAGGTGGTATCATAGGAACTACATTCGGAGCTAATTATGATTCTTTTAGAACTGATTTTTCATACGGAACTGAGGTTGCGGATAATTTATATATTCATGCTGGTGGGTTTTATAGAGTAGGAGAAGGAATAAGAGATGCTGGGTTTACTGCAAATAATGGAGGTCAATTTAAATTGAGCTTGATGAAAGAATTTGAAAATGGATCTGTAAGAGTTTATGGTAAGTATTTAAATGATAGAGCGATAGCTTATTTGCCAGCTCCTATTCAAGTTTCAGGAACCAATGCAAACCCTACTTGGGAAGATGCTCCTAATTTTGATGCTACTACCGGATCACTACATACACCTAATTTAACGCAAACACTACGATTAGGGCCTGATGGTGAGCCTTCACGAGGTGATGTTACAGATGGTATGCATCCCGTGTCTACATCCTTAGGAATTGCAGCGAAGTTTGATCTAGGAAATGGCTATAAAGTTTCTAATAATGGTAGATTCTCTGCAAACAGTGGAGCCTTCGTATCTCCTTTCCCATCGCAAGTAGGTACAAGTGCGTTAATTGCTGACTCTTTTGGTGCTGGATCTACGTTACAATTCACGGATGGTTCGCCAGTAGGAGCAAATAGTCTTGTGGCGCGTATTCATATGTTTGATGTTGAGTTAGAAAACTTTAATAACTTCATGAATGATATTAAATTATCAAAATCATACAACAACCTAGACATAACATTAGGTTACTTTAAATCCATTCAAAATGTTTCAATGAACTGGAGCTGGAATTCTTACCTACAAGAAGTAAAAGGGGAGAATGCTAGATTGATCAACGTTTTTGATCCTGCAGGCGCTCCTTTAAGTGAAAATGGATTATATGCTTATGGAACACCTTTTTGGGGTAACCTTGCAAGAAATTATGATACACAATACAACGTCTCTGCTCCATATTTAAATATTGCATTAGAGGCAAGTGAAAGTTTAAATTTTGATGCAAGTGTCAGATTCGATTATGGTAAAGTAGATGGAGCATTTTCAGGAGGTGTAGAATCTACTATAGATATAAATAATGATGGTGTTATTTCAGCACCAGAACAAGCGGTTTTTAGTGTAGATAACGCCGCTCCTACAAATGTGAATTACAATTATGATTACTTCTCTTATTCGTTAGGTGTCAATTATAAACTACAAGAAAGACAAGCTGTTTTTGCACGCTATAGTAGAGGAGCATCTGCAAAGGCAGATCGTATTTTGTTCTCGGGATTAGACTACCAAAATTCTGATAGAATCAACGCTCTAGATTTCCTTAATCAGGCAGAAGTGGGGTACAAGCAAGGATTTGATAATGGTGCTATTTATGTTACAGGATTTTATTCTTCAACTACAGAACAAGCAGGATTCGAGGCTACAAATCCGGATCTAATTATTGATAATGATTACAAATCCTTCGGTGTAGAGGTAGAAGGTTCATATAGGTTGAAGGATTTAACTGTTAGAGGTGCGATTACATATACAAATGCAACTCTTGAGTCAGGAGATAACGAGGGAAATAAACCTAGGAGACAACCAGATTTTATTTATAATTTGATACCTTCTTATAACTTTGGCGTTGAAAAGCAAAATTCCATAGGATTAAGCTTTATAGGACAAACAAAAGCATATGCCCAAGACACTAATGAATTAATTATGCCTGGATTTGTAATAGTAAACGGATTTGTAAACATGGGTATAACTAAAAACTTAAATGTAAACATGTCTGCAAATAATATTTTTGACACATTAGGTATCACTGAGTCTGAAGAAGGCTCCATCGTAGAAGGGCAAACTAATTATTTAAGAGCTAGAGCTCTTCCTGGAAGGTCTGTTTCATTAGGATTGCAATATAGATTTTAATATATTATTTGGTAGTGGTTGTTTTGTTATGGCATAAGAAGGATATTCCACTGTGCTTAATGAAATAAAGATCCACAAACAATTTTGGATTAGGTCATAGAGAAATCTGTAGTAGAATTGGCATTATTTATTTAATGCCAATTTTATTTCCAAAATCCATTTGTCATTGAATTAATATAAACCCTTAAGAACAGTATGTTGATCTTGATAAAATTTAAAAAATGATAGGGAAGGTAAAGCTGAATTTTTGGCAAATTTTGCATATGAACGTCGGTTTTTTCGGTATTCAATATAGTTTTGGACTGCAACAAAGTGCGGTGACGCCTATCTATGATTTTCTTGGTGCAACACCAGATCAAATACCTATTTTGCATCTAGCAGGTCCTGTGACGGGATTACTTGTACAGCCTATTATAGGCGCTATGAGTGATAAAACATGGTCAACTAAATTTGGACGTCGAAAACCTTATTTTCTAATAGGTGCATTGCTATGTAGTGTCAGCTTATTACTTTTTCCTTTTAGCAGTTCTTTATGGATGGCAGCTGGGTTGTTATGGATTCTTGATGCTGGAAATAATACAGCCATGGAACCCTATAGAGCTTTAATCGCTGATAAATTGATACCAGAACAGCAGCCTACAGGTTTTCAAATGCAAAGTTTCTTTACCGGTCTAGGACAGGTGCTTGCAAACCTATCGATCGTTGTTTTTCCTATATTTATAATTGGTAAAACAGGTTCATTACCTACATGGGTTTATGCTTCGTTTTTTTTGGGTGCAGCGTTTTCAATAGGATCTGTATTATGGAGTAATAGCAAAACTGAAGAAATACCTCCTACGGACAAAGAACTTGCTTTAATGCGCGCAGAAAGACGCTCATTTCTAGGGCCGCTTATTGAAATTGTATCTGCTATTAAGGATATGCCTAAGGTGATGTGGCAACTTGCACTAGTATACTTTTTTCAATGGTATGCGCTGTTTTGTTACTGGCAAAACGCTTCAAAGAGCGTCGCGCTTTCTGTATGGAATGTAACACCAACTAATGAGGAAGTTTATAATGAGGCAGTAAGTTGGACAGGTTTAATAAATGGCTGGTATAATGTAGTAACGTTTTTAGTGGCATTTGCATTGGTAGGTTTTGCAAAAAAATACAGCCCTAAATTAGTTCATGCGGTTTGTTTATTGCTTGCTGCTGCTGGATTTCTAGTATTTCCTCATATATCTGATAAAAGTTTCTTACTCTTTGCGATAACCGGTTTCGGTATAGGATGGGCGAGTATGATGGGAATTCCTTATTTAATGGTAATATCTAATATTCCTAAAGAACGTTATGGAGTTTATATGGGTATTATAAATATGATGATAGTAATACCTATGATATTTCAAACGTTGACATTTGGATTTGTACTTAAGAATTTTTTAGGTAACGATCCACGTAATGCAATCACTTTTGCAGGGGCATTATTAATTCTTGCTACTATAGTGACACTGTTTATTCAATCAAGAAAACCTTCTCTACATGAATAGTGTTACATATAATAAATCAATTGAGTTGCTTCATAAAGCCTCATCTGTGCATGGTTTTCTTGCAAGCGCCTTAGATATATCGAATTATAAAAGGGTGTGGTCTAGAGATGGGGTCATATGTGGTCTAGCAGCACTTGCCTCTGAAGATGAAGAACTAGTCAAGACTTTTGAGAAAACCATCCATACGCTTGCAGCACACCAACATGATATAGGAACCATTCCGTCTAATGTTGCTTTTAAGGGTAAAAAAGTAGAAGTTAGTTATGGTGGTCTAGCAGGTAGAGTCGATGCGGTAACTTGGTTTATAATAGGAGTTTGCCAGCTAGCACATTATAAGCAAGATCCTCAAATAGTAGAATTATATAAACCTAACATCAATAAATGTCTAAAACTCTTAAATGCTTGGGAATTTAACAACAAGCATTTGCTGTACATACCGTTATCTGGTAACTGGGCAGATGAGTACATTACCGATGGTTATGTATTATATGATCAATTATTGAGATTATGGGCCTTAAAGTGTTACAATCATTTTGAAAATAAGGTACAAATCGATCATAAAATTGATTCTATTATAGAGCAGCTGCAAATTAACTTCTTAGGAGATTCTAAAGCAGAGAAATTTCATCCTAGAGCTTACGAAGCTATGGCTCTAAAGAGTTATTTACCAGCGTCATTTTCACCATCTGGATATAAAACGCAATTTGATGCATTTGCAAATAGTTTATTCTTGATACTGAACCTAGGTTCTTCAGATCTTAAAGAAAGAATAGTTGAATACAGTCAAAATTTATTATCTCAAAGCAAACTCCAAGTATTACCGGCATTTTGGCCACCAGTGATGCAAGAAGATGAGCATTGGAACTTATTGAAAGATAATTGTAAGTATGAATTCAGGAACTATCCTTATGAATTTCATAATGGTGGTAGCTGGCCTATGGTAAACGGATTTTATGGATTAGCCTTATGCAGTATGGGATATGAACAAGCAGCTCAAGATTTATTGAGGAATATAAATCAATTAAACGCACTTGAGGAATTTGCCTTTTATGAAAATTTCCATTCTATCACGGGTGAGCCTTTAGGTGTGCCTAAATGTGCTTGGAGTGCGGCAGGAGCAGTAATCCTGCATAAATCATTAAATAATAATTTTAAAATATTAATTGACTAGTGAAGACCATTGATATATTGTGTGTAGGGGAAATATTGATTGATTTTATAGGTCATGAAAAAAATGTAAGTATTTCAGAAACTAAAAATTACCACCGTTTTTTAGGTGGTTCTCCAACTAATGTTGCGGTTAATGCCGTAAGATTAGGGTTGAAATCTGCTATTATCGGCTCTTGCGGAAAAGATGGATTAGGGGATTTTATAGTTGATAAATTAAAAAGTGAACAGGTAAATACCTCACACATAAATAGAGCATCTGGATTACCTACTTCTATTATTTTAATTTCTAGATCTATAGACACACCAGATTTTACTGCCTATAGAGAGGCAGACTCTGTTATAACAGAAGATTTAATTACAGATGAACTGTTGGATTTGTCTAAGATTTATCACACCACATGTTTTGCTTTGAGTAAAAACCCAGCAAGAGCTACAATTTTAAAAGGAGCACAACGAGCTAGAGAACTTGGTCTGCAACTAAGTATAGACCTAAATTACTCCGAGAAAATTTGGTCTGATCGTAAAGAAGCAAAAAAAGTGATTGCGCAGTATTTGGCTAATAATCCATTACTAAAATTAAGTATAGACGATTGTTATAGGTATTTTGATAATCACAAATCTGATGAAGAAATTTTTAGTTACTTCCATTCTAAAGGAGTTTCTACGATATGTCTTACCAAAGGTAAAGACGGTGTTGCTGTTTCAGATCTTAAAGAAGGTGTATTGAATCAAGCTGCGTTACAAGTAAAAGATGTTAAGGACGTCACAGGTGCAGGTGATGCTTTCTGGGCGGGATTTTTATTTTCCAGGCTCAGTAACAAGTCTCTACTAGACTCTACTACGATTGCTCAAAAACTAGCGACTATCAAACTACAGAATGTTGGGCGATTGCCTGATATAAAAGTTCTTAAAAACGTAATTAACGAATTGGTTTAGTGGATTTGTAAATTTGTAGTAATTGTTCCTGTAGTTATATTGGTTTGTTTTATATGGTATAGATTGGATTATTTTTACTTTTATCATCCTTATATACTAATTGTTGTTGAAACAATAAAAGATAAAATTTATTTCGCTTTCGCGAAAGCGAGTTCCATATTTACCTTAACCTTAGTACCTATCTTAACAATATCTAGTACATTTGTTTTTCCATTTTTTTTTGAGCAATTAAACTCAAACCCCATGAGTGAAGAAAGTAAACGTAGAGAAGCATTAGTATATCACGCAAAACCGCAACCTGGTAAAATAAAAATTGTACCTACTAAAAAGTATAGTAGTCAACGAGATTTATCTCTTGCCTACAGTCCAGGTGTTGCACAGCCTTGTCTTGAAATAGCTAAGGATAAGGCAAATGTTTATAAATATACTACCAAGGGAAACCTTATGGCCGTAATTTCTAATGGAACCGCTGTTTTAGGTCTTGGTGATATTGGCCCAGAAGCCTCTAAACCTGTAATGGAAGGAAAAGGGCTGCTTTTCAAAATATTTGCTGACCTAGACTGTTTTGATATTGAGGTTGATACCACAAATGTTGAAGAGTTCATTCAAACTGTGAAAAATATTGCCCCAACTTTTGGTGGGATAAATTTAGAAGATATCAAGGCTCCAGAAGCATTTGAAATAGAACGCCGTTTAAAAGAGGAGTTAGATATCCCAGTAATGCATGACGATCAACATGGTACAGCCATTATTTCAAGTGCGGCATTACTCAACGCGCTTGAACTTGCTGATAAAAAAATAGAAGACGTAAAAATCGTTGTGTCAGGAGCTGGTAGCGCCGCTATTTCTTGTACCAGCCTTTATGTAAAGCTAGGAGCAAAGAAGGAAAACATCATGATGTATGATGTGGACGGTTTAATTACAACATCTAGGACAGATCTTGGTGATATGCAAATGCAATTTGCAAGAGAGATGGATACCGTGTCCATGCGCGAGGCATTTAAGAATGCCGATGTATTTTTAGGTCTTTCAGTAGGAAACATTGTTGATGAGGACATGCTATTGAGCATGAATGAAAACCCGATTGTATTTGCCATGGCAAATCCAGTGCCCGAGGTTGATTACAACCTAGCTATTGCAACCCGTGATGATATCATTATGGCAACAGGGCGAAGCGATCACCCTAATCAAGTAAATAACGTATTAGGTTTTCCTTTTATTTTTCGTGGAGCGCTAGATGTAAGAGCAACTACAATTAATGAAGAAATGAAACTAGCAGCTACTCATGCTATTGCTAGTCTTGCAAAAGAACCAGTTCCTGAACAAGTTAATATCGCCTATGGCGAGCTCAAACTTACCTTTGGTAGGGATTATATAATTCCAAAACCCTTTGACCCTAGATTAATTTCAACCATTCCGCCAGCTGTTGCAAAAGCAGCCATGGAAACAGGAGTTGCCAAAGAACCAATTCAAGATTGGGAGAAATACGAGGAGCAATTGCTCACACGTATGGGCTCAGATAATAAGCTTGTCAGGCTTATTTTAAATAGAGCAAGGACAAATCCAAAAAGAATTGTTTTTGCCGAGGCCGATCAACTAGATGTACTCAAAGCAGCGCAAATTGTTTTAGAAGAAGGAATAGGAACACCTATACTTTTGGGACGCAGGGAAACAATTGAAGAACTTAAAGAGGAACTTGAGTTTGATCAACCTTGTTTAATTATTGATCCCAAAAGCGATGAAGAAAAAGCTCGCAGAGATAGATATGCTGAAGAGTTTTGGAAAATAAGAAAGCGTAAAGGGGTTACTTTATTTGATGCCGGTAAATTTTTAAGACAGCGCAATTATTTTGCGGCGATGATGGTAGAAATGGGTGATGCCGATGGTTTAATCACTGGATTTGCTCAGTCCTATCCTCGTGCCATCACACCTATGTTAGAGATTATAGGTCGCGCACCAGGAGTTGACAAAGTAGCCAGTACCAATTTAATGATCACACAACGAGGTCCTATGTTTATTTCAGACACTTCTATAAACATAGATCCAGATGCTATTGAACTAGCAAAAATTGCACAAATGACAGGCCGTACAGCCCAGTTGTTTGGTATCACGCCTAATATCGCAATGATAAGCTACGGGAACTTTGGGTCATCAGAACATCCTAATGCTGTTAAAGTACGTAATGCGGTAAAATATTTACACCAATATTATCCCGATCTAGTAGTAGATGGAGAATTACAAGCCGATTTTGCTTTAAATTCTGAATTACTTCAGGACAAGTTTCCTTTTTCAAAACTTGCAGGTAAAAAAGTGAATACATTAGTGTTTCCTAACCTTGAAAGTGCAAATAGTACTTATAAAATGATGAAGGAACTTAATGGTACTGATAGTATAGGTCCTATCCTTTTAGGTTTGCAAAAACCCGTACACGTAGTTCAATTAGGAGCTAGTGTGGACGAGATCGTGAACATGGCTGCCGTGGCAGTTATAGATGCACAACAAAAGGAGTCCTATAACCGTTCATTGCAGTTGAAAAGGTCGCAACAACCGCAATAGATTATTTTATTACATTTGAAACACAATTAACCAATTATGATTGCACAACTTCAGGGCAGGCTAGTAGAAAAAAACCTGACCGATGTAGTAATTGATTGCCATGGAGTAGGATATCTAGTAGAAATATCACTGCACACATATTCACAACTGCCAGACAACGAGCAGTGCAAGTTGTATACTTATATGCAAGTACGTGAGGATGCACACAGGTTGTTCGGTTTTGCCGAAAAAAGTGAACGAGAAATCTTCAAACTATTACTGTCCGTATCTGGAGTTGGTGCAAATACAGCTCATACCATGTTATCCAGTGTTGCGCCCACACAAATTGCACAAGCTATCGCTAGTGAAGATGTGCGCACGATACAAAGTGTAAAAGGTATAGGTGCAAAAACAGCGCAACGTGTTATACTCGATCTTAAGGATAAAATATTACAAGTATTAGATAATCCAGAAATTTCTATTGTTGCAAGCAATACTGGCCGTGATGAAGCGTTATCTGCACTAGAAACTTTAGGCTATGCTCGCAAGCAGGCTCAAAAAGTCGTGGATAAAATTTTGAGCAATCAACCAGATGCCACGGTAGAAGATTTGATTAAACAAGCATTAAAACAATTATAGGATTTGGGATATAGGTATTTTAAAATGAAGCTTTTACCTGTTTTAATAGCTCTTTTTTGTTTCGCTTTCGCGAAAGCGCAACAACCCACAACACAAGAGAACGATTCTATACCTAATGGAGTCGAATTAGGTAAATTAGAATTACCAGATCCACCTTCCATAACCAAAATGTATGAATATGATCCAGTAATGGATAGGTATATTTTGAGGACTACATTTGCTGGCTATCAATTGGATTATCCCTTTGTACTTACCAGAGAGCAGTATTTACAGCGTGCTATGAAAGAACAAATGAAAAGTTATTTCATTGAAAAAGCACAGGCAATTGCAGGAAAAACGGATGAGGATAAGGAAAAGCAAAAGAATCTTTTACCCAATTTTTATGTAAACTCGGCTTTGTTTGAAAGTATTTTTGGTGGTACAGAGATATCGGTAGTTCCACAAGGATCTGTAGAGGTAGATCTAGGGCTGCTTTTTAATCGTAGTGATAACCCTAGTTTTTCCCCTAGAAATAGACAGAATACCACTTTTGATTTTAACCAGCGAATTAATTTATCACTTGTAGGTAAGGTAGGTACTAGGCTACAGGTTAATGCTAACTACGATACTCAAAGCACCTTTAATTTTCAAAATCAAATTAAACTTGATTACACACCTACAGAAGACGATATTTTACAAAGTATTGAGGTAGGTAATGTGAATATGCCACTTAATTCTCAACTTATTCGTGGTGCGCAAAGTCTTTTTGGTATTAAAACAGAATTGCAATTTGGAAAAACGAGAATTACTGCTGTTTTTTCAGAACAACAAAGTGAGGCTCGTACAGTGCAGGCTCAAGGTGGAGCATCAATAAATGAATTTGATTTCTTCTCGCTGGATTATGATGAGAACAGGCACTTTTTCCTAGCTCATTATTTTAGGGATAATTACGATCGCACCCTAGAAAATTATCCATTTATAAATACAAATGTACAAATCACAAGAGCCGAGGTTTGGATTACCAATCGTGGTAATCGTACTCAAGATGTACGTAATTTAGTAGCTATTCAGGATTTAGGTGAGTCTGACGGTGAAAATATTGGTTTAGACGTTGTTCCTCCCGGTTTTGTTAACGTTACAGAAGGTGCTTATCCTGACAATTCAAATAACCAATTCAACCCTAGAGGAATAAATGGTTCTACAAGTTCATTACTCAATGAGCAAATTAGAGACATAGGAACAGTCCAGCAAGGTTTTGGTGGTGCACAAGTAAATGAAGGCTTTGATTACGTTTCCTTAGAAAATGCAAGGAAATTAGCACCAAATGAATATACCTTAAACACGCAATTAGGTTATATATCTTTAAGACAAAGATTGAATAACGATGAAGTACTTGCAGTTGCTTTCCAGTTTACTGCTGGTGGTAAGGTATATCAAGTAGGAGAATTTGCTAATGATGGTGTAGTTGCAACCAATGTAGACACAAACACGAATCCTGGGCAAGTAGCTGTTAATAACCAAAATCTAGTAGTAAAGTTACTTAAGAGCAACTTGGTAACTGTTACGGAGCCATCTTGGGACCTAATGATGAAAAACATTTATAATCTAGGTGGATTTCAATTATCACCAGAGGATTTTAGATTAAATATATTTTACCAGTATCCACCAGAGTTAAATTATATAACAGCTGCTCCTGGAACACTAACCAATCCACCAGTTGCTTTACCTAGTGACGTTGAAGAAACCACATTAATTAGAGTATTTGATTTAGATAGATTAAATCAACAAGGAGATCCGCAACCTGATGGTGACGGTTTCTTTGATTATGTACCTGGTTTGACTATCGATCCAGAAAATGGGCGTATTATATTCACGAGTGTAGAACCTTTTGGTGAATTTTTATTCAATAAGTTAGATCTTACTCCTGGCGCTGGTCCAGAAGATTATAACAACCCATCTACTTATAATGCAAATCAAGAGCAGTATGTATACCGCAATATGTATCGCACGACCAAGGCTCAAGCTCTAGAAAACGCTGATAAGAATAAGTATTTAATTAAAGGTCAATACAAATCAACTGGTCAAGAAGGTATTCCTATAGGTGCTTTCAATGTTCCTAGAGGTTCGGTTACTGTTACCGCTGGTGGACGAACCCTACAAGAAGGTATAGATTATACAGTAGACTATCTAGCTGGTCGAGTTATTATTCTGGATCAAGCGTTACTTAATTCAAACACACCAATTCAAGTTTCTACAGAGAATAATTCGGTATTCAGACAGCAAACAAAGAGATTTACAGGAATAAATGTAGAACATAAATTTAGTGAGGATCTTATAGTAGGAGGTACTTTTTTGAATCTTAAAGAACGTCCCATTACACAAAAATCTACCTACGGTTTTGAGCCTATTAACAATACTATTTTAGGTGCAAACTTTCTGTACAATACTGAGGTGCCTGTGTTAACGAGACTGGTTAATAAATTACCAAATATTGATACTGATGTTGCTTCAAATCTATCATTAAGAGGTGAAATTGCGTATTTATTTCCTGGCTCGCCAGCTGGTGATAATTTTGGTAATAGAGCAGCTGCATATGTAGATGATTTTGAGGGTTCTCAAACGACTATCGATATATTAAGTCCGTTTGCTTGGTCGTTAGCGAGTACACCAGTTGATTTTGAAGGTAATGGAAGTTCTTCAAATCCGCTAGAGTATAATTATAGCAGGGCCAAAATGTCCTGGTATTCCATTGATCCAATATTCTATGGAACGCAAAGACCAGCAGGTATTACAGACGATGATGTTTCAGATTGGAGAACGCGTAGAGTGTTTATAGATGAGTTGTTTCCTAATGTGGATTTACAACAAGGTCAACAACAAGTAGTAAATACACTAGATCTTGCCTATTATCCAAGCGAGCGTGGTCCTTATAATTACAATCCATCTGCAGCTGGTTCAAACATTCTTCCTAATCCACAGGATAATTGGGCAGGTATCATGAGACAGTTCTCAAGTACCAATTTTGAGCAAAATAATGTGGAGTACATTCAATTTTGGATGATGGACACATTTGCATTTGACCCTACTAATACAGGAGGAACAATTTCTATCAACTTAGGAAGTATATCTGAAGATGTGCTAAAGGACAACCGTAAGCAATTTGAAAATGGATTACCGGATGATGGAGGTACGATATTAACTACATCAACGGCTTATGGAAAAGTCCCTAATAGTCAATCTCTTGTTTACGCATTTGACACGCAGGGACAAGAGAGAGCAAATCAAGATATAGGTTTAGATGGTTTTAGTGATGCCGAAGAGATTAATTCCTTTCCTGCTTTTGGTCCAGTAGATCCAGCTAATGATAATTATGAGTTTTATCTTGCCGCTAACGGTGATATAGTTAATCGTTATAGAAATTATAATGGGACAGAAGGAAACTCACCTTCTGAAGTATCTCAAACAAATAGAGGATCAACCACTTTGCCAGATGTTGAGGATATTAATAGAGATAACACCATGAATACCATCGATAGTTATTTCGAATATAATATTCCAGTATTTCCAGGAATGGACGTTAATAACAACGATTACATCTACGATACTAAAACAGTACAAACCGAATTGCCTAACGGAACTCGTATAGATACAAGATGGGTGCAGTTTAGAGTGCCGCTTAATGATCCTAATCGTGAAGTGATTAATGAAATAGCAGATTTTAGAGCTATTCGATTCATGAGAATGTACCTGACAGATTTTAACGTAGATACGCATTTAAGATTTGGTTCTTTGGATCTAGTGCGCGGTGATTATCGTCGTTACACTGCTTCATTAGATGAAACGGATCCTAACGCCGCAGACGACCCTACTGTTTTTGAAGTTGAAGGTGTTAATATTGAAAATAACGAATCTAGAACTCCAATTAGGTATGTATTACCACCAGGAGTTGAAAGAGAAGAATTAAGAACTCAAAATCAAAACATCAGACAGAATGAACAATCGCTAGCTTTAAGAGTTTGTGATTTAGAATCTGGTGATTCAAGAGCTGTGTTTAAGAACATTCGAATTGACATGCGTCAATATGAAGATTTAGAAATGTTTGTCCATGCTGAATCTCTAGTAAATGAACTCGCACTTGCTGATGGTGAGATTGAAGTCTTTGTGAGAATGGGTGTAGATTTCACCCAAAATTATTATGAGGTAAGATTGCCACTTTCTATTACAGCATTTGGAGCTACTGATCGCAATGAAGTTTGGCCTAATAGTAACAATTTTAAGATTAACCTCGAGTTACTGCAGGAATTGAAAGCTAGAGTACTAGGAAATCCAGCATTAAATGTAAACGAAGCTAATTTCTTTGATCAAGTTAACCTTGGCGGAGATCCTAACGAGGCAGCACAACATAGTTATGGTATCCGTGGAAATCCAAATTTTGGAGATATACGAGCACTTATGATAGGTGTACGCAATCCAACATCAAACCAAATATGTGGTGAAGTTTGGGTAAATGAAATGAGACTTGCTGGTCTTAAAAACGAAGGTGGTTATGCGGCAACTATGAATCTTGATGCAAATGTTGCCGATTTTGCATCGGTTACTGCGACAGGTAGACGCAGTACAATAGGTTTTGGAGCTATTGAGCAAGGACCTAACGAGCGAGATCGTGAAAATGTCACACAATATGATATCACAACAAATGTAAGTCTAGGTCAATTATTACCTAAAAAATGGGGTGTACAATTACCGTTCACTTATAGTATAGGTGAAGAAACCATAACACCGCAATTTGATCCACAGTTTGAGGATATTGAATTGGATACTAGATTAGATAATGCAGACAATGACGCCGAAAGAGACGCAATAAGGGAACAAGCCGAAAACTATACGCGCAGGCAAAGCGTCAATCTTATAGGAGTGCGCAAGGAGCGAACAGGTGATTCAAAACCAATGCCGTATGATATTGAAAACTTTACTTTCTCTGGAAGTTACAATCAAGTAGATCAACGCAACTTTGAAATTGAGCAATATAAAGAACAGTCAGTTAATGCAGGAGCAACTTATAATTATGCGTTTCCTAAAGCCGAGGTTGAGCCTTTCAAGAACATCAGCTTTTTAGAAGGTAAGTACGGTAAATTCTTAAGTGATTTTAATCTTAATTTATTACCTAATAATTTTTCTGCGAGTGGGAATATTGTTAGACAATACAACTTTCAAAAATTTAGAGATCTTCAATTGGATACTAATCCAGTAGATATTGATGGTGATGGTATTCCAGATGCGCAAAATATCAGTATCGCTCCATTAACAAATCGCAATTTTACACTCAATCATCAGTATGCTATTAATTGGGATTTGACAAAATCGTTACAGTTCAACTTAAGTGCCAATCAGAATAGACTGGTCCGTAGTTACATTGATTCAGAGTCCAATGAAGTAGATCAAGACTATACCTTATGGACCGACTTTTTTGATGAAGGTATTCCTAATCAACACAATCAACAATTACAACTTACTTATAAATTGCCGTTTGATAAGTTTCCTTTTCTCGCTTTCGCGAAAGCGAACTACACTTACACAGCAGATTTTAACTGGCAGAGATCATCGCAACAATTTTCACAATTAGATGATATACCGGATATAGGTAATACTGTTTCAAATGCCAATACACATCGTATCAACGGTACTTTGGATCTAGATAATCTTTATAAATACGTAGGTCTAGAGAAGATTAAATTTGGAAACGAAGCACGTAATGCCCGTAAGAGATCACGCAGCCGCAGTAGAACGCGCACACCAGCTGGAACACCAAATCCCGATCAGGCTAAGGAAGAAAAGGAAAAGAAGATCCCTAAGAAGAACTTTGCAAATCAAGCTCTTAATACTTTAATAGGTGTGGTAACTTCAGTAAAAAGAGCACAAATAAACTATGAGGAAACCAATGGTATGTTCCTTCCAGGTTACACAAATGATATTGGGTTTATAGGGACTTTAAAGCCTACTACAGGTTTTGTGTTTGGGTCACAGGCAGAAGTTAGAGAACTAGCCGCAAGAAAAGGTTGGTTAACCTTGTTCCAGGATTTTAATCAACAGTATAGTGAGGTAGCTTCACGCAAGTTTGATTATAACATTAAAGTTGATCTAGTAAAGGACCTAACTCTGGACCTTGTAGGAAACCGAAATTATCAAGAAACCTATCAAGAAAATTATCGAGTAAATCCAACATCCTTACAATATCAATCGTTGACACCTAATGAATTTGGGAACTTTGATATTTCTACCATTATGATTGGTACTGCTTTCCAAAAAAGCGATATCAATGGCTCCAAAACTTTTGAGACATTTAGAAATAATAGACTAGCTGTAGCCAATAAACTGGCAACGGAATTTTATGGAACTACAACATTTAACCGTGATTCAGATGGGTTTCCTGTAGGTTTTTCACGTAATAGTCAGGAAGTTTTATTGCCTTCCTTTATTGCTGCTTATGAAGGGCGAGATGTTGAAGATCAAGATCGTAGTGCTTTTAGAGATATTCCTTTACCTAATTGGACTTTAAAGTACACAGGATTAATGAATCTTAAATGGTTTAAAAAACGTTTTAGAAGATTTTCATTGAATCATGGGTACAGGTCTAGTTATACGATTAATCAATTTCAACGTAATCTAGATTTTGTTGCTGGTAATAGAAATTTTGATTATGATGAAAATGCCACGCTTAATCCAGGATCATTAAATCAAAATGGAGATTTCAAGTCACCACAACTATATTTCAACATCAATTTGACTGAGAGTTTTTCGCCATTGTTCAAGATTGATTTTGAAATGAAAAATTCAATGTCTATTGCTGTAGAACATCGTAGGGATAGAGCTGTGTCCCTAAGTTTTGATAATAACCTACTTACTGAAATAAACAGTAAAGAATGGATCGTAGGAGTTGGTTATAGATTAAAGGATCTCAAATTTAGAACGAATTGGGGTGGACGCAGTCGTGTGATAAAAAGCGACTTGAACATGAGATTGGATGGTTCAATCAGAGATAATATTACTATAGTAAGATATTTAGATTTTGATAATAGTCAAGCTACTGCTGGACAAACAATTTATGGTTTAAAATTCAGCGCAGAATATGCCTTTAGCCAGGCCTTTACTGGAATCTTCTATTACGACCATACTTTCAGCGAGTTTGCAATTTCGACGGCGTTTCCGCAGACCACTATTCGTAGTGGAATTACATTAAGATATACGTTTGGAAATTAGTAAATGATTTTACGTAATTATAATAGTAAACTTGTGGCTTAAAAAGCTTAATGTTTTAACTTTACCCCTTTAAAAATTAAATAATGAATATTCCAGCAGAACTTAAGTACACCAAAGACCACGAATGGGTAAAAATAGAAGGTGATGTTGCAACAGTAGGGATCACTGATTTTGCTCAAAGCGAATTAGGTGATATTGTATACGTTGAGGTTGAAACCGTAGATGAAACACTTGATCAAGAGGAAGTTTTCGGTACGGTAGAAGCGGTAAAAACCGTTTCTGACTTGTTTTTACCATTGTCAGGTGAAATTGTTGAATTTAATGAGCAATTAGAAGACGAGCCAGAGTTAGTAAACTCTGACCCTTATGGTGATGGATGGATGATTAAAATAAAAATAAGCGACGCTTCACAAGTAGATGATCTTATGACTGCTGATGCTTATAAAGATCTTGTAGGATAGTGAAGCATTTGCTTAAAGGGGTTGCGCCGGTTTACACTCTAGTGATTGCTTATCTTTCACTAACAAGTTTACCCTTTCCTATTCCTTTTGAGCTCAGTTTTCAAGATAAAGTGTATCATGCAATTGCCTATTCTATTATGGCGATAGTATGGTACTTCTTTTTTTATGTCGGTTATGTTTCAAAGTTTCCTGACTATTCATGGAATATAAAAAACATACTAGAAGATTTTTCTAGAACAGTTGTTATAGGAGCTATGGTATTATCTTTTATAATAGGAGTTCTTATAGAATTAGGTCAAGGATATTTCTCACAAAATAGATCTATGGATATCTTTGACGTTTTTGCTAATGTATTTGGCATTATTATTGGTGCTTTATTACTTTATGTTATCAGTAAAATGTTACAGATAAAAAAATCTTAGCGTTAAAAGCTTTTAAGAAAAATTGAATTATTTATTTTTAGCCACTAAACACCACCGCAATGGAAGTTAAAAAATCAGAAAAGGCAGATTTACGTAAGAATATTACGTTGTATGCTCTTGCAGGACTGGCATTTATGCTTTTGCTAGCATGGCAAGGTTTGGAGTATGAGACAAAAACAGTCGAAATCGAGGAGCCGCCAGTTGAAATTGAAGAATTCGTAATTGAAGAGGAAATTCCAATTACACAAATGCTTGATACACCACCACCGCCACCACCACCGCCACCAGCTCCAGAAATTCTGGAAGTTGTTGAGGATGATGTAGAAATTGAAGAGGTGGAAATTCAGGATACTGAAACCGATGAAGAAGAAGAAATTGTTGAGGTAGAAGAGGTTTCTGAAGAAGTAGGTGTAGAAGAAGTGATTGCCGATGTGCCTTTTGCAATTATTGAAAATGTGCCTATTTATCCTGGTTGTGAGGATAAGAAAAATAATGCCGACCGTAAGAAGTGTATGAGTGAAAAAATCACCAAGTTCGTTAACCGTAACTTTAATACCGGTCTTGCAAACGACTTAGGTCTTGAAGGTCGTCAAAAAATATCGGTACAGTTTAAAA
The DNA here is from genome assembly GCF_002117085.1 of Nonlabens tegetincola. Classification (GTDB taxonomy): domain Bacteria; phylum Bacteroidota; class Bacteroidia; order Flavobacteriales; family Flavobacteriaceae; genus Nonlabens; species Nonlabens tegetincola. The sequence continues at coordinate 2,163,135 of NZ_CP019342.1, read as the reverse complement.
TCGATAGTAAAGGAAATATTGTAGGAGTTCAATCTCGTGCTAAGCATCCAGATCTACAGAAAGAAGCTGCACGTGTAATAAATAAATTACCTAAAATGACTCCAGGTATGCAGCGTGGGAGAGCGGTAGGTGTTATTTATGCATTACCAATTATCTTCCAGGTACAGGACTAGATAATTAAATAAATTTTTAAAAAAGCCCGACTTGTAGAAAGTCGGGCTTTTTTATTATTAATAAAACAATATTTTCATTAAAAGCTTATGGATTTTATTTTGAATTAACGGTTTTTGGTACGACTCTTGATTTCTGTTCCTAATAACATTTTAAACCATTAATTATGAGTCTCTTTAAAAAAGATACCGATGCTGCAACATCGGTACTTTCTCGTATCGAGAGGAAGAAATCAATTAACACAAAAGTCAATCCCATTATTAATTTTCAAATAGGGCTGGTAGCAGCGCTATTGCTAGTTTGGATGGTTATTGAAACCACCACCGAAGAAACTAAGCCTGTTCCTGCAATCGTTGGTACTACGATCATAGACCTGTGGGAAGAAGATCATGATGTTTATCGAGTAATTCCAGATAACCCAATCATTAAACAGCCTATTGCAAAACCTGTAAGAATCGAAACTCCTAAAATTATAGAACCGAGTAAATTAAAGGTGGTTGATAATAACGACCTTGTTCCTGAAAATGATGACAAAAAAAGGGAAGAAACGCCTGTTACAGAGTCTGCGGTCACGCCAGTTACATCTAGTAAGGCAGAAGCAAAAAGCAAATCGACCACATCTACTACCAGCAGTCCTATAATGGCCGTTCAAGAAATGCCGCTTTTTCCTGGTTGTGATGAAGATTTGTCAAGAGAGGAAAAGTATGACTGCATGAATGAAAAGATGAAAAGATTCATTCAAAGAAATTTTGATACTAGTCTAGCCGAAGATTTATCAGGTCAAGGAGATAAATTTAAGATAGCTACTATGTTCACAATTGATGAAAACGGTAATCCAATTGATATCAAAGTACGTGCTCCTAATGAACGATTAGTAAAGGAAGCGAATAGAGTGATGGCCAAATTACCGCAAATGCAGCCTGGCAAAATCAATAATAAACCAGTTAGGGTGATTTATTCAATACCAATAACATTTTCAATTCAGCAATAAACATCAACCATTTATTGTGATCCCAGACCTGTTTTTTAATATGAGTCTGGGATTTTTTATTCGGTATTATTAAAGTGTATCTTTGAGCCTATAACTTGAATTTATGAGATCAATTCTCTCTTTAATTTTTATACTGTCTTCTATAACAGGTATTGCTCAAACAAGTATAGAGAAATTCCCTATTTTTAGTAATTGTGAATCAGTTTTATCCAGTGAATTATCCAGCTGTTTTTATGAGGAATTATACGTGCAACTTCAAAATAATTATGATCACCCAAAAGATGTTAGCTCTAGTAGTGCGACAATTAGGTTTGAAGTAAATAAAGAAGGTGAGTTTATTGTTATCACCTTAGACTCAAAAGAGCAAGATGTAAAAAATGAATTGAGAAAAGCTTTTAATTCATTGCCCCAAATTACGCCACCTAGCTACAACGGGAATCCCACGTTTATGCAATTTGTTATAAACACACCAGTTCCATTGGTATCAGGTGGTTCCTTTGCTACGTTTGATGAAAAGCAAAATACTGCATCGCCAGCCAAGAATGATGCGGTCAATGAATTAGACAGTATCGCTTTCGCGAAAGCGAACAATGATTACCAAGGTATCAAATCAAATAAATACACCAATCAAGAATTACTCTCAAACGCAATAATTCCTTTTTCGTATCAGCGTTATGCACCATATGAAGCTGCTATGAACAAAATTGGTACTAATGCTCATAGTAGTATTAAGCCTTATACCTTTAATCAAGTAGGAGCTTATTTTGATTTAGAAGCACAGCGCTCTAGTTTAACAGAAGAACGCACAACATGGTTAGGTCGCAAATGGTGGAATGAGCACTTTTTTAGAGTTGCAGGAGATGATTACTGGTTTGTAATAGATCCAGGAGTAGACCTACAGTTGGGTAAAGATTTTGATTCCGATATTAATACTTTTAATAATACTAGGCTCGCGATGGTAAACGGTGGTATCGGTAAGCAAATAACATTTGGAGCTACGATTCAAGAATCTCAAGGTCGATTTGCAGATTATTTCAACCGAGAAATCACGCTGCGAGCACCAGATGGTGGTAATCCAGGTATTGTACCTGGTCGTGGTATTGCTGAAGATGGCGGTGAGAGTATTTACGATTACCCAGTAGCAACAGGTTATATTAATTACAAACCTAGCAAGTATTTTGATTTACAATTAGGTCATGGGCAGCATTTTATAGGAGATGGATACAGATCTTTAATTTTAAGTGATAACTCAATGCCATTCCCTTACTTTAAAGTAAATGCAAATTTTTGGAAACTCAACTACACTGTTCTTTACACCTCGCTAAGAGATGTGCGCAGTGAAGTAACTGCCGATGATAGTTTTCGTACTAAGTTTATGACTTTTCACTATTTAAGTTGGAATGCTACAAAGCGACTTAATATCGGATTGTTTGAAAGTGTGCTTTGGCAGGATGATAACCAAAGAGGATTTGATTTTAATTATATTAATCCTATCATTTTTTATCAAGCTATTGAATTACAAACAGGTTCACGAGGTGGAAATGCTTTAATAGGCGCTACTGCAAAATATAAATTCACCAATAGGGTTACGGGATATGGACAGCTTGTTTTTGACGAGTTTTCTAGTGATGCCGTGGCTGGTGGTGGTAGTTTTAAGAATAAAAGTGCCTTTCAATTAGGTGTAAAATGGCAAAATGCTTTTATTAAAGGTTTAATGCTTCAAGCAGAGTATAATCGGGTAAGGCCTTTTACTTACAGTCATAATTCTATCGTTCTTAATTATGGTAATAGTAACCAAGCGCTTGCTCATCCATGGGGTGCAAACTTCTATGAGATGATTTTTATAGGCCGATATGACTATAAACGATGGTACGGGATCGGTAAAGCTATTTTAGGGGAACGTGGTTATGATATATTATCAAATACCGACAATCTTGCTTATGGAGGAAATATTTACACCAGTGAAGATAATCGCGCATTTGAAAACGGTAATGAAGTAGCTCAAGGTAATACCGCAAGCTATTTTTATGGGCAACTTGAAGCAGGGTATTTAATCAATCCAGCCTCAAACTTAAAAGTTTATGCACAGCTTATTTATCGAGATATTTCTCCTCAAGTAGATAACGTAAGAGTGGTTGATCAATCCACAACCTGGTTTAACATAGGATTGCGCACAGATATAATGAACTGGTCTTACGATAGGTAAATAATAAAAAGTATCAGATTAACTTTTTTGATTTAAAAGCTTGTAAACCACAATAAAACATTATTTTTGCACTCGCTTTAAGCGATACGTCAGATAGTCTGGCATACATAATATTCATTATTTCAAATAATTTTGGCATGTATTTAACTGCAGAAAAAAAAGCTGAAATCTTTTCAAAGTATGGAAAGTCAGTAAACGATACTGGTAACACTGATGCGCAAATCGCGTTATTCACATACCGTATCAATCACTTAACAGAACACCTTAAGAAAAACCGTCACGATTTTAATACAGAGCGTAGCTTGGTTAAATTGGTAGGTAAGCGTCGTTCATTACTTGATTACCTTATGAAGAAGGATATCTTAAGATATCGTGAGCTTATTAAGGAATTAGGAATAAGAAAGTAAAAAATTGGGGACCTTGTGTCCCTTTTTTTATTAGTATATTGCAGGTACGCTTTCGCGAAAGCGTCATAAATAAATAATCGCGAGACATAAAAGCTGGTTTCTCATAAAGAAAAATGACAAACACTTTCTCACCACACACAACTTGAGAAAACGTTAAATAAAATTTTATGAAACCACAAGTTTTTAAACAAGTGATAAAAATGGCCAATGGGCCAGATATCACCATTGAGACCGGTGCTCTTGCAAAACAGGCACACGGATCAGTTGTAGTGCGCTGCGGCGACGCTATGTTATTAGGTACTGTAGTATCTGGTTACTCTTCAACGGGAATGGATTTCCTACCTCTTACTGTAGATTTTAGAGAAAAATTTGCTGCGGCAGGTAAATACCCAGGCGGATTCTTTAAACGTGAAGCACGTCCTAATGACGGTGAGGTACTTACTATGAGATTAGTAGACCGTGTATTACGTCCACTATTTCCTAAGGACTACCACAATGAAGTGCAAGTGATGATTCAATTAATGTCACACGATAAAAACGTAATGCCTGATGCACTAGCAGGATTAGCAGCGAGTACTGCATTACAATTATCTGACATTCCATTTGAATGCCCGATTTCTGAAGTGCGTGTAGGACGTATTGACGGCGAGTTTATCATAAACCCAAGTTTTGAACAACTAGAGGAAAGTGATCTTGACATGATGATAGGTGCGAGTGCCGATAGTGTGATGATGGTTGAAGGAGAAATGGATGAAATCTCTGAAGAAGAAATGATCGCAGCTATTAAAGCAGCACATGAAGCTATCAAGGAACAATGCGAGGCTCAAATAGCTCTAGTGGAACAAGTAGGTGGTAAGAAGGAAACTCGTGAGTATGAAGGCGAGGATGAAGATGCTGATATCGAGGCTAAAGTAGCTGAGTTTACTTATGACAAGGTTTATGATATTGCCAAACAAGGTAGCGGTAAGCGAGAGCGTTCAACTGCCTTTGGTGAAATTAAAGAGGCTTTGTTTGAAACTTTTGATGAAGAAACGGTAGAAGAAAAAGGAAAATTAATTTCTAAATATTTTAATAAAACGCACAAAAAAGCAGTACGCGATGTATTGCTTAAGGAAGGTGTACGTCTTGACGGTCGTAAAACTACTGATATTCGTGATATTTGGTGTGAGATCGACTATTTACCATCTACTCATGGTAGTGCCATTTTTACACGTGGAGAAACTCAAGCGCTTGCAACAGTAACACTAGGTACTTCACGCGATGCAAATGTTATAGACATGGCATCTCAAGAAGGTGAAGAGCGTTTCTATTTACACTACAATTTCCCGCCATTCTCAACTGGTGAGGCTCGTCCACTACGTGGGACATCTCGTCGTGAGATAGGACACGGTAACCTTGCTCAACGTGCACTTAAAGGAATGATTCCAGAGGATTGTCCATATACTGTGCGTGTTGTAAGTGAAGTATTAGAATCTAATGGTTCTTCTTCCATGGCAACTGTTTGTGCTGGTACTATGGCAATTATGGATGCTGGTATTGAAATGAAAAAGCCGGTTTCTGGTATTGCGATGGGATTGATAAGTGATGGTGATGATTATGCAGTTTTATCTGATATTCTAGGTGATGAAGATCACTTAGGTGATATGGACTTTAAAGTAACAGGTACAGAAGATGGTATCACTGCTTGCCAGATGGATATTAAGATTAAAGGTCTTTCTTACGAGATCCTTACCAATGCTTTAATGCAAGCACGTGATGGTCGTATGCATATTTTAGGTAAACTTACCGATACGATTGCTACTCCAGCTGATGATGTGAAGCCACACGCTCCTAAGATGGAATCTATGGAGATAGAAGGAAAGTACATAGGTGCTGTTATCGGACCTGGTGGAAAGATCATCCAGGAAATGCAAAAGGAAACAGATACGGTTATCAATATTGAAGAGGTTGATGATAAGGGTGTTATCGAAATTGCCGGTACAGATCGCGATAAAATCAATGCTGCTATTGAGCGTATCAAAAACATCATCTTTGAACCTGAAGTAGGTTCGGTTTACGAGGTGAAAGTGGTTAAGATGCTTGAATTTGGTGCGGTAGTAGAATTTGCTCCTGGAAAGGAAACCTTATTACACGTAAGTGAATTTGATTACAAACGTATTGAGGATCCATCAACTGTTTTAAGTGTAGGAGATGTTCTAGATGTTAAGTATTTAGGAATAGACCCTAGAACTAAAAAACAAAAGGTATCTCGTAAAGCATTAATGCCTAAGCCAGAAGGTTGGGAAGAGCGTCCACGTCGCAGTAACAATAACGATAGGCGTAACAACGACCGCCGTAGCGGTGGTAGACGTGATGACCGTCGTGGTAACGACAGACGTCGCGATGACCGACCACGTCGAGATAATGACAACAACGAGAATAAATCTGAAGATTAATTCACTAGTTTATAATGTAGAAATGCCTCTTGAGAAATCAAGAGGCATTTTTTATGAAAAAGAAATCTTAACAACATTATTATTTTTTCTTTCTTACTGCTTTACAAAATTTATTTTTTTACACTAAAACAGATTGTTTCTATAGAAAATAGCTATGCTATACTTTTAGATTGAACTTCAAAAAGATTTTATAGTGCTGCGCTTTCGCGAAAGCGAAATCAATACCCTAACTTTGCATAACCTTTAAAACTTAGTAATGTCCAAACGTATCGCCCCATCTATTCTAGCAGCAGATTTTGCAAACCTTCAACGTGATGTTGAAATGGTTAACTCTAGTGACGCAGATTGGTTTCACATTGACATCATGGATGGTGTTTTTGTTCCTAATATTTCTTTTGGAATGCCCGTGCTACGTGATATCGTAAAGCACGCCACAAAAACTATAGATACACATTTGATGATCGTTGATCCTGACCGTTATGTGAAAACCTTTGCCGATTTAGGTTGTGATTACCTTACCGTTCATTATGAGGCGTGTACACACCTACATAGAACACTTCAGCTTATAAAATCTCATGGTATGAAAGCTGGTGTAGCACTTAATCCACATACTAGTGTTCATTTACTTACAGATACCATTCAGGATATTGACATGGTTTGTTTGATGAGTGTGAATCCAGGTTTTGGAGGGCAAAGCTTTATTGAAAACACTTATGATAAAGTAACCCAGCTCAAAAAAATTATTGATGCTAAAGGTGCTGAAACCTTGATTGAAATCGATGGTGGCGTGACGGATAAAAACGCAAGGCAATTAATCGATGCCGGTGCCGATGTGCTAGTAGCTGGTAGTTATGTATTCAAAAGCGAAAATCCTACTCAAACTATCGCAGGTCTTAAGAAAATTATAGAGAAGTAATTTTTTAAGATTACTCTGTAAATAGTCCTTGAAAGTAGCCGTTATCTTTGTGCTATGGAAGAGGTATTGTATGATATAATTATTATTGGGGCAGGACCCATAGGTATTGCTTGTGCCTTAAAAGCAAAGAAGGCAGGGTTATCTTATTTAGTTCTAGAAAAAGGACCGCTCGTACACTCTTTGTATAATTATCCTGCTAACATGCAGTTTTTTTCAACAAGTGAAAAGCTTGAGATTGAAGAGATCCCGTTTATTTCAAAAGAAGCAAAACCTAGTAAGCAAGAGGCATTAGAATATTATAGAAGAATTGCTACCTCAAACCAACTGGATATTCATTTATTTGAAGAGGTCGTTGATGTTAAAAAGAAAGTTGATTTTGAAGTAATTACTTCAAAGAAAACCTATTTGTCAAGACAATTGATAATTGCAACTGGCTTTTTTGATATTCCTAATTTATTAAAAGTTCCAGGAGAAGAGCTTCCTAAGGTAACCCATTATTACAATGATCCTCACTTGTACGCTTTTCAAAATGTGGTGGTTATTGGTGCTAGTAATAGTGCGGTTGATGCAGCTCTTGAAATTTATAGAAAAGGAGGTAAGGTAACCATGCTAGTCCGAGGAGACTCCATAGGAGAACGAGTAAAGTATTGGGTTAAACCTGATATAGAAAATAGGATCAAAGAAGGAGCTATAACTGTTTTTTACAATTCTGAAGTTGAAAGAATCACACCGAATTCGGTATTTTTCAAACATAATGGAGTTATAAAAAGTATAGAAAATGATTTTGTTGTTGCTCTAACGGGTTATCTGCCCAATTTTAGTTTCTTAAAAAGCCTGGGTGTTGATCTTACAGGAAAATATTTAATACCTAGCTACGATCCTAAAACAATGGAAACTAATGTAGCTGGTATATACCTCGCTGGTGTTATTTGCGGCGGAAAGGAAACACATAAGTGGTTCATAGAGAATAGTAGAGTTCATGCAGAAATGATTATTTCTGATATAAAGGAAAAAGGTTAAAACCTAATAAAGAATTTCTAAACCGGAATATGTCAAAATTCTTTACTGTTTATTAAGAATTATTTAAACAGGAATTGTGGTTGCCCAACTTTTAAATAACAGTACTTTTGCAAAAAATTTGAATAAACCGAGATGGAATTTTTAACAGCTTTTGATTTTAAAGAGACGTTTACTGCAGCAATGATTTTATTTGCTGTAATAGATATTATTGGTAGTATTCCGATTATTGTTGATTTGCGTCGCAAGGTGGGACATGTTCAAAGTGAAAAGGCGAGTATAGTAGCTGGTATCTTAATGATCGTTTTTATGTTTGTAGGAGAGAGCATGCTTAACCTTATTGGAATTGATGTAAATTCATTTGCTGTTGCAGGTGCTTTCATAATTTTCTTTATTGCATTAGAGATGATATTAGGAATACAGCTGTATAAAGATGATGCTCCTGAAACAGCAGCAATTATTCCTATAGCCTTTCCTCTCATTGCCGGTGCTGGTACTTTAACATCTGTTTTGTCTTTGAGATCGGAATACAGTGGGATTAATATTATTGTAGCAATTGTATTGAATATTGCTTTTGTTTATCTAGTGCTGAAGAATTCTGGAAGAATTGAAAAGGTTATAGGAAAACAAGGTATCAACGTAGTACGTAAAATTTTTGGAGTTATATTATTAGCGATAGCTGTGAAGCTTTTTGCGACCAATATAAAAGAACTATTTATTTAAAATATCATGAAGCTATTCTGTAAAATAATGATGATCATTGCTGGTGCAAGCGCTTTATTTAATGTGTTTAAACTAGATTTTAACCAGCCATTTAATGGAGATAGTCAAATTGCCGTAATAAGTATTATCGCAGCTTTATGTGTAGTAGTACTTATGTGGATAATGCTTACTTCTCTTAAAATTAAAGAGAAAAGTAAGGCTTAATTTGACTTTCCGTGTAATTGTAAAACCTTTTTAATCATATTATCTTCCTGATTAATCAGTTTTATTTTGAGCTGGGTTCCAAAAAGCTGTTCGGCAATAGAGCTTTTTATGATTAAAGAAATTTCATTCCTATATCCAGGTAATTTAATACTGGTATTATAAAGTTGAGCAAACTGTATGAAATTCTCCATGACAGGTTCAGGAACTTCATACTCTTCCAAAAACTCTTGTTTGGATAGGTTGAACAAATAGGCGCCGTCTTCTTGTAAATACATGTTTGTAAAACGATCGGCAAAACCAGTTCTAGCAAAATAATCTAAGGTTTGAAGAATGTATCCATCTGGACTAGGAACAAAAACATCTGGAACAATACCGCCACCACCATAAACGACTTTGCCGCCTGGAGTAATTCTTTTCAATGAATCGTTCACTTCAATATTTGATTCATCGATTAATTCACCATTTTGGTATCTATTAATGTATTCATTAAAATAGGCTTCTTTACCCATATCATAAGGTCGTTGAATACTGCGTCCAGTAGGAGTATAATAACGAGCCACTGTTAATCGCACAGAACTGCCGTCACCTAACTTCATTTCCTGTTGAACTAGACCTTTACCAAAACTTCTACGACCTACAATAATACCAATATCATTATCTTGTAAGGCACCTGCAACAATTTCACTTGCGCTAGCGCTATTTTCATTGATAAGGATGTAGACCTCTCTATCTTCAAAATCACCATCGTCAGTGGCATAGCTGTCAATTCGTTTATTATTGCGATCTTTTTGAAACAAAATGAGTTTATCTTCTTGTAAAAACTCATCGGCTATGTGAGTCGCCGCAGTAAGTATTCCTCCAGGATTGTCTCTTAAATCTAAAACTAAGGATGTTGCACCAGCTTTTTTTACTGTTTCGATAGCTTGATCAAATTCCTCAATTGTATTTTCAGCAAAACGGTTGACTTTAATATAGCCTAAATCTGAGCTTAACATATAAGCGGCATCTACACTACGTAGCGCAACTTTACCTCTAGTCACTGGAATTTGAAGTAATTCCTGATCTCCTGGTCGCAATACTCCTAGTGTTATCCTTGTACCGTCTTTCCCCTTAAGAATACTGGAGTCTGTACCATTTTCTCCATATAATTTGCGTCCATCGGCGGTAAGAATTTTATCACCGCTACGTATTCCAGCCTCGTCACTAGGACCATCTTTAAAGACTTGAGTTACAGATATCGTGTCGTTGTTCACAAAAAATTTGATTCCAATCCCTACAAAATCACCTCTCATATCGTTGTGTACCGCCTCTGCACGGTCACTAGGTATATAAACTGAATGTGGATCTAGATTTTGCATGATACCCAGTACCGTAGCATCAACAATGCTATCTGTATCGATATCGTCCACATACTTATTTTTTATTAAATCAATTAATCGATTTAATTTTTGCCTGGATGAATTGTTACTTGCTAGATACCTGCCATTAGTAACATCATTAATATAATGCCCTAATAAAATTCCAGCAGCAAAAAACACTCCTAGGAAAATGGGTAAGTACAGGTACGTTTTTTTCATTAAGTTAATTCAGTGATTCGTTCTACTGTAACGCCAGCACGCTCCAAAAATTTTACTCCGCTTTGATCTTTATAAGCTTCTATAAACACTACACGTTTTATACCACTTTGATGAATTAGCTTGCTGCAATCTTTACAAGGTGACATGGTAATATAAAGTGTTGCACCTTGACAACTTTGTGTTGATGCTGCTACTTTTAAAATAGCGTTAGCCTCTGCATGTAACACATACCATTTTGTATATCCTTCTTCATCCTCACAAAAATTCTCAAAACCACTAGGCGTTCCATTATATCCGTCGCTTATAATCATGCGATCTTTCACTATAAGAGCTCCTACTTGTCGTCTTTTGCAATAGGATAATTTGGCCCATTCCTGTGCCATTTTCAAATAAGCAACGTCGTATTTGTGCTGTTTGTTGGTGTTATTCATGCAAACTTGATTAGACAGGCTTTGTTAATAGGTTTACGCTTTCGCGAAAGCGATAAAATGTTAAGGTTTATTGCAAAAAACATGATCGGCTTACCACATCCATCTTTCAATAAGCATAGGGATTACAATACCGAAAATAATGGCGCTTATAATTTGCACCCAATCCTTTTTACTAAACCTAAATAGGCCAGTAAATATAAAGTTTAAAATCAATACGATAAGCACTATCACTAATTGAGCTAGCTCAATTCCTAGAGCAAACTCTAATAACATGAGAAAATCATTGTCTGCTCCAGCTGCTAGCATTTTGTATTCACCTGCAAAACCAAAACCATGTACTAATCCAAAAAATAAAGTAATTATTATGGTAACCCAATGTGCCTGGTCTCTATGTCTTTTACCAGCGGTAAAGATGTTGTATAAAGCTGCGATTGCGATGGTAACTGGAATAAGAAATTCTATATAGGCAGATTTTACACTCACGCCACCATATGCTACTAGAAATAGAGATAGAGTATGTCCTATTGTAAATGCGGTTACCAACCAAAGTAATTTTTTCCAGCTATTGAATAAATAAGGAACTGCTAATAAGGTTATGAATAAAATATGATCATAAGCGCGTAGATCTAGGACATGTTCAAAACCTTCTGTAACATATAGTATAAAATCGTTCATAATTATTTTTGGGGATTTGGTCAAAAATAAAATCTAATTATAAAAAAGCAGACAGTTTGCTGTAAAATTCTAAGTAGGAATTATCATTCGTGTGTAATTTTATTTTCTTATCTTTTGACTACTTTAAACAGCCATGCCATTTTGCTAGAACAAGTTAAAATATCTCGTGCTATTTTAAGCCTTTTAATCGGTACGTTATCATGTGTTCTTTGTAATAGTCAAGAGCTTGATAGCATTTATGAGGTTAAGACTACCTATACCCCATATCAATTAGATTCTATTTTAAGTAGGTCTACCGATTATTTTAAAACGGGTCAATATAAAAAGTCTTTTGAACTCAATCAATTTGCCTTACGACATGCATTGCATGCAAAAGATCTTGATGCTATAAGTCGTAGCTATAATTACCTAGGGTTTGATTACTTACAATTACGAGATACTGTGCGTGCTACTGAAAATTTCAAAAAGTCGGCTCAATATTCTAAACAGTTAAATAACGATGGAGCTACTGCCGATTCCTATGTGGATCTAGCTAATGTTTATTCTTTACAAATGAAAACATTAGAAATGGCCGAAGATTATTATAAACAAGCTATTGAAATTTATGAACGTATAGGTGATATAAATGGCTTGGAATATGCTATGTATAACTACGCTGATTACTTGATTGATGTTGAACGATGGGATGAGTTTAGCAAGATCGTATTGCAATTTGAGGATAAAGAGATTTTCCCTGAAGGTGTTTCTGATGATTATAAAGCATTAGTTAAAAATTTTATTGGTATTCATTACTGTCAAAATGGAAAGACTAATGAAGCAGAAAAATACTTTCTGGAAGGTATTAAGATAACAGAAGCGCAAAACAATTCGTCTGAAAAAGAAATGCTCCTTCAATCTTATTCTGTTTGTTTATTAGAAAATAATAAACTTCAACAGGCTGCCATTATTCAAGATCAGTATATTGAAATATTAAAAACAAATCAGACTAATTTCATAGAACAAGAAACAGCAAAGCTGGCGCAAAAATATAAGGTAGAGGAATACCAGCGTGAACTAGATAAAACTCGATTACAAAAACAACTGCAGGAAGAACAAATAAAAAATAGAACTATACTTAACTATGTTCTTTTTGGTCTTGTAGCCGTTGCTCTTTTGATAATTTTAATTCTAGCGAGTAATTTTTACAAACGGAAAAGAATAATTAAACAGCTTAGAAAGAAAAACCACGCCTATCTAATCGAAAAGAAAAAGGCAGAAGATCTAGCTGAAGTTAAAAATAACTTTTTCTCAACTGTGAGTCATGAATTACGTACACCGCTTTACGGAGTAATAGGTTTAAGTTCGATCCTGTCTGAAAATAATAAAGATGTAACGCTCTCTAGTGATTTAGAGTCTTTAAAGTTTTCTGCTGATTATCTTTTAGCTTTGGTGAACAACGTTCTAGAAATTAATAAAATAGACCATAATAAAATTGAAGATGAAGAAACAGTGTTTTCAATCCGTGATTTGGTAGAGAAGATTATTAAAACCTTTGAATACTTAAAACGACAAAATAACAACACTCTAAATTCCATTATTCCTGACAACTTACCTCATCGAGTAAAAGGTAACCCTACACGATTATCCCAAATATTAATGAACCTACTGGGAAATGCTAATAAGTTTACTGAAAATGGAAGTATAGTTGTGGAGCTAGAATCAATGAGTAATAATGGAATAGCTCATATAACTTTTAAAGTTAAAGATAGCGGTACAGGTATATCAAAAGAAAGGCAACAAGATATTTTTGAAGAGTTTAAACAAGGTGATGCTCATAGTAATCTTTATCAAGGTACTGGTTTAGGATTACCTATAGTGAAGCGACTGCTAGATCTTTCGGGCAGTGAAATCAAATTAAACAGTGATGAAGGAAAAGGGTCTACGTTTTACTTTTCTCTTGATTTTGAAATTGCTACTTCAAGCATTCACGAAGGAAGCACAACGCCTATCGTGCTAGAAAATGTGTTGAAAGGACTTAAAATCCTAGTTGCCGAGGACAATAAAATAAATCAAATGGTAACTAGGAAAATCCTAGAAAAGGTTGGTGTACAATGTTCTGTAGTTGAAAATGGAGCTTTGGCAATTGATTTTTATAAAAACAATCCTGTAGATCTAATTTTAATGGATGTTAATATGCCGGTTATGGATGGTATAACAGCAACCCAAAATATTAGAAAAATTAGTGACGTGCCTATAATAGCTTTGACAGCTGTTGAAATTGAAGAAGCACGTGAGCGTATTTATTCCTCTGGGATGAATGATATAATCATAAAGCCATATGACATAAAGGAGTTGAAAAATAAGATAGCAACTACAATAATAAGTTATCGTAGTTCAAAATAGACGACCTTTGCTTTCCTTCTAATTTATCAAGAATAAAAAAATTGGGTTACAAAAAGATAAAGAAAAACAAAGCTATCGATAAAGGCGTAACAGCCAAAAAGCATCTAGGGCAACACTTTCTTAAAGATGAAACTGTGGCTATAAGAATAGCTGATGTATTGAGCTACAATGGATATGATGAGGTGCTCGAAATCGGTCCTGGAACAGGTGTACTTACCAAACATGTTATAAGAAAAGGTATTAAGGTAACAGCCTTAGAATTGGATAGTGAGTCAGTAGTTTATCTTAAACATAGTTTTAGACTAGAACATCCCAAAGTTGTCAATGAAGATAACTTTGCTGTAATTGAGGCCGATTTCTTAAAAAAGGATTTGAATGAAATTTATGGTAATAAGCCCTTTGCTATCGTTGGTAATTTTCCTTACAACATAAGTACTCAAATTGTTTTTAAAGCTATTGAAAATAGAGATCAAGTCATAGAATTTGGTGGGATGTTTCAAAAGGAAGTAGCAGAACGTGTTTGTGCTCAACATGGCTCTAAAACGTATGGTATTTTATCGGTATTATCGCAAGCTTATTATCATGCGCAGTATTTATTTACCGTAGGTAGAGAGGTATTTAATCCACCACCAAAAGTTCAAAGTGGTGTTTTAATCTTGACACGTAAAGATGATTATGATCGTTTGCCATGCTCTTATAGCACCTTAAGAAGAGTGGTGAAACTCGCTTTTCAACAACGCCGTAAAACATTGCGTAATACACTAAAATCATTGCAATTACCTGATGAAATTCGTGAACAAGAAATTTTTAGTCTTAGACCAGAACAAATTTCAGTTCAACAATTCATAGAACTAGCTACAAAGATTGAGCAATTGTCAAACAACAAGTAAAAGGGTCTTGTAATCCTCAATCTCATTAAGGTATATTTGCATTATAAGCCTCATTATTATGCAATTTACAATTAGCACCGAGTTTTTGGATAAAATACGTTCACTCATCGAACAAGACCATAAAGATGAGTTGCGTGCGCTGTTAAGTGAGTTGCACTTTGCCGATGTGGCAGAGATTATTGACGAACTCAATCTAGATGAGGCCGTATTTATCATAAAACTTCTTGACTCTGAGAAAACTTCTGAGGCTCTTATGGAACTCGATGAGGACCAACGAGAGCGCATCATCAACGCCCTTTCACCTAAAGAAATCGCCGGTGAGCTTGAAGAAATGGATACTGATGACGCTGCAGATATTCTTAGCGAGCTTTCTGAAGAAGTAGCACAAGAGGTTATCAATGAGATCGAGGATGAACAACATGCTGAGGATATCGTAGAGTTACTGCGCTACGATGAAAATAGTGCAGGTGGACTTATGGCAAAGGAGCTCATTAAGGTTAATGAAAACTGGAGCGTGACTGGCTGTTTAAGTGAAATGCGTGCACAAGGTGAGAATGTTACTAGAGTTCATAGTATTTATGTTGTCGATAATGCCAATAAATTAAAGGGAAGATTATCTCTTAAAGATTTGATTACCGCACCAGATAATGCCCCTATAAAAGATGTGTATATACCAAAAGTTGATTTTGTCAATGTACACACAACAGGTGAAGAGGTCGCACGATTAATGCGTAAGTATGATCTAGAAGCTATACCGGTGGTTGATGAACTTAACCGTTTAGTAGGTCGTATTACCATTGACGATATTGTAGACTTTATTACAGAAGAGGCTGAAAAGGATTACCAGCTAGCCAGTGGTATATCACAAGATGTAGAGGCAAACGATAGTATTTGGGATTTGACCAAAGCACGATTACCATGGTTAGTACTAGGACTAATGGGTGGAATAGGAGCCGCTGCAATCATGGAAGGTTTTGAGGCAGATCTGGAAAATAATGCAGTACTCTACTTTTTTACTCCGCTTATAGCCGCCATGGCTGGTAATGTAGGTGTTCAATCCAGCGCGATTATCGTACAAGGTATCGCAAATGACGATTTAAAAGGAAGTATAGGTAACCGTTTGATAAAAGAAGTGCTTCTAGCAATGCTTAATGGTTTTATTTTGGCTATTTTGTTATTAGCTTATACCATAGCTACACAGCAAAGTATTTTAACCTGTATCGCAATTTCAGTATCTTTATTTTCAGTGATAATCGTCGCTGGTTTAGTAGGGACATTTGTACCACTAGCCTTACACAAAAAAGGAATTGACCCAGCGATAGCAACAGGACCATTTATAACCACTAGTAACGATATTTTTGGAATATTAATCTATTTTATGATTGCCAAAGCTATTATCGGGATATAATAGAAGTGTAATTATTACGCTTTCGCGAAAGCGTAATCACCATCTAGCAATTAGAAATATGAAAGCAGCAAGTGCCAAAGAAATAAGGGATGAGCTCAAATCCAGGTCTGAGGATGATTTGAGACAAGTCATTCAACGCCTTGCTAGATTTAAAAAAGAAAATAAAGAGCTACTTACCTACATTCTTTTTGAAGCAGACTATGAGCAGGGATACGTTGACCGGATTAAAGCGTATATCGATGAAAAGGTACTAGAGGTAAATACCTCAAATCTTTATTACGGTAAAAAGAACATACGCAAGCTACTCAAAGAAGTAAAGAAATTTATTAGATATTCTGGAAATAAAGAAACCGAGGTTCAATTACTGATCCATTTTGTATACGCACTTAGAGAGAATGTTCCTAAAGTTTTTAATTCAAAAGTGATAAGAGATTTAGTGGCTAGGCAAATAACCTTAATAAAGGTGCGTATTTCTACACTTCATGAAGATTTACAATTCGATTATGAGCAAGAGCTTAATATGATCGAACTTTAGTTTTAGCAAAGTTTTTTATGCTTAATTGCGGTATTGCTTTATACTTGTAGTGATGAAGGAACAAAATGCAGCATTACTTATTTTTACTCGTAATCCAGAATTGGGTAAAGGTAAACGTAGACTAGCAGCTACAATTGGAGATCAAGCTACTCTAGAAATTTATAAGTTTTTACTCAACCATACCAAAACTATTACAGAACCATTGCAAGTGGTCAAACAAGTCTGGTATTCTGAAAAAATTCATGAAAACGACATTTGGGCTGATGACGTGTTTAAAAAACATGTACAGGTAAAGGGTGATTTGGGAATAAAGATGAGTGCAGCTTTTGAAAGGGCTCTCAAAGAGTACGATCGAGTTGTGATTATAGGCAGTGATTTGTACGATCTGTCTTCTCAAGACCTTAATCTAGCCTTTGAAACACTTAATACTCATGAAGCTGTAATAGGACCAGCCACTGATGGTGGATATTACTTATTGGGTTTTAATAAAAATATCCCAAAAGGAATTTTTGAAGACAAGCAATGGGGAACTGGTACAGTTTATGAAGACACCATCAGAGATCTTAAGAAATTAAATTATGCTACCTTAGAACCGCGTAATGATGTCGATTATTACGAGGATATAAAAGATGTTCAAGCATTTCAACCATTTTTAAAAAATATAGATGTTAAGTAAGAAACAATTAGAAAATTCAGTTAAGTATCTAGAAGAACTAGGATTTGACAAGCCTGAAGTAGGAATTGTGTTAGGAACTGGTCTAGGTCAATTAGTTGATAAAATTGAAGAACCCATTGTTGCTCATTATAATAACATACCGTCATTTCCTTTAGCTACTGTTGAGTTTCATACAGGAAAACTGATATACGGTACAATGGGAGGAAAAAAAGTCGTTGTTATGCAAGGACGTTTTCATTTGTATGAAGGTTATGATTTTATGGATATCACCTATCCAATAAGAGTAATGAATGAGCTAGGAATTAAAAACTTACTGATATCAAATGCTGCCGGTGCTGTAAATCTTAATATGAAAAAGGGTGACATGATGTTAATTGATGATCATATCAATTTACAAGGTGGCAGCCCATTGGCATTTAAAAATGTAGGAGAATTTGGTGAGCGATTTGTAGATATGAGTACGCCTTATGATAAACAGATGTGCGCTGAGATTAAAGATATCGCTAGTAGTAAGAAAATAACTTTACATACTGGTGTTTATGCCAGTGTGGTCGGGCCACAATTAGAAACTAGAGCAGAATATCGTATGCTCAAAATTCTTGGTGCCGATGCTGTAGGAATGAGTACGGTCCCAGAAGTTATCGTTGCAAATCATTTAGGACTACCTGTTGTTGCAGTATCTGTCCTTACAGATGAATGCGATCCAGATAACCTACAGCCAATCAATGTTCCAGAAATTATAGAAGTGGCAGGAAAAGCGGAGCCTAAAATGGTTGAGCTTTTCAAGAGCTTAATTGAATCTTTGTAAAGTCAAAAAAAGGTTTGTGACATTATTGTGAACTCATTTTCATTACTTGCGTTAAAAATTTGAAGTCATGAAGTATATATTTATACACTTGTTTTTTCTTTTAGGTACTTGTAATGTGAGTAATGACCTTTTAGTACAAGAATTTGAATCTCGTCAATCGATTTCACCTGTAGATCATTCGATATTTGATGACTTATTACGCACCTATGTGAATCAAGAAGGATTTGTAGATTATAAGGGTTGGAAAAAGGATAAGATTAAACTAGACGAATATTTAGTTTATCTAGGTAATCACAAGCCTAGTTCAAGTTGGGATAGGAAGAGCACCTTGGCTTACTATATCAATTTATACAATGCGGCAGCAGTGCAACTGATTTTGGAAAATAATATGCCAGAAAGTATTAAGGATATAGGAGGCACTTTTAATTCGGTGTGGAATAAGGAATATATCACGATTAAAGGGGAAAAGTATTCACTTAATGATATTGAAAAAGGTATACTTTTAAAAATGGGCGATCCACGGGTACATTTTGCCATAAACTGCGCTAGTTATTCTTGTCCCAAATTACAAAATCGCGCTTTTACTAAAGATAATTTGGAAGAATTGATGGAAAAAGGAGCTCGTGAATTTATTAACTCATCAAAAAATGACATTTCAAGAGATAAGGTCTCTTTAAGCAAAATTTTTAAATGGTATAAAGATGATTTTACTTCAAAAGAGTTAGGTCTGATTGATTACCTCAACAAATACAGTACGGTAAAGATTAATAAAAATGCTTCCATAGATTATAAGGATTACAATTGGAAGCTTAATAAACAATAATATAGAATGATAAGTATAATTGTTCCAGTATTGAATGAAGAAAAGGGAATAATTTCACTTCTTGAATATTTGGAACAATCTGCAAGCGATTCTAGACAGCTTGAAATATTGATTGTAGACGGCGGCAGTACTGATAGAACTTCAGTATTAATTGAAGAGTACCGAATATCGACCAATAGTTTTAAAGCAGTAACCTTGTTGCATTCAGAAAAGGGTCGAAGTAAACAAATGCATCATGGAGCGCAGCATGCACAAGGTTCCATCCTTTACTTCCTTCATGCAGATTCTTATCCACCCGTAAAATTTGACCAACTAATTATTGACGCAGTAAATGGAAATCAAAAAGCGGGTTGTTTTAGAATGAAGTTTGATAATCCCAATTGGTGGTTGTTTCTTATGGGATGGTTTACAAGGTTTTCTTGGAAAGTATCTCGCGGTGGTGACCAGTCTCAATTTATATGCAATGAGATGTACACTAAAATTGGTGGTTACGACACAAGTTTACCAATTTACGAGGACTACGATCTTATCAATAAGCTATATGCCATAAACTGTTATACGGTTTTACCACAAGTCCTTACTACTAGTTCTAGACGGTATAAGGACGTAGGTATCTTTAAATTGCAATGGTATTATTTGAATATTTATTACCGCAAGTGGCGAGGTGATAGCATCCAGCAATTGCATCAATATTATCTAAAATATTGTGACTAGTTCTTTGTAAGCTCATGGAACAAAGTCTCAAGATCTCGATTAAGCTTATTCAAGGATAGAATTTTTAATCCATTATCATGTGCAAAATCAAAAACTGCGCTGCGCATGTCTTCATGGGTGTAAAAGTTTAACAAGTATTTGAATCCTGAAAGTTCTTTTACTTCTCGTACTTTTTTAATCTCAGAAAGTAGCTCCACTTCTACGCGGTAGTCAAATTCCACTTCAATTTCTTGATTCGAGTCACCTTTCAAGTTTTTCAATAAATCATCGGCAACAATGTTACCTTTATTGATGATGATTACACGATCACACATGGCTTCAACTTCTTGCATGATATGGGTAGAAAGAAGAATAGTAGTAGTCTTACCAACCTTACGTATCAATTCTCTTATTTCTACTAATTGATTGGGATCAAGTCCAGTTGTGGGCTCATCTAGTATTAATACCTTAGGCTTATGCAGTAAGGCATGAGCGAGTCCTACACGTTGCTTATATCCTTTAGAAAGCTCTTTTATTTTTTTACCTGCATGAGTGGTTAAACCTGTTTCCTCGATTACCTCGTCTATTCGTTCTTTGGCATTCTTTACCTTATAAACATCTGCGGTAAATTTCAAATATTCACGCACATACATATCAGGGTACAAGGGATTGTGTTCAGGTAAATATCCTATTGAGCTTTGCACTTGTCTCGCTGCGGTCTTCACATCATGATCGTTAACTAAGACCTCACCATCGTCCGCATTTAGATAAGTGGTGATTATACGCATCATGGTAGATTTACCAGCGCCATTAGGTCCTAGAAACCCGACTATTTCGCCTGATTTAATCGTAAAACTTACTTGGTTTAGTGCTTTTTGCGTACCGTAATGTTTAGTAACTTTTCTTACTTCTATTGACATAAGGTAAAGATAAAGAAAGAACGTTATTACGCTTTCGCGAAAGCATTATATTTTTTATTCACCTAGTTATCAAGGTTAATTTTTTCTCATTTTTAAATATTTACTTGATTTTTAATAATTCTGTATTACTTTTACCACCAATTATGAACAACAATCATTTCTGGTACGGATATTACTTTTACCCAAAAGGGTAACAGGACCGTGTGGAAATAATCTAATATATCTAAGTCCTGACCCTTTTAAGTCAGGACTTTTTTTATTGGGTCATTTTTCAATCAGATTAACTTTTTAAAACTTCACTCAAGTAAGTGAAATAAGAAATTAGAAATTATCATGCTAGTTGCAGCAAATAGATTAAATAATGTTAAAGAATACTACTTCTCTCAAAAATTGAAAGAAGTGCGAGAACTTGTAGCATCTGGCAAGCCTGTTATAAATGCAGGAATTGGTAGCCCAGATTTATTGCCACCGAAGGAGGTTGTTAATGCCATCAGTCGGGCTGTTAAAGAACCTTATGCAAATAAATATCAGAGTTATTTAGGTCTTCCCGAATTAAGATCTGCTATGGCTCAATTTTATGAAAGCCACTATGGAGTGTGTGTGAATCCCGACGGTCAAGTATTACCACTCATGGGTAGCAAGGAAGGAATTATGCACATCTCCTTGGCTTTCTTAAATTCTGGTGATCAGGTTCTTGTACCTGATCCTGGTTATCCAACTTATTCCGCGGTTGCTCAGTTGTGTGAAGCTCAGGCAATACCATACACTCTAAAAAAAGAGTGTGGTTATCAACCAGAATTTGACCAATTAGAAAAATTAGATCTATCAAAGGTAAAAATTATGTGGGTAAACTATCCACACATGCCTACAGGAGCTAGGGCTACTCATGATGTTTTTGAAAAATTGATTGCTTTTGGTAAAAGACATAAAATACTCATTGTAAATGATAACCCATACAGTCTTATAGGATATGAACGACCATTGAGTATTATGAAAATTGAAGGTGTTTCCAGTGGTATTATCGAGCTTAATTCATTAAGCAAATCTTTCAATATGGCAGGATGGCGAGTGGGAATGATGATAGCGAGTAAAGAGCTAATAAATCAGGTTCTAAAGGTCAAAACTAATATGGATAGCGGTATGTTTTACGGTATTCAACAAGGCGCAATTACCGCTCTTAGAACTTCGAAATCTTGGTTGCAAGAGCAAAATCATACTTATGCATCCAGAAGAGTTTTGATGGAAGAATTTGCTAGATCTCTAGATTGCAGGCCTATTAATAAAGAAGGTGGTATGTTTTTATGGTGTGCATTGCCACAAGGTAAAAAGGATTCATTGTCCTTTGTGGATGAGGTTCTTGCTAGATATGACGTGTTTATTGCACCTGGAGATATTTTTGGTAATGAAGGTAAAGGACATGTTCGTTTTTCACTTTGTGTTCCCGAGGATCAAATAAAAACAATGTTGAATCGCACACTAATGACCGTATGATTAATAAAATAGCAGTGATAGGCGTCGGGTTAATAGGTGGTTCGATAGTAAGGGATTGTAAGAAAAAATGGCCTAATTTAGAATGTACAGGGATTGATATTAATCCAAAGAATTTAAGCAAGGCTGTTGAGTTAGGTTGGGTTGATAAACAAGGTTCTATCAACGACTTGCAAAACATGGATGTGGTGATAATCTCCATACCAGTAAATGCCATAGAAAATGAGCTTAAGGATATTCTAGATCGTATATCGCCAAATACCTTGGTAATGGATACGGGTTCTACAAAAAATGCCATTTGTAAATCAGTAGAAAATCATAAAAACAGGCATCAATTTCTAGCAGCTCATCCTATTGCAGGAACCGAGTATTCGGGTCCAGATGCGGCTTTAGAAGGTCTCTTTATAGACAAAACCATGATTGTTTGTGAAATTGAGAAAACACAATTTAAATTACAAAATAGAGCCAAAGAAATTTTTGAAACTTTAAAGTGTAACGTGCGTTACATGACACCACTCGCACATGATAAGCATATCGCCTATGTTTCACATCTTTCCCATATCTCCAGCTTCATGCTGGGTAAAACAGTTATGCAGGAAGAGGAAAGTGAACGAGATATTTTTGATCTAGCAGGTAGTGGTTTTGAAAGTACTGTAAGACTAGCAAAAAGTTCGCCAGCTATGTGGACAGCTATTTTTTCTCAGAACAAAGAGCACGTTATAGCTAGTTTAGATAGGTATGTAGAAAATTTATCACGCTTTCGCGAAAGCATAATGAACAACGACACTACTACCATGTATAAAGAGTTAGAGTCGACAAATAGAATAAAAAATATATTAGAAGGAATAAAAAATGGAGAATAAGAAAGAATTTAAAAGTTGGTTAGAAGGCCATAACTTACCGCATCCACTAGTGATTGCAGGACCATGTAGTGCCGAAACTGAAGAGCAAGTTTTGAAAATTGCTCATGAATTAAAAGATAGTGATGTGACCTATTACCGCGCCGGTATATGGAAGCCGCGCACAAGACCTGGGAATTTTGAAGGAGTAGGAGCAATAGGTCTTAAATGGTTACAACGAGTAAAAGAAGAAACAGGACTATTAACCGCAACCGAAGTAGCTAATCGCAATCACGTGGAACTAGCACTAGAACACGATATTGACATGCTTTGGATAGGAGCCCGATCAACAGTGAGTCCATTTATAGTGCAAGAAATTGCCGATGCTCTGGAAGGTACAGATAAAGTAGTGCTTATAAAAAATCCGGTCAATCCAGATTTAGCATTATGGATAGGAGCAGTTGAGCGTATTCACAATGCAGGTATCAATAAATTGGGAGTGATTCATAGAGGATTTTCTACTTATGACAAATCTAAATATAGAAATAATCCAGAATGGCAAATCGCAGTAGACTTTCAAACTAGGTTTCCAGATATACCTTTAATTAATGACCCTTCTCACATTACAGGTAAACGAGATATGATATTTGATGTATCACAGACTGCGCTTGATTTGAATTTTGATGGTTTGATGATTGAAACGCATCACACGCCAGATAAGGCATGGAGCGATGCGGCCCAACAAGTTACTCCAGATACCCTTAAACAAATCTTTAAAGATTTGAGAATAAGAAAAACAAGCGATGATGAAGCAGTGTACAAACAAGAGCTTAATCAATTAAGAGCTCAAATCGATGTTGTCGATCAAGACTTAATTGAAACCATGGGTAGACGTATGAAAATAGCAGACTCTATAGGTGCTCTTAAAAAGGAACGTAACGTTGCAATTCTTCAATCAAAAAGGTGGAACGAGATCTTAGGAAGAATGATCTTACTAGGTGAAGAACAAGGCCTGAGTGAAGAATTCATTCTTAAGGTATTCAAAGCTGTACATCAAGAATCAATTGCACATCAAGAGAAAGTGATTAAAGCAGAATAAATAAGCTTATAAACAAGATATAACATTGTGAACTTGTAAATTTGTGAAAATCACTTAAGAAAACACATGACAGGAACGGTCTATCGATCTACAGGAAGTTGGTATGAGGTGAAATCTCATGAAAATCAACAATTTTATAACTGTAGAATCAAGGGTAAATTTAGAATTCAAGGAATAAAAAGTACCAATCCTGTTGCGGTAGGCGATATAGTTGAATTTGATATCGAACAAAAGGGTGATGAAGAAGTAGGTGTCATTCACGATATACATGATAGAGAAAACTATATCATTAGAAAATCGGTGAATTTGAGTAAACAAACTCATATTATCGCTGCCAATGTTGATCAAGTTTTCTTACTCGTGACCTTAAATAATCCGCCTACTTATACCTCATTTATTGATAGGTTTTTAGCTGCGGCACAAGCTTACGATATTCCGGTAGTTTTGCTTTTTAATAAAGTAGATACGTATAGTGATGATCAACAAGAAGCAACTATAGATCCAGAGACAGGTGAAGAAGTGACTACAATGACCGAGCTCGATCAAGTAAGATATTTGATGTTTATGTACAAATCTATAGGATATGAATGCCTGGCAATAAGTGCACAAACGGGAAAAAATATTGATCAATTGAAGAAGTTAATGAAGGGTAAAACTAGCATGTTTGCCGGTCACAGTGGTGCAGGTAAAAGTTCCACAGCAAATGCTATAGAACCACAGCTTGATCTTAAGACAAAAATTATATCTGAACAGCATAAACAAGGTCAACACACGACAACTTTTGCCCAAATGTTTGATCTAGAGTTAGATGGTCGTTTGATCGACACGCCAGGGATAAAAGGCTTTGGAATTGTAGATATGGAGCCAGAGGAAATAGGAGATTATTTCAAAGAGATTTTTGCGCTCAAACAAAATTGTAAATTCAATAACTGTTTGCATGTTGAAGAGCCTAAATGCGCGGTGAAAGAAGCAGTAGAGAACGGGGAGATTTTTGAAAGCAGATATCAAAGCTATTTAAGCATGATCACTGGTGAGGACGATCAACACTATAGAGTTGATAAATATCAAAATTAAAAGCCTTACCTATTATGAAAGCTGTATTACAACGTGTTGATCATGCTAGCGTTACTATCAATAATGAAGTTCATGATGAGATAGGTAAAGGTTTACTCATATTTTTAGGAATTACACAATTAGATACTCAAGAGGATATTGAATATTTAGTAAAGAAAATTCTTAATATGCGTATTTTCTCAGATGGCAAAGGTAAGATGAACTTAAGCCTTCTTGACACAATTGGTGAAGTTTTGGTGATTTCCCAGTTCACACTTTATGCATCTACAAAAAAAGGGAATCGCCCCAGCTTTATTAACGCAGCAAGACCCGATATCGCGATACCGTTATATGAAAGGTTTAAAAAAGAATTGGAGAAAACGTATTATTCTGATGTGGATAATTCCGCTTTCGCGAAAGCGAACTTTAAAACATCACCTATAAAATCTGGAGTCTTTGGCGCCGACATGAAAATAAGCTTAATAAATGATGGCCCAGTGACGATATTAATAGATAGTAAAAATAAATAACCATGTCAATTAAACAATCACAACAGCAAGTAGATGAGTGGATTAAAAATCACGGTGTTCGATATTTTAATGAACTTACCAATATGGCTCAACTTACTGAGGAAGTAGGTGAGGTAGCTAGAATAATCGCTAGACGATACGGTGAACAAAGTGAGAAGGAAAGTGATAAAAACAAGGATCTAGGTGAGGAACTTGCAGATGTTCTATTTGTTGTACTATGTCTTGCAAATCAAACCGGTACTGATCTAGAAGATGCCTTCAATAAAAAACTAAAAATAAAGACTGAAAGAGATCACGATAGGCACCATAATAATGAAAAATTAAAATGATAGCATTTAAGTTACATAAATGCGACCATCCAGATACTGATAAATTATTCAAAATTACAGGATCAAAAAGTGAGAGTAATAGATGGTTGATATTACAATCCTTGTTTAGTGATCTTGTTTTAAATAACCTATCAAATAGCGATGATACACATTATTTAAAAAAGGCACTAGATTCTACAGAGCATATTTTAGATATAGGTCATGCGGGAACGGCTATGCGTTTTGGAACTGCGTTATTCGCTTCTCAAGCAGGTAAGTCGGTAGTGATCACAGGTAGTGATCGTATGAAAGAGAGGCCAATAGGAATTTTGGTTAACGCATTACAATCTATTGGAGCTCAAATTACGTACCTAAATAAGGAAGGATATCCACCTCTTGAAGTTATAGGAAAGAAACTAAAAGGAGGAACAGTAACCTTACAAGCAAATGTAAGTAGTCAATATATAACGGCTTTATGCTTAATTGCTCCGGTGTTAGAAAACGGTCTTGAAATCGAACTTATAGGTGAGGTTACCTCTAGACCTTATATAGAAATGACCTTGTCTATTTTAAAAAAAATAGGGTGTGATATCCAATGGGACGAGAATTTTGATGATAATGTTGAAAAAATAAGTATTCAACCTATAAAAAACGTTGATAAACTATCTCAAACAGTTGAATCAGATTGGAGTAGCACTGGATATTGGTATACTTGGGTCGCTTTTCAAAACATTGGGTATAAAATTTCCTTAGAATCCTTCTACAACGATTCTATGCAGGGCGATAGTAAACTACAGGATATTTATAAAAAATTTGGAGTAGAGACTAGTTTTGAAGGGAATAAGCTCATTTTAACTAAGACCTCAGATACGATAGATCAACAACTTCATTTTGATTTAACGGAGCAGCCTGATCAGGCGCAAACTATTTTTGTTACCTGTTTAGGTTTAGGTATAAATGTTGAAGTCACAGGATTACATACTCTCAAAATTAAAGAAACAGATAGGATAGAAGCAATGAAGGAAGTGGGATCACGCTTTCGCGAAAGCGTAATTAACACCACATCCGATTCTATAAAACTCATTCTGCCTCACAACAGTAAATTGTTACATGATTTTGTAGTTGATACTTATCACGATCATAGAATGGCACTTTCATTTGCTCCATTGTGCAAGTTTACTGACGTTCAAATTAATGATCCAATGGTAGTCACAAAGAGTTACCCAGACTATTATGAGCATCTAAAATCAATAAATGTGTCGATTACAGAAATTTAAGAGTTATTTTGCTTGACAAGGCCTATCTCGAAATTGTATATTTGTATTAAATTCAAAATTAGTTAAATGAAGTTATCGAATTTCGGTTATAATCTACCACAGGATCGTATTGCACAATACCCTGAAGAAAATAGAGATGAGTCTAAACTCATGGTCTTGCACAGAAAATCTGGAAAGATAGAACATAAACTTTTTAAGGATGTAATCGATTATTTTGATGAAAAGGATGTCTTTGTAATGAACGATACAAAGGTGTTTCCTGCAAGATTATACGGTAACAAGGAGAAAACAGGTGCTCGTATAGAGGTTTTCTTGTTGCGTGAACTTAATCCTACTACCAAACTTTGGGACGTGCTAGTAGATCCTGCTCGTAAAATTAGAATAGGTAATAAATTATACTTTACTGAGGATGATAGTCTAGTAGCTGAGGTAATTGATAATACTACTAGTCGTGGTAGAACATTGAGATTTTTGTTTGATGGTACCTATGAAGAATTTAGGAAGAAATTAAAAGATCTAGGAGAAACACCATTACCTAGAGAACTGGAACGTGATGTAGAGGAAAATGATGAAGAACGTTACCAAACGATCTTTGCACAAAATGAAGGTGCTGTCGCAGCACCTGTAGCTGGTCTTCACTTTTCTAAGCATTTGTTAAAGCGCATGGAGATTAAAGGTATTGACGTAGCAAATGTTACCATGCATATTGGATTAGGTACGTTTGCTCCTGTTGAGGTCGAGGATCTTTCAAAGCATAAAATGGATAGCGAGCAGGCGTTTATTTCACAAGCTACCTGTGATGCTGTAAATGAAGCTATCGATAATAAACGTAATGTAGTTGCTGTTGGGACAACAACGATGCGCACACTAGAAAG
Organism: Nonlabens tegetincola; assembly: GCF_002117085.1. Lineage (GTDB taxonomy): Bacteria > Bacteroidota > Bacteroidia > Flavobacteriales > Flavobacteriaceae > Nonlabens > Nonlabens tegetincola. The sequence goes on along the minus strand of NZ_CP019342.1, from coordinate 2,134,778 downwards.
TTCTGTGAGTAGTGATGGTCACCTTAATACATACGACGGTTGGACAAGTAAATTTATTTTCCCACCGTATGATTTTAGTATTGCAACAGCTATGATAACCAACTTTCATCCTCCTAAATCTACTTTAATGATGCAGGCAGCTGCTTTTGCTGGTTATGACTTTTTAAAGGAAGCTTATGATATCGCATTAAAAGAAGGTTACAGATTTAGTACCTACGGTGATGCAATGTTAATCATTGATTAATCGATAAAAATTATAAGAATTTACTTAAAAACCAGCCTTATAGGCTGGTTTTTTGTTTTATCACGGAATAATTAGCTTGATTATTATATTTTTAAGACCTCTTTAAATAATAGTATGAAAAATTTTCCCCTTTCATTAATAACTGTGTTTATATTCAGTTTGTTTAGTCACGCACAAGATTCGTCAAAACCTTTTTCTTGGAGTTATGAAGGAAGTTATCAGGCTAATATCGAATCTTTTACTGGTGTTCCTTTTAAAAAACTAGCTAAAGAAGATGCCAAAAATGATTTAGATAAAAGTACACCTTGGAGATTTGGATATGATTTTGCCACTAATATAGACCCAGGTACTCATGGTGAGTATATTAATCTACCAAATGGTGATCGGGTATGGCGCGTTAGAATTCAGTCACCAGGTGCAAAAACGATAAATTTATTTTTTGATTGGTACAAGTTAGCGAAAGGTGCCAGGTTATTTGTTGCTGCCTATGACCAATCTGATAGGACAAAGGAACTTACTTATTTACAAAATAATCCTAATGACGCAATTGGGATTTGGCCAGTTAAAAGTGATGATGTTTGGGTTGAGTTGTATGAACCATCAGACGTTGTAGGTCAATCTATTTTGGAAATCGCAAACGTAGTTCACGGTTATAGAACAATAGGAGAATCACCAGACGCAAAAGCTTTAAATGACTCGGGATCCTGTAATCAAGATGTAGATTGTGATATAACACCACCAGGTGCTGATCCTTTTAACGTTAATCAGAAAAAGGAAGATGTTAAGAAAAGTGTAGCTATGATGGTAGTTGGGAATTCTGGAGTTTGTACAGGTTCGCTAGTCAACAATACAGCTCAAAATGGAGAGCCATTATTTTTAACGGCAAATCACTGTGGTAATCAGGTATCAAGTTGGTCTTACAGGTTTAATTGGCGTAGTGATAATCCATCTTGTGGAACTACTGCAAATAGTGGTAACGGAGGCTTTGATCAGACTGCTGTAGGTGCGACATTACTTATGAATAACTCTGGTAGTGATACTACTTTAGTTAGAATTACAGATGCTGGTTTCTTTAATTCTACCAATCCGCCAGATGTAGTTTGGAACGGTTGGAACCGATCTACAACAGCAACTCCTCAATTAAATTTTGGTGTTCATCATCCTAGTGGTGATATACAAAAAGCATGTCGAGACGATCAAGGAGCAACGAGAACTTCAACTTCATTCAATGGTAATGGTAATGCTCAAATGTGGAGAATTGCAGATTGGGATTTAGGTGTAACCGAGCCAGGTTCTTCAGGGTCACCATTATTTGATCAAGATGGTAGAGTTATTGGTGTTCTTTCAGGTGGATCTGCCGCGTGTGTAGGAACAAATGATAATGGTGGGTTTGATATATATGGAAGATTTGGCGTTGCGTGGGATCAGGGTACAACAGCATCTACACGTTTAAGAGATTGGTTAGATCCTAATGGTACAGGTGTTATTACGCTAGATCAATATCCTCCTTTGGTTAGTTTACAAGTTGATGTTTCTGTTGGTTTAGATAATGCTCCTATTGAGGTTTGTGGAGATACAGTAACGCCTGAAGTAGTTATAAGTAATATTGGTTCCCAGACAATAACGTCTTTAGATATAGCCTACAATTTTAATGGAAATGCTAATACGATTAATTGGACAGGTAATATTCCTTCAGGATCTTCTTCTTCTGTAAGTTTGCCTTCTTTTAATTTGACCAATTCAAATGATAGATTAAGCGTACAGCTATTAAATCCAAACGGTACTGCTGATCAAGATCAATCTAATAATTCGGTTTCAAGGAATTTTGCTTCTAATACAACTTCTAGTTACGTAGCTAATAATATGGTGACCTTTAATATAACAACCGATAATTATGCAAATGAAACTTCGTGGGAATGTTTGGATAGTTCTGGTGCTATAGTTGCAAGTGGAGCAAGAGGATCGCTTCCAGCAAACGCTACAACTTATAGCCGTACTATTCCTATTGTGCAAGGTGAATGTTATACATTTACCATAAATGATTCTGCAAGCGATGGAATTTGTTGTTCATTTGGTGCGGGAAGTTATAATCTGACTACAGATACAGGTGTTGTTATAACAACAGGTGGCCAATTTGGCGCTAGTGAAACAACTAAATTTAATATTACCGATACCAGTAGTGTAGATGATTCTTTAGAAGAAGCCCTGAAAATATACCCAAATCCTTCTTCTGGACTGTTCACGATAGAATTTTCTCAGAAATCTAGATATTCGTTATATAACCTTTCTGGTAAATTAATAAAAACAGGTCCTCTAGATGATAATAGCTCTACGTTGGATTTATCGAATCTTTCTAATGGTATGTATTTTTTAAGTGTTGAAGTAAATGATACTACGCTTACGCGAAAGCTTATAAAGAAGTAACCTATCAAACGTAATTAATCAATATAAACGTCTTGCAAATTGTACCTTTGCAAGACGTTTTTGTTATGATAAAAAAGAGAGATATAAGATCTTATACCAAAGAGGAGTTAAGAAACTTCTTTGAGGAGAATGGTGAAAAAGCTTTTAGAGGTAACCAAGTATACGAATGGTTATGGAAAAAAGGGGCTCACACGTTTGATGAAATGACAAATCTATCTAAGTCTACTAGAGTCTTTATGGATGAGCATTTTACCATCAATCACATTAAGGTTGACCACATGCAGCGCAGTAATGACGGGACCATAAAAAATGCGGTTAAATTACATGATGGTCTTGTGGTGGAATCTGTAATGATACCTACACCTACAAGAACAACTGCTTGTGTTTCTTCTCAGGTTGGTTGTAGTCTTAATTGTGAATTTTGCGCTACCGCAAGATTAAAAAGAATGCGTAACCTTAATCCTGACGAAATTTATGATCAGGTAGTGGCTATAGATAAACAAAGTAGAATTTATAATAATAGGCCTTTATCCAATATCGTGTTTATGGGTATGGGAGAGCCGTTGATGAATTATAATAATGTTCTTAAGGCGATTGAAAAAATAACTGGAGACGAAGGTTTAGGCATGTCGCCTAAACGGATTACTTTATCCACCAGTGGTGTCCCAAAGATGATTAAAAAGCTAGCTGATGATCAGCCAAAATTCAATCTAGCACTCTCCTTGCACAGTGCTATCGATGAAAAAAGGACTCAAATAATGCCTTTTAACGAACAGTTTCCTCTTGAAGATATTGCAGACTCTTTAAAATATTGGTACAATAAAACAGGAACCAAGGTTACTTATGAATATGTTGTGTGGAAAGGAATAAATGATCAAAAAGAGGATGTTGATGCGTTGGTTGATTATTGCAAAATAATACCGTGCAAAGTGAATATTATAGAATATAATAGTATTGATGATCCAAGATTTGAGCAAGCCTCACAACAAGCCTTAAATTTGTACGAAAGGACACTTGAAGCTAATGGTATAGTTGTTAACGTACGTCGTAGTCGTGGTAAGGATATTGATGCTGCCTGTGGACAATTGGCCAATAAACCCTAAAAATTAAATTTTCATAGAAAATTACCTAATCCAACTTGATTTTGTTGATAGATATTTCAATAAATAATGCTATTTTTAGACCGATTTACAAAAAAAACCAAAGAACTATGAAAAAAAGATTACTTTTAATTGGTGCGTTAATTGGCTCAACGTTTATTTACGCACAAAGTCTAGATGTTGAAAATTATGACGGCCTTGCCTTAGGAAATACTCATTCGGCAGCGGATTTAACTTTTGCTGCAGGTGCTGGTACCGGAGGTTATTTTAGAAGTTTGTCCAATGGTGACACAACGGCTACGCCGCCTGAAACTTCAAATAACGCTGCTAATTCCAATGTTCAAATTGTTGCAAATGGGAATAACGGTACACAAGGTCTTCAACTTGTAAACCCAAATGGGACTGGAGGATTTAGACAATTACTAAAAAATGGATTTCAAACTACTACTTGGGCTTCTAGAACTGCTGGTAATGATGTGATGGACGTTAGTGTTTCGTTTTTTACAGGACCTAATACATCTAGTGTTTCAACAAATCGTTTTGTTGTAACTGGAGATGATCCATCTGATATGAGTACTGGAAACTCTATAGTAGCAATGGATTACGATTTTAATACAAGAGAGATAACAGGATTAGGAAGGTTAAATAATGCTGGAACAAGAGGTTTTTTCTTTTTTCAACTGGGTCCTAATGATACCATGGGAAATCCAACTGCTTTAACTGCACCTGCAAATACATGGGTTACATTAACTTTTTCCTATAATTCGGTGACTGGTGAATACATCTGGGCGACTGATTTGAATGGTGGAACTGTAGCAAGTTTTGATAGTGCTAATTTTATGATACCAGGACAGTTACCTGTATTTAATCAGGTGTTTGGATTTTCTGGTGATGGAAATTCTTCAGCCTCAACGATTGTTATTGATGATTACACTGTTACTGCAAGACCAAACAGTATTCTTAGTAATGATACGAACACTTTGGGTACTGAGCTAGTGGTATTTCCAAATCCAGCTCAAGATTTATTGAATATTAGTTCATCTACAAACGATATAAATTCAGTAGCTTTATATGATATGAATGGTAGAGAGGTATTGACTAAAGAAAACTTCTCAAATGAAATACAATTAGATATAAGGTCTCTTTCAAAAGGAGTTTATTTGTTGAAAGTGATTGGTGAAAATTCTAGTATTACAAGAAAGATAGTTAAAGAATAACTTACTATAAAAGTTAGTTACAATCTCTAAAGGTGTTGTTTGTTTTCAAACAGCACCTTTATTTTTTTGAAGAGCAATTAATTGATAGTTTCATAACTAACAATCTTATATTTGCATCACATGAAGATTGTTGAGCAAATTAAACAACCCATAGGTCATGAAATGGAACTTTTTGAGCAAAAGTTCAGGCTTTCTATGGCATCTCGTATTCCTTTGCTCAATAGGATTACTCATTTTATTGTAAACCGTAAAGGAAAACAAATGAGACCCATGTTTGTTTTTCTGGTGGCCAAGATGATAGGTGGTGGACAAGTAAACGAACGTACTTATAGAGGTGCCGCGGTAATCGAACTTATTCATACCGCAACGCTAGTTCATGATGATGTGGTGGATGATAGCCTGAAAAGACGTGGTTTCTTTTCGGTAAATGCTCTGTGGAAAAATAAAATTGCAGTTCTAGTAGGTGATTATTTATTGAGCAAAGGATTGTTATTGAGTATTGATAACGAGGATTTTGATTTGCTTAAAATAATCAGTGTAGCTGTGAGAGAAATGAGTGAGGGCGAGCTCTTACAGATAGAAAAAGCAAGACGTCTTGATATTACCGAAGAGGTTTATTACGATATAATTAAAAAGAAAACCGCTACCTTAATAGCTGCATGTTGTAGTCTAGGAGCATGTGCCGTAGCCCCATCAAGCGACCATGTTGAGAAAATGCTCAAGTTTGGTGAACTTATAGGAACTGCTTTTCAAATCAAGGACGACCTTTTTGATTATGGGAACGAGCGTATAGGGAAACCTACGGGAATCGATATTAAGGAACAAAAGATGACCTTGCCACTTATTCACACATTAAATACTTGTAGTGCAGACAAGCGCAAATGGCTTATCAATTCGGTTAAACGCCACAACCGTGATAAAAAAAGAGTAAGAGAAGTGATTCAATTTGTCAAAGATCATGGCGGTCTGGATTATGCCATAAAAGCCATGTATCAATACAAGAATGCAGCTCTGGAGATTTTAAACACTTATCCAGATTCTGAGTATAAACAGTCTTTACGCATGATGGTAGATTATGTGATTGATCGTAAAAAATAAGCATGAAGCTTTTTACGCTTTCGCGAAAGCGTAATTCAAATTATCCTTTTTTTAAAAAATCATACTACATTTAAGTAGGTATACCTTTTCATACTAATAGGTTACTCTATTAAAATGAGTACCTTTGCAAATGCTAAAAACAAGAGATGAGTATAGTTGCGATTGTAGGAAGACCGAATGTAGGAAAATCTACCTTTTTTAATAGATTAATACAGCGTAGAGAAGCCATTACCGATGCCGTAAGTGGTGTGACTCGCGACAGGCATTATGGTAAAACCGACTGGAATGGCCGTGAGTTTTCTGTAATTGATACAGGTGGATATGTAATAGGTAGCGACGATGTTTTTGAAGCGGAAATTGATAAGCAGGTAGAGCTTGCAATTGATGAGGCTGATGCGGTCATTTTCATGGTAGATGCCGAAGATGGAATTACCAGTATGGATGAGGATGTTGCAAAAATTCTTAGAAAAGTTACAAAACCTATATTTCTTGTAGTAAATAAAGTAGACAACGTACAGCGCATTCAAGATGCGTATGAATTTTACAATTTAGGTCTAGGTGATTATTTCAATATCTCTAGTATAAATGGTAGTGGTACAGGTGAATTACTAGATGCTATAGTTGAAAAGTTGCCAGAAAAGGAAGAAATTGAAGAGGAAGAATTACCTCGTTTTGCCGTTGTAGGTAGACCAAATGCAGGTAAATCATCCTTCATTAACGCTCTAATAGGTGAAGATCGGTATATAGTGACTGATATCGCAGGAACAACTCGTGATTCTATCGATACAAAATACAATAGATTTGGTTTTGAGTTTAATCTGGTAGATACTGCTGGAATACGACGTAAAAAGAAGGTTAAGGAAGATCTTGAGTTTTATAGCGTTATGCGTAGTGTAAGGGCTATAGAGCATTGTGATGTTTGTTTACTCGTTTTAGATGCAACAAGAGGCTTTGACGGTCAGGTTCAAAATATTTTTTGGCTTGCAGAACGTAATAGAAAAGGGATAGTTATTCTTGTGAATAAATGGGATCTTGTAGAAAAGGAAACTAACACGATGCGAGATTTTGAAGCTCAAATTCGCCGTGAGATGGAACCTTTTACTGATGTTCCTATTGTTTTTATGTCGGTTTTAAACAAACAGAGAATTTACAAAGCGATTGAAACTGCTGTAGAGGTCTATAAAAACAGGTCAAAGAAAATAAAAACAAGCAAACTTAATGAGGTTATGTTGCCTATCATTGAGAACAGACCACCGCCTTCAACCAAAGGGAAATATGTTAAAATCAAGTTTGTAACCCAATTACCAACTCCACAACCCCAATTTGCCTTCTTTTGTAATTTACCACAATATGTAAGAGAGCCTTACAAAAGATATCTGGAAAATCAGTTGAGAGAACATTTTGATTTTACAGGAGTTCCAGTAAGCGTTTACATGAGGAAAAAATAAAAGGGCAATAGATTGTATTAGTTTTCGTTTGTAAATTACATTTGCTATGAAACTAACCAATCATGAAAAATTTGCTATTTACGCTGGTATTGATGACCAGTGCAGTTCTATTTGCCCAAAAAATAGAAATTAAAGGAGTTGTATTGGACTCCTTGTCAAATACAGGTTTACAAAGTGCAACCGTATTTGCTGAAGCTAAAAAAGACGCTACCTTAATTGCCTACTCGATAACTGATGAAAATGGTGCATTTACTATAAGTGGTAACACAAGTATCGATAGTCTAGTATTTTACGCCTCGTATCAAGGGTATAAAGAATTCAGAAAAGAGCTCTTTATAAAGGATAATCGGGAAATAGACTTAGGACAAATCTCTTTAAGCAATCAAGTAGAAGAATTAGAAGGTGTGCTTGTAAAAGCCAAAGCTGCGCCTATTCGAATTAAACAAGATACCTTAGAGTTTAATGCTGGATCATTCAAATCAAAAGAAAACGCTACACTAGAGGATTTACTAGAAAAATTACCAGGTGTAGAAATAGATAAAGATGGCACCATAAAGGTAAATGGTAAAAAGGTCAATAAATTATTAGTAAACGGAAAGGAGTTTTTTGGGAGTGATCCCAAAATTGCACTTAAGAATTTACCTAAGGAGATTATTGATAAAATTCAAGTAACTGAATCTAAGACAGAAGAACAAAAAATTCTCAAAGAGAAAAGTGATAACAATGAGGCAGAAATTAACGTTGTCATTGCTGAAGATAAGAACAAAGGTTTTTTCTCTAGATTCACTGCTGGCGCTGGAACTGATGAACGATACTCCTTGAGTGGTATTGCTAATTATTTTAACAAGGATCTTCGTATTAGTGTACTAGGAGCTGGTAACAATATAAATTCACCTGGTTTTAGCTTTGATGAAGTGTTTGATGCAATGGGAAGTCAGGCATTCTCAATATCCAGAAGTTCAAACGGTTCCTTTGGTGTTAATGGATTCAACTTCGGTGGTAGTGGTGATGGTATTACTACGAGTCAAAGTGGCGGAATCAATATTTCTAATGATTGGGGTAAGAAGGTAGAATTAAGTGCAAATTATTTTTACGGAGGCAGTGAAACTATAAGCGCCACCCAATCGAGAAGAGAAACCTTTTTACCTGATCGTAGTTTTATCAATAATTCCTCAAATGATTCTAGATCAGACGGTTTTAATCACAGAATGCGAGCAGAGTTAAAAGTTAGGCCAGATACTCTAACGACTATAACTTTTACACCTGAATTTAATTCGAGTCAAAATCAAAGTAATTCTAGTAGTAATTCGATTGCGTCAAATCCCGATGGAAGTATAATTAATGACGTGGAAACTTTAAGCTCCAATGATTCTGAGTCAACAAATTTCAGCGGGAACTTTTATGTTTTTAGAGGAACTTTAGGCAAAAAATGGAGTTTTTCAGCTAGTGGTAATTTGTCCTTGAATAATTCTGACAATCTAAATGATTTTAATAGTACACGGAACACTTTTGGAACTTCACCTAGCACTGAAATCCAAAATCAACTAATTGATCAGGAAAATAACATCAGGTCATATAGAATAGCACCCAAGATTAATTATAAGGTTCATGACTCTTTAAGCTTTTTTACTGAGTATACCTATAGGAATCAAAATCAGGAAAATATACGAAGCGTATTTGATAGAGATTCGGGTACTAATTTATTTAATCAAGCACAAAGTACTGATCAGGAAATTAATACCTTGGAACAACGGGCCGTATTAGGAGGAAGATATAAGTTGGGCAAATACAGATTGAATCTTTCTACGGGTTTGATACGACAAAGTTTAAATAATAATGATGGTCTAAGATCATTTGACTTTGAAAAAGAATTTACTAATCCTTATTTGAACGCCAGGATTACTAAAAGTTTTGGAGAAAATGGTTATCTAAGTTTAAGCTTTAGGAATGATATTAGTCTACCAGCAGCAAATCAATTACAGCCTGCTGAAGATAGAACAAACCCTCAAAACATTATAATAGGTAATCCGGATTTGAATGCCATAAAAAATAATCGTGTGAATTTCTACTATAGCGATTATAACTGGAAAGAGCAATCTGGATTATATGCCGGTGGATCTTTAAACTTTGTAAACGATAGAGTTGTAGCAAGTACCATAACAGATGAAGATCTGATTAGGACGACAACTTATACCAATGTTGATGGTGTGTTTAATTCATATGTTTATGTGAGTTACAGCAAAAGTTGGAAAAAAGACAATTCAAAAATTAAAGTAGGATCAGGTCTTGATGTAGGTTATGATGAGAACAAAGGTTTTACACAGAATATCCTATTTACTACAAAAAGTACAAGAATTAACCCTAGAGTATATGTGAGTTATGATATTGATGATTTATTGGACGTAAAATTGTCCTATGATCCTAGTTTTAATAAAACTAAATTTGATAACGCGCCATTTCAAGAGCAAGATTTTACTAATCAACAAGTATCAATTGACCTAACTACATACTGGCCTAAAAAGGTCACTTTTGGGCTAAGAGGTGAGTATAATAAGTTTGGGAATATAGAAGCTGGGTTTGATGATGATTCCTTGATTCTAATAGGTAGCTTAGGTTACTCGTTTGCAAATGATAAGGCTAATTTTAAAGTTAAAGCCTATGATATTCTCAATCAAGTAATAGGTACAAGAAGAACTGTAGCTAGTGATTATGTTCAGGATACTAATACTTTAGTATTACAACAATACTTCATGTTTAGTTTTACTTATAAACTTTCAACTTTTACTAAGAAGAAACCGGAGAATTCAATCATTTTTATGGATTGATAACTAAGTACCATAAATAAAATATGGTACTAAGTTATCACAGTATATTATTGGGTTATTGATTAACTTGCGCGGTTAAATAATAAGCCCTGCAACGTTTCCCTATCATACGAGTAATTATTCCTGCCTACAATGAACAAGATTCGATAGGTCATGTGATAAAAGATATTCCAAAAATTGTGACAGAAGTTGTCGTTTGTAGTAACAACTCAAGCGATGATACCGTCCTAGTTGCTAGAAATGCTGGTGCTACTGTGGTTGAGGAGCCAAATCCTGGCTACGGAAATGCATGTTTAAAAGCAATGGACTACATCGCGCAATTAAATGAGCGCACAGATATTATAGTTTTTTTAGATGGTGACTATAGTGATTATCCAGAACAATTAATTGAGCTAGTGAATCCTATAATAAACGACGATATTGATGTAGTAATTGGAGCTAGGGTTTCACATTTACGTGAAAAGGGAAGTATGACACTACCTCAAATATTTGGAAATTGGCTGGCAACTACCCTTATGAAATGGATGTTTGCAAGTAAATTTACAGACCTTGGCCCGTTTAGAGCTATTAAATATGATAAGCTATTAGCCTTGAATATGCAGGATAAAACTTACGGTTGGACTGTAGAATTACAGCTTAAGGCTCTAAAGAATAAATATACCTATTGTGAGATTCCTATGAAGTACCGCAATAGAATAGGAGTGTCAAAGGTGTCAGGTACTGTTAAAGGTGCTATCTTTGCAGGCGTTAAAATTTTAACGTGGATTTTTAAATACGGTATTAGGAAATGATTTTTGAGTGGATATGTATTGTGATTTATTCTATAGCATTAATATTAATTATGCTTTATGCTTTTGCGCAACTCAATCTACTGGTTAACTACTTAAAAGCCCGTAAAAATCAAACAGATAACGATCCCGTTTTTGATATGACAAACACTGCCGAGGTTCCATTTGTAACCATACAGTTACCAGTTTTTAACGAAGCTTACGTTATGGAGCGATTGCTAGATAATATTGCTTTAATGGATTATCCTAGACATAAGTTAGAGATTCAAGTATTAGATGATTCTACGGATGAGACAGTTAAAACCACTGCAGCACATGTTGATAAACTAGCTGCAACTGGATTAGATATTAAACACATCACTAGAACAAATCGTGTTGGATTTAAAGCAGGAGCTCTCAAAGAAGGTTTAGAAATCGCAAAAGGTGAATTCATAGCGATTTTCGACGCAGACTTCTTGCCAGAGTCTGATTGGCTTAAAAAAACCGTTATCTATTTTAAAAATCCTGAAATAGGAGTAGTTCAAACTCGTTGGGGTCATTTGAATAGAGATTTTTCCATTTTAACTCAAGTTCAAGCATTTGCTCTCGATGCTCATTTTACTCTAGAGCAGGTTGGAAGGAATAGTAAAGGACATTTTATCAATTTTAATGGTACCGCAGGAATATGGCGTAAACAAACCATTATCGAGGCAGGAAATTGGGAAGGAGATACCCTAACCGAAGATCTAGATCTAAGTTATCGAGCGCAGCTCAAAGGATGGAAATTTAAATATTTAGAGGATGTAACTACACCAGCAGAGTTACCTATTGTCTTAAGTGCTGCTCGATCACAGCAATTCAGATGGAATAAAGGCGGTGCCGAAAACTTTAGGAAAATGGCAAAACGAGTGGTGACCAACAAGTCACTATCTTTTAAGTCTAAAGTCCATGGTATATTACATCTATTGAATAGTACTATGTTTTTAAATGTACTTATAGTAGGTGTTTTAAGCGTTCCCATGTTATTTATTAAAAATACTTACGCTCACCTAGCGCCTTACTTTTATGCAATGAGCTTTTTTGTACTCAGCTCAATTATCTTTTTTATATGTTATTGGTTCATGTATAAAAACACCTATGGTGGTGGTTTTAAAAACTTCATTTCGTACATTGGAATGTTTTTCACCTTTTTCTCGATTGCTATGGGATTCTCATTACATAATTCTATAGCTGTTATTGAAGGTCATATAGGTAAACGCAGCGAATTTGTGCGCACTCCAAAGTTTAATCTAGCAGCCGTAGGAAAAAATTGGAAATCCAATAAATATCTACGAAAAAACTTAAGTAAAAATCTAATTATTGAGTTTTTATTGATTCTCTATTTTGCGTTTGGAATTGTTGCAGCTTTTTATGTAGGTGATCAAGGTGGAGACTTTGGATTACTTCCTTTCCATTTGATGTTAATGATTGGGTTTGGATTCGTTTTTATTCGCAGTTTAACAGATAAACAATAATGAAACGCCGTATTAAAAACGGTCTAGGTCTTACTACCATTATATGTTGCGTACTATACGCTTTTTTCTTTACGCTTTCGCGAAAGCAATTCTATCAACTAACAGTTACATATATATTACTATTTATTGGTTTAGCCTGTTTTTGGTGGTTGTTTAAGGAGTTTAATAGATCTTACTCTCAACTAGTTGATCAAGATAAAACGCTCTTTCAAAAGCATAGAACTACTATCCTGATAGGAACCGTAGGAGTTCTATTAAGATTAATGATTTGGGAAGTGACTCCCAATCTCTCTCAAGATTTTTTTAGATTTATATGGGATGGTCATATGTTGCTTAATGGATATAATCCCTATTTATATATTCCAGATGAGATCATAGGAGAGGCATCGTCCTTTATCCCCAATGCCCAGGTATTAAGAGCTTACATGGGAGATTTAAGCGCTAGTCATTATACCAACTATCCGCCGCTTAATCAGTTTTTCTTTGCAGTTGCGGCTGCGTTAGGCGGTAAAAGTATAACGGCTACGGTTATTTTTATGAGATTGTTCATTATTCTAGCCGATGTAGGAACACTTGTAATCATGGTTAAATTATTAAAACAACTGGGTAAACCTGATTACTATAGTCTGTTGTATTTCTTAAACCCTTTTGTCCTCGTGGAGTTGACAGGTAATTTACACTGGGAAGGTGTGATGGGCTTTTTTATGCTACTAGCGTTTTACTTATTATTAAAACTAAAAAAATGGTGGAGCGCCTTATTCATGGGATATGGAATATTATTAAAACTCATGCCTTTGTTGATATTACCTATATTACTTAATCGAATTAAGTTCAGTAAAATAATCCCTTATTATTTATTCATTTTAATTGTAGTAGGAATAGGATTTTTACCATTCTTGTCCATTGAGCTTTTTGATAAATACAGTAACAGTGTAGGTTTGTGGTTTGGTAAATTTGAATTTAATGCCTCTGTTTATTATCTAGTTCGTGAAGTAGGTTATGGTCTTGTAGGTTACAATACAATAGGAACGATAGGGAAGATTCTACCTTTTTGTACTCTAATAAGTGTGTTACTTATTACATACTTTAGAGATAACCGCACACCAGTTGGTTTATTCACAAGTGTAATGTTCGCCTTTTGTTTGCATTTGCTCTTTTCAACCACCGTACATCCTTGGTATCTAGTAATACCCTTATTATTTAGTGTTTTTACCAAATATAGGTTCATGGTCGTCTGGTCTGCTTTCATATTTCTAAGCTATTATGCCTATTCAAATTCCAATTATCAAGAGAATTTGGGGTTGATTGCTTTTGAATATGTGGTTGTAATAGGTTATTTCATTTACGAGTTATTTTATTTCTACCGAAATCGGGAAAACACAACAAATGTGAATAAAAATGTATCTTTATACCGTTAAACCATCCATCAAATGAAAAAAATCATTATTGTTCTTTTGATTATAGTAGTCGGTTTTCTAGCCTATGATTTCTATAAAGATTGGCGCCGATTGCATCCTGATAATGCAAATTATGAGGCAAGTGAAAAGATTGATATTACTTATCATGATGATAGCGTTTTATTTTCCTATTATGAAGCTATTGAAGATTTAAACTCTTATGTTCAATATGAATGGAGTGTGAATGATGTGGATGTAATTAACCCATCAGATGACGATATAGAAACGCAACGCGCGATTAAAAAATATGCATCAAAACGAGCTTTAGTAAAATATCTGGAAAATAAACTTGAAAATAGTGCTCATTTAAAATCTGAGGGATGGACCAACGATCAAATCCAACAGAAGGAACTAGGAATTACACAGCAACCTCAACCATCAAAAGTATTGCCGTTATATAAGGATATGCTAGTTGCTTTTCCCAAAAATGAATTGAAAACTGGTAGTCGAGGAGTACTTGTCTATGAGGTTCAAAAACTTCTCAACAAGGCACTGAAAGATAGTATTGTAGTTGACGGTGTTTATAGCACTATGACTACACAAGCTGTAAGTAAATTCGAGTCAGCACATAGCTTATTTCCTGACGGACAGCTCGATGCGCTGACTCTCGAAAAACTTGTTGAGGTTACGACAACATCTGTAAATTAATCACTTCTTGTTGAGTAAGCTTTCTATAGTGGCCTCTAGGTAGGTCTTTTTTGGTTAAACCGTGAATCATAACAACATCCATAGAGGATACTGAGTAATCTAAACTCTCAAAGATCTCTTTTACGATACTTTCCTTATTTATGGAAAGTTCTATACCAATTTCATTACTGCGACCGTTTTCAATGTAATTGATATCATTAACATGAATTTCTTGTCCATCGATAATAAGTCCTTCACGAATTTTTAGAAGGTCAGCATGTTTCAAACTGCGTTCTAACGTGACTTGATATAATCTCTTTAGTTTTAGGTTAGGATTATTAAGTTTATTGGCCATTTTAATATCTGTAGTAAATATCATTAGTCCTAATCCAGTTCTATTAAGTTTACCTACATGATGTAGGTGGTATCCACTTGCATTGCGCATTAAATCATCAACTGTTTTAGAAGCCTTGTCTCCTTTGTTAGCCGTAATAAATCCTTTTGGTTTATTTAGTAGGTAATACTCATTCCTTCTAGGAGTGATAGATTGGCCATCAAATTTCACTTGATCGTCTGGCTGCACTCGATAACCCATTTCTGTAACAGGTTTGTCATTAACAAAAACACTACCAGCTGCAATAAACACATCGGCTTCTCTACGACTACAAATTCCAGAATTGGCTATGTATTTGTTTAAACGAATACCTTTTGTATCGTCGCTAGTTGAAGAACTTTCGTTTTTCTTGCGTTTTATGTATTGTTTCTTAGTAACAGGTTTTCCTGTTCTAGATGTGCCTATAATTTGATTTTTACCACCGCGAGTGTTGCGTGTAGATTTGCTTTTAGAATTACTATTAGCTGGTCCCTTACGTCCTCCTTTTCCCTTATTCATCTATGCTATTTTTTTGCAAAGATAATATTTTGAAAGACCTGTGCTTGAGAGAGATGAATTTATTTAAATTTTATGGTCGACTGCCTATCTCTGTTCACATGTAATTGAGTGACGTCTGGTCTAGAGTAATGTCCAACTGCATCAAAATTTTGACGTTCTTCATAAACACGGTGAAGGTCTAGAGTAGCCGTTATTAACTCTTCATTCCCAACTTGTGGTTCAATAATCCATTCCCCATCTGGTCCTGCGATACAACTACCACCGTTGGTTAGTACTTCAGGAGCATTTGTTAGAATTTCATCTAGATGAGGAGTGTTTTCTGGAAAATCAGATTTAAACATTGTACTCGCAACACTTAAAACAAAGGTGCGTCCTTCTCTTGCGATGAATCTGGTAATGTCTTTAGTATTGTGGTCACTACCAGGCCAGCAAGCTACGTGCAAATTAGTGCCTTGCGCGTACATCGCAGCTCTAGGAAGTGGCATCCAGTTTTCCCAACAGTTTAAACCACTTACGGTAAAATCTTTCAATGGGTGAGTTACTAATCCATTACCATCACCTGGTGCCCATGTCAACCTCTCGTCATAGGTAGGTTGCAATTTACGGTGCACGCTTTGTATTAAACCTTCTTGATTGATGTAAACAAAGCTTGCATATAAACTATGGCCGCCACGATCTTCCGGTCTTTCAATTATTCCTAAATAAATTGCCATTTTATTCGCTTTCGCGAAAGCGCATACCTCATCTAGCTCTCCTTTTTCTATACAAATTGCGTTTAAACTGTAGTGTCTATGCAGTTCTTTGACAATCTTTTTATTCCAAGCAGCCCCATCGGTAAGTGCTAGCCAAAATGGATATCCTGGTAATAAGCCTTCTCCAAAAGCTACTAGTTCTACTTGCTGATTTTTTGCTTGCTCCAGCGTATTCAATATTTTTTTTAACGTAGCTTTTTTATCAAGCCATACAGGGCTTATTTGCGCTAGTCCTACTTTTATTTTAGAATTATTCATTATATGAAGTCCTTTAATCTATTTATTATGGCTGGTAGGTCAATTAATAATATGGAAAATACGCCTACGCCAATTATAACTTTGAGAATAAAATGGATTAATAAATATTCCCGTTTTCTTTTTGAAGACCATAATAAGGGTAAACATACCAGTAGAGCTCCAGCAACCATCGCAAAATAATACTTCATGTCACCTACATTGTAGGTGGTTATAAGAATGGATGCTGGGATAATTGCTATGAATGTAAGAAAGGTATAAAAGGTTTTACTCGCTTTAATTCCTAAAACAACAGGAATAGTGTGATAGTTTTGAGCTAGATCACCACGTAAATTTTCTAGGTCCTTAATAAGTTCACGCATTCCCAAAATCAAAAACAAAAAGGACCCATGAATAAGAATCACTGGTAAGAAATTACGATAATACATGAATAGAACAAAAAAGGACTTATGGATAGCAATGCCGCCATCAAATTACCTAGAAATAAAATTCTTTTGAGTTTATGTGAGTACAACCACATGGCAAAAATGTAGAATGCAAAAAATGTTCCAGCACGCCACGAGACGATCGAGCCTAACAAAAAGGCAATGGCATTAAGGGTAAAATACACAGACCATAACGTTGATCGACTTACCTGATTTTCTAATAAGGTTTTTTGAGGTCTATTGATTAAATCCTTTTCACGGTCGTAAAAGTTATTTATAATGTAGCCACTGGCAATGGCACTAGCACTAGCTAAAATAAGGAGCCACAATTTATAGTCTAGCAAAAGACTTTTTACTGGCAATTCTGGAGCGATGATAAAAACACTAGCCAGTAATTGTGCCACCGCTATTAGCCCCACGTTGTACAACCTCACCGTACTGAAAAGGCTTAACGATTTAACCAATAACGTACGCAAACTTTGTTTGTTCCTAGATTGATATGATTGTTCCAGATTCACAGTTCGAATTTACAGACAAATTATCACAACTGTGTTAATACTTATTCAATTAGAGTTAATGGTCGTAGCTCATCCTGTGTGCATCTAGTTTTACAAATACAAAGAGTAATACGGTAAAGCCCCATAGACCACTTCCTCCATAGCTTACAAAGGGTAGTGGTATTCCTACAGTAGGTAATAGCCCTAGCACCATGCCTATATTTACAAAAAAATGAATAGTAAAAATACCAGCGACACCATAACCGTAAACTCGTGCAAATTGATTACGCTGTCTTTCGGCCATGATGACTAATCTGTAAATAAGAGCCATGAATAATAACACTACGGCACTTGCACCTACAAACCCTAATTCCTCGGCTATAGCGGTAAATACAAAATCTGTATGCTGCTCTGGGACGTAACCACCTTGTGTTTGCGATCCTTTAAGTAAACCGGTTCCTGTCCATCCACCATGTCCTATGGTAATAAGACTTTGGTTTAAGTTATAACCTATTCCTTTATTGTCTTCCACACGTCCTAGAATAATATCAATACGATTACGATGTCTATCGCTTAGTACGTTTTCAAATACAAACTGTGTGGAAAACGTATAACCAATTGCTAGAAATGCAGTAATTATATACAACCATTTACGTGGTGGAGCGAGTCGTTTTTTATGTTTACGCTTTCGCGAAAGCAAGTACATAACTACAACAACAACTAGTACACTTATCGAAATTACTATAGGTCCTATTGCAAGTGCACCTACAAAAAGTCCTACCGCTAGTAAGCCCAATGTGAGAAACCATAAAGACAATCCCTCACGATATAAAGTAAAGAAAAACGCGGAATATACTAATGCACTTCCAGGATCAGGTTGCGGGATTATGAGCAGTGGTGGCAATAGGATAATTCCTCCTACAATTAATAAATGCTTTTTGTTTTTTAGAGTTACATTGAGCTGGCTTAAATACTTGGCTACTGCTAGTGCCGTAGCAAATTTTGCAAATTCACTAGGTTGTAAACCAACACTTCCAAAGGAATACCAGGATCTGGCGCCGCTTATTTCTTTTCCAAATACGAAAAGACCTAACAAGGAAAGCATGGATACGACATAAATAACACCTGCAAAGCGTTCATAAAATTTAGGCTCTATAGCTAAAATAATAACGATAAGAAGTAGGGCTAGGGCAATCCAAATGAATTGTTTACCGTACTCAACATTCATATCCCAGATACTGGAATATGTTTCAACATTAACACTAGAGTAAATCGCTAGCCATCCTATAGTAATTAAACCTAGAAAAATGAAAATAGTGTAAAAATCGTATTTAGGTTTGTCTCCTATTCTCATTATTTAAGTAAGCCATTGTCTGGAGCATATATGTGTTTATTCTCCTCTGTAATTAAACCTCTATCTACCGCTTCATTAATAAGAAATTCTTCACCACTGTAGGGTTTTGCATACTCATATTCCAGACTATGAGTAAGTAAATATTGTTCTAAATCTGTCCTGGTAATTTCGCCTTTGATGTGTTTCTCAATCATCAAACTGGCAATTTTAGCAGCATATCTTGAACCCCAATATCCATTCTCTACAAAAACTGCAATCGCTATTTGTGGGTCGTCTTTTGGAGCAAATGCAATAAAAACAGAATGATCTGTAAGTTGTTTCGTTTTACCATCAATACGCATTTTGTTCTCAACCGTTCCAGTTTTTCCACAAATTTCTATACCTGGAATTTGTGAGTATTTTGCAGTTCCACTTTTATACACCTCGCTCATTCCTTCAATTACGGGTTCAAAATGTTCGGGACTTATAGTGGTATATCTTTTAGTTGTGTAGTTTTCCTCTGTGATAGGGTTTCCATTAATTTTTTTAATGATATGTGGTGTGTAAAAGTATCCTCTATTAGCAATTGCAGCTGTCATATTTGCAAGCTGAATAGGAGTAGCTTCAACTTCTCCTTGTCCAATTGCATTTGATATTGTGGTAGGAGCATACCACTTAAACTTATAGTTGTTGTTATAGAACTCGCCGTCTGGAATTCTACCGGCGCGACCTACTGGTAGGTCATAACCTAAATAATCTCCCAAACCAAAACTAGAAATATGCTTGTTCCAATTATTCATTCCGGCAGTTGGAGAACTTTCTTTTTCTATGATTCTTCTATATACTTGAGCAAAATAGGAGTTACAACTTTCTGCTATTCCTAACTCCATGCCCAGTGGACTGCGATGATAATGGCAACCTAAAGGTTTACGGCCACCGTAATCATACCCGTGATTACACCTTAACTTTTCGTTAGGTCTAATTACTCCTTCTTCTAGACCTACAAGTGCGTTTAAGACTTTGAAAGGTGATCCAGGTGCATATTGTGCCTGTAGAGCACGATTAAAATCAGGAAGTCTTATGGTGTCTCGTAAGATCGCATTTATATTTTTTGATCTATCTCTACCCATCAGAATACTTGGGTCGTAATTAGGGGCAGTTATTAAGCTAAGAATTTCACCTGTCTTTGGTTGTATAGCGACAATTCCACCTCGCTTATTCTTCATTAAAAGTTCACCATAAGCTTGAAGATCATTGTCTAGAGTTACAGTAAGATCACTACCTGCTACTGTTTCTATATCATATTTCCCATTTTCATACGATTCTAACTCTCGACCGTAGACATCACGGCGGTATATTTTTTTACCTTTAATTCCTCGCAATGTATCCTCATATTGAAGTTCGATCCCACTTTTACCTGCAAGGTCTCCTAGGTCATAATATGGGTCTTTTTTAATCTTTGAAGTGTTTACCTCTCTTATATAACCTAAAACACTTGCGCTATGATCTACAAGGTATTTTCTTAACGATCTACGTCTTACGAAAAATCCCTTATACTTTCTTAGTTGTTCTTGAACTGGAGCATATTCCTCTTGAGTAAGTTGTGGTATGATAACACTGGGCTTACGAGTAGACCAGCTTTTGGCCTTGTTTAATTGGTTGAGAAGTCTAGTGGTGTCAATCTTAAGTAATTTACATAGGGCTAAAGTGTCAAACTCTTTGACTTCTCTAGGTGTTACCATGATATCATAAGCTACTTGATTACCTACCATTAATTCTCCATCGCGATCATAAATAAAACCACGCTCTGGGTAATCATAAATTACCTTTTGAGCATTTTCAACTGCTTTTTGCTTATAACTGTCAGTAGAGATTTGTAAATAAAAAAGCCTAGCGATAAACACTATTCCAATTACGGTTACTAGAAATAAAAGAAGTAGTTTTTTCATCTTACAACCTTAGGTTTTACTAAATATATTACTAGCAAGGATATAAGTAGGCTTAAGCCACCTATAGCAAACGTATCTTTAACGGCCATGAGTATATGACTCATGTTAAAATATATAAGATTGAAAAATATAAAATGATGTATCAGTATTCCAAGAATCAGTAGTAGTAATAATCGATCAAAATTAGATTGAATTATTTTTAAATTTTTCATTTTATAACTTTCTCCATATATAATACGTAAAAGAAACGGCCTCAAAAAAGCTAAAACCAGGCAGGATGTGGCGTGTGCACCACCGGTATCTTGAAAAGTGTCTATTAATAATCCCAGAAGAAAAGCAGCAATTAAATAAAGTGCTCTATTATGTTCTACAGGGTATAGTAACAGGATGATGACATAGATAATAGGATTAATAAACCCTAAGAAGTACACATGATCCAATACAAAAACTTGTAAGAACAATATAAGCAGTATTGAAAAAGCGGTATATATACTTTTTTTAGTCATTTAGTCCGAGTGTGTCAATTTCCTTTAATTGAGGTAAAATTTTGTTTTTAACCACATATACATAACCTAAATCAGTTAGGTCATTAAAAAGTTGTACATCGATTTTATACTTGGCTCCATTATCGATAAGCTCAGCTTTTTTAATAGTGCCTATTTCTATATTAGGTGGGAATAAAGTGGATTGCTTACCTGTGATAATGGTATCGCCTTTTTTAACTTGTGCAAGTCTGGGAACATCTTCTAAGCTTAGGTAATAGGGATCCTGTCCATCCCATTTTAAAGACCCAATAACATTACTTCCCTTGATTTGTGCATTAATTGAAAGATCAGAGCTCAAAACAGATATTACTCTAGAATAATTGGAATTGGACCTATCAATTATACCGATGATACCTTTGTCTGTAATGACACCCATATCTGGTTCAATTCCATTTTTCTCACCTATGTCTAGAGTTAAATAATTATCCTTTTTGAGAAAACTATTTTTAATAACTTTTGCAGGTATTACTTTATAAGTAGATTGTGCAATAACTGTAGTTGTATCGATTCTTAAAGTATCTGCTTTCAGGCCTTCAAGTAACATTCTAAGTTTTGCATTTTCATTTGCAAGTTCTTGATTTACTTGTTTCAGATTAAAATAGTCTGCAACAGACTGTTTTGAACTTAAAGCTCCGCCAGTAAAGTTGCCGCTAGAATGAATAAATTGATACCTAGTATAGTCGTGTGACTGTACAGTTAAACTGATTGATATAACAAGTAAAAACAGGAACAGCAATAAATTTCTGTACTTGATCAGAAAGTTAATAATTTGCTGCATAGGTTATAATATGTCTATCCTGCTAGAACGGTTTTATATTTATCTAGATTTTTTAATGTAAGTCCTGTACCGCGTACCACTGCTCTTAGAGGATCTTCTGCAATGTATACAGGAAGATCGGTTTTTTGAGATAGGCGTTTATCCAGTCCTCTAAGCATCGATCCACCACCAGCAAGATAAATACCAGTATTATAGATATCGGCTGCTAGTTCTGGAGGAGTTTGAGATAAAGTTTCCATCACAGCATCTTCAACACGTAGGATTGACTTATCAAGCGCTTTGGCAATTTCACGATAAGAGATCTTAACTTCTTTTGGTCTACCCTTAATTAAGTCACGACCTTGTACACTCATTTCCTCTGGTGGAACTTCTAAATCCTCGGTAGCTGCACCTATTTGAATTTTTATCTTTTCTGCAGTGCGTTCACCTACATAAAGATTATGCTGTGTGCGCATGTAGTAAACGATATCGTTGGTGAAAACATCACCTGCGATTTTTACCGATCGATCACAAACAATTCCTCCTAGAGCAATAACCGCAATTTCAGTTGTTCCTCCACCTATATCAACGATCATGTTTCCTTTAGGTTGCATGATATCAACACCTATACCTATAGCTGCTGCCATTGGTTCGTGAATAAGGTAAACTTCCTTACCATTTACACGCTCGGCACTGTCTTTAACCGCACGCATCTCAACTTCGGTTATCCCAGATGGAATACAAATCACCATTCGTAACGATGGGGTAAAAAGTCGTTTCTTAAGTGCAGGAATTTCTTTGATAAACATCGAAATCATCTTTTCAGAGGCATCAAAGTCTGCAATTACACCATCTTTAAGCGGCCTAATGGTTTTGATATTTTCATGAGTTTTACCTTGCATCATGGCTGCTTCCTTACCTACGGCAATTATTTTACCCGTAGTTCTATTTCTAGCAACAATAGATGGACTGTCCACAACAACTTTACCATTGTGTACAATTAAAGTATTTGCCGTACCTAAATCAATGGCAATATCTTCAGAGAGAAAGTCAAAAAATCCCATATAAACCTCAGAGGAATAAGTTAATAAGCGTCACCTACAAATCTAATCAAATAATTAGTGTTTAAAGTGTCTAGTACCTGTAAATACCATTGCAATATTATTTTCATTGCAATAATCGATTGAAAGTTGGTCTTTTATGGATCCACCTGGCTGTATAACAGCTTTAATTCCAGCATTACCTGCGATTTCTACACAATCAGGAAATGGGAAAAATGCATCACTAGCCATAACAGCACCTTCAAGATCAAAATTAAAGCTACCGGCTTTGTGAATAGCTTGATTAAGAGCGTCTACTCGTGATGTTTGACCAGTACCACTTGCACATAACTGCTTTCCTTTTGCAAGAACAATTGTGTTTGATTTTGTGTGTTTACAAATCTTTGAAGCAAATAATAAATCTTCAATTTGCTCTTCGCTTGGGCTTATTGTAGTTGCAGTTTTTAGATCTGCTTTTTGATCTGTCTTAATATTTGGATCCTGTACTAGATAACCGTTTAAAGAAGCTCGTACCTCAAGTGTGTTGTGATCACGCTTTCGCGAAAGCGCACCATCTACAAGCTCTAGTAATATTCTATTTTTCTTGCCTTTAAGTATCTCCATAGCGTCCTCATCAAAAGAAGGAGCTATAACTACCTCACAAAAAAGCTGGTGTATTTCTTCGGCTGTTGCTTTGTCAATATTCGCATTTGCGATTAAAATACCACCAAATGCGCTCACAGGATCACCAGCAAGTGCATCAACATAAGCTTGATGGATAGTGTCGCGTTGTGCAACTCCACAAGCATTGTTGTGCTTAAAAATTGCAAATGTAGGAGCATCATGCTCAAATTCACTCATAAGATTCACAGCGGCATCAACGTCTAGTAAGTTGTTGTAGGATAGCTCTTTACCGTGGTGTTTAGTAAACATCTCGTTAAAGTTGCCATAGAACCAACCTCTTTGATGCGGGTTTTCTCCATATCTCAAAGGCATGACAGTAGGTTCACTTATCTTAAGAGCTTTATCTATAGAGTGGCCAGAAAAATAATTGTAAATAGCACTGTCGTAGTGTGAAGAGACATTGAAGCAATTCGTTGCAAAACGCTTGCGTTGTTCTAAGGTAGTAACCCCATTACCTTCTTCTAATACCTCTAACAGAGCTGTATAATCCTGAACGGTTCCTACGCATAAAGTGTCTTTATAATTTTTGGCACCTGCTCTAATTAAAGAAATTCCGCCTATATCAATTTTTTCTATAATATCTTGTTCACTTGCGCCACTTGCTACCGTTTTTTCAAAAGGATATAAATCTACCACTACAATGTCAATTTGTGGTATGTCAAATTCTTTAATTTGAGCAACGTCGTTTTCATTGTCACGGCGATTTAAAATCCCTCCAAAAACTTTAGGGTGTAAAGTTTTTACACGACCGCCTAAAATAGATGGGTATGAGGTAACATCTTCAACAGGAACTACAGGAATTCCTAGGTCTGTAATAAATTTTTCAGTACCACCGGTTGAATAAATAGTGATGCCTAATTCATTCATTTTTTGAACAATAGGTTCTAGTCCTTCCTTGCTGAATACGGAAATTAATGCGCTTTTTGCAGTGATATTACTCATGTTGTGTTGGGGTTATTTAAACAAGTTGCAAAAGTATAATAAGTTTAAATCTAATACGATAAAAATATTTGAGAAATTGGTGTGATTACAACATAAAATAGTATTAATTATATTCGCAAGGTTATTAAAGCTCAGGTATAATGAAATTATATAAATTATTATTAATCACATTTTTTGCAATTAGCGCTACCGCTCAGAATGATTCGCAATTAGAATTCATTATTTCAAATACTAACGTTAGTAAGTTACATTCATTAAAAAATGAAGTGGATTCGTATCAAGTTGAAAATAGAGATAAAGCATTTGCTATTGCACGTCAATTAAACATGCCTGTGATAATCACCAATGAAGACGGTTCTTTTGATGAATTAATGGGTGTTAGTGATAATGGGAGCTTACTTTATTACACTGTGCATAACGTTGATGCAGCTAGGAGTACAAGAACTAATACGCTACACAATGGAGGTCTTTTAAATTTAGATATAGAAGGTCAAGGTATGACTATGCACGTGTGGGATGGCGGGCCAGTAAGAATATCACACCGAGAATTTGGTCCAAGTAGAGCTAGTATTGGTGATAATGCAACACAATTAAATGGTAATAGTTTTCACGCGACTCATGTATCTGGAACTACGGTAGCGAGAGGAGTTGACCCTTTAGCAAAAGGAATGGCTCCTCAAGCAGAAGTTATTTCCTACGACTGGAGTTCTGATTACAGCGAGATGATAGGAGCTGCAGCAAATGGTGCTTTGATTTCAAATCATAGTTATGGTTTTAGAGCAGCTTCTTTGGATGATGAAATATTTGGAAAATATATCCAAAATTCACAAATAATAGACGAGATATGTTTTAATGCTCCTTATTATCTGCCTGTGATTTCAGCAGGTAATGACGGTAATGATGACTCTTCTAATTCAACACCATTATTTAATAATCCTCAATTTGATAAGTTATCCGGAAATTCAACTTCCAAAAACCCTTTGATTGTGGCAAATGCACAAGATGCAAATATTGGCAATGATGGTTCATTCATAAGTGGAGTTATTAATTCTGGTAGTAGTGAAGGGCCTACAGATGATTTAAGAGTTAAACCTGATATAACGGGAAATGGTACTGGTTTATATTCATCTTTTGATGGAAGTGATAATGATTATAATAGTATCTCTGGAACTTCCATGTCTGCACCGAATGTTGCTGGATCGATTTTGCTTCTTCAACAATTGTATTCAGAGTTGAATGGTGTCTTTATGCGTTCTGCAACAGCTAAAGGATTAGTGCTTCATACAGCTGAAGATATAGGATTACCTGGTCCAGACGCTGTGACTGGTTGGGGTTATATGAACACCATGGATGCTGCAAATACTATTTTAAATGATAAGTTGTCCTCTAGAATTGTAGAAAGAACTATCAATAATGGAGAAACTCACACCTTTACAGTTAAGTCGAATAGTCTATCTACTTTGAAAGCGTCTTTATCGTGGACTGATCCTGCGGGCACTATAAATTCCGGTGGGATTAATGATAATACACCTGCATTAATGAATGATTTAGATATTCGGATCTCTCAATCTGGTAATAATTTTTTCCCATGGAAATTAACAGGAGTAAATTCTAATGGTGTTGGTGATAATTTAGTAGACAATTTCGAAAGAATTGACGTTGATAATCCTTCAGGGACATATACCATTAGTATTACTCACAAAGGTACACTTGTTAATCCGCAGCAATACACGTTAATAGTAACAGGAGAACAAAATGATTTTGCCGTAAGGGCTCAAAATCGTTTAATTGAAGTATGTAATAATGATTCACCTGTTATAAATTTAGAATTCTTAACCGATCAAAATTTTAGTGGAAATGTGAATCTTTCAGTTAATAATCTACCACAAGGAGCTAATGCGGTTTTTTCATCCAATTCCTTCAGTTCTTCGGGTTCAGGTACGCTTACAATTACAAATTTAAATAATGTTGTGACTGGATTTTACAATTTGGACATCATTGCTGATGATGGTTTTCAAACAGTTGAAACAGAAATTACACTTAGAGTTCTGAGTTCTAATTTTAATCCGATAACAGGATTGACTGTTTCTGGAAATCCACAGTCTACACCTATACCAGTTAGAATAATCTGGGATGAAAATATAAATGCACAATCATATGACGTTGAGATTTCCCCAAGTAATAGTTTTTCTCGACCATTTATTCAATCAACGTCTTTAAATAACTCGTACGTAGAAATTTCGAATCAGCTTGTGCCATCAAATAGTTATTACGTACGCGTTAAGCCTATAAATCAATGTGGCGAAGGTACTTGGACAGTTTTTCAATTTACAACATTTGATTGCACGGATTATGATGATTCTATAACAACACCAATAAGCATTCCTGATAATGATAACGTAGGTATAGAAAACTCTATCAATATTAATGATCCTGCCAATCCGATTATTGATAAGCTTACAGTATCAATTAATTCAAATCACGAATACGCAGGCGATTTGGTTTTTACTCTAATTACACCTGCTGGCAACGAAATTCAATTAAATACAACAGACTCATGTGATTCAGAAAATATTGACGTTACGTTTGATGACGGTGGTTCAGATTTGATTTGTAACCTAACTTCACCTGCCTATCGTGGTCTAGTACGTCCTGTTGAACCTTTGTCTTCTGTTACTGGATTAAATATTAATGGTAATTGGACTCTGAAAGTTCAAGATTTAGGACCTCAAGACTTAGGAGTGTTGAACAGTTGGAAGCTAACTTTTTGTACGGCGGTTCCACTATCAAATACTGACACCAGTATAGTTGATTTTGAACTATATCCAAATCCAGCTCAAACTATCGTTTACTTGCGATCAGAAGATTTCAATCTAGAGGAAGCAAATATCAATATTTATGATATTCATGGAAAAGTAATTAAAAAATCGCCTAGAATCCTCAATAACAAAGATATTGCTATTGATGTAGCTGACTTGTCACCTGGGTTTTACCTGTTATCTATCTCAAAAAATGGTTTCTTTAAAACACATAAACTCATTATTAAATAGTATTTTATTAGGTAACCATTTGTTTTACTTTTTCTAGGTCTAATCCGCCGTAATTTCCACTACTCATTAGAAGTAAAACGGACTGATCTAGATTTTTTTCAAGAAGCCATGTGCTGAAGGTAATAGGCTCGGTCATGATGATTAAATCATCTCGGTCAAAAGCCTCGAAAATTTGCTCCTTTGTAATAGGTGCTAATTGCTTTATGGCAACAGCCTCTGGACTGAAGAATACTACTGCCTCATCAGCAGCATCAAGAGCTCCTGCGTATTCTTTCAGGAATTCTGGATTTAAGCTGGAGTAGGTGTGTAGTTCAAGACAAGCAATGAGCTTGCGCTCGATATACTGGACGTGTACGGCTTCAGTGGTGGCTTTAACTTTACTTGGAGAGTGAGCAAAATCTTTAAAAATTACTTTACCATTAGATTCTGCGATTTTTTCTAAACGTTTAGAAGCTCCTTTAAAACTTGCTATTGCTTCATAAAAGTCATCTTCATCGATACCCATATGTTGACAAACCCATTTTGCCCCAGCAAGGTTATTTAAGTTATGCTTACCAAATATCTCTATAGGCATATCACCTTCAGGTGTTTCTAGATAGGTAATACCGTCTATTATTTGATGTTCTGGAAGGTGGTACGAGTGCTTGCGTGTAGGTTTTTTTGCAGCCTCACTAATTCTCTTTACCTCGTCATCCTCTTCATTATAAACAAGTATACTTCCATCTTTCATTAAATCAAGAAACATCTCAAATTGACTCACATAATTTTCATAAGTAGGAAAAACATTAATGTGATCCCAAGCAATACCTGACAATAAAGCAATGTTAGGTTGGTATAAGTGAAATTTAGGACGTCGATCGATAGGACTTGATAGATACTCATCACCTTCAAGAATCATAAATTCATTATCATCCGTAAGGTGCACCATAGTATCAAATCCTTCTAATTGAGCTCCTACCATGTAATCTACTTCTTTGTCGTGATAATGCATCACATGAAGAACCATTGAGGTTATCGTCGTTTTACCATGAGAACCTGCAATTACAACTCGTGTTTTATTTTTTGATTGTTCATATAGATATTCTGGATAGCTATAAATGGTAAGACCTAATTCTTGAGCTCTTTTTAATTCAGGATTGTCTTCTTTAGCATGCATGCCAACAATTACTGCATCTAGTTCGGTGGTAATTGCTTGTGAGTTCCAACCATATTCCTTTGGTAAAAGTCCATATTTTTCTAATCTGGATTTACTAGGTTCAAATATCACATCGTCGCTACCTGTAACTTGATAACCCTTATGATGTAATGCTAGTGCTAGGTTGTGCATGGCGCTACCGCCTATTGCTATAAAGTGTACTTTCATAAATTAGTTGAGCTTTTGGTTCAATTGACTTAGGGCGGTTTGTAGTTGTGCCGATTTTGTTTTGTCTAGACCAGTCTTGTATATTTTTAATGCTTTCAATGGTAATTCTTGTTTCTCATACAATTGCCCTAGCAGCAAGTATGTAGTAGGAGAGCCTCCAACCTCAATGGCCTTCTTGTAAGATTCTTCTGCCTTTGAGTAATCTTCCTCATAAGTGTAAATAAAACCAAATGCTAAATGACCATCAACCGGTGATATTTTGAGTAATTCATCAGCATAAAACTTTGCTTTTTTAATACTACCACCTACTATACCTGGTAGTTCACAGTACATTTGAGATAAAGCGTGCCTAGACTCAATATGCTTTTTATCTAAAATAGCAGCTTGATGCAAATGAAACTTTACATCGTCCAAATACTTAATCGCTTTAAATTTTGAAATTCCTTTGATGTAAAAAGCCATCGCTCCACCATATTTAAAATGGTAGTTAGCATTTTTAGGATCACGCTCAACCAGTATCTCAAAATAAGACATAGCTTTCTTATATTTCTTTTGATGCCCAGCGATGTCGCCCAAACGCTCGATAGCGATAAGTTGAGTGCTGTCCTTATCATAGATGTTCTGGTACTTTACTAACGCTTCTTGGTAATTTTTGTTCTTATACAAGGCTTCGGCATCTAGTAAATCAGTTTGTGCCTGAATAGTATAAGCTACTAAGAAAAAATTAATAATAATACTCGTTGCATAACATCAAAAGTATCAAAAAGCAGTCCAATAATCGGATTTCACTCATTAAAAATAGGGTTTTACTCATTTCGCTTTCGCGAAAGCGTACCTATCTCATATCTTTAATAAAAAATTGATATGAAAAGCACGCCAGCCATTTTATTCGTCCTTATCCTATTAGGTCAAATTATCGTTGCTCAATCTCCATTTCAAAATCAATGGGAAGAAATTGAAAAATTAGAGCTTTCAAATAAAATCAATGAAGCCCATAAGATACTTAACGGTATTTATGAAAAAGCTCAGAAAGAACATCTTAATGACGAGATGATTAAGGTCACGGTATTTAAATCGAAATACACACTGATTAATCAAGAAGACGCGCAACGTAAAGTCCTCAAAATGTTGGATAGCTTAATAACTATCAAACAGTTTCCCGAGCGTAACATATATCAATCCTACAAAGCTCAATTGCTATATAATTATTATAATACCAATAGGTATCTTATCGATCGAAGAAATAAACAAAATGGAGCTATTGATGACTTTAAACAATGGACTAAGATTCAATTTGCAGATGAAATTAATGCTTTATTCACTAGTTCTTTAGAAGAGCCATTAGAACTGGCCAAGATAAAAACCGTTGAATATGATGCATTATTCTTTCAACGTGTAAACGGTCGATTTTTACAACCTACCTTACTGGACGTTTTGTTTAGAGAAGCATTTCTTTTTTTTAATGATCCAATCAAAAAATCATTTTATTCGCCTATAAAACCTACAGAAAAGGAGATGTTCTTGCCGACGCAAGAAATCAGTGCAAATGCTACTTTGCTAAAAGTTTATCCAGTTTTAAAAATGTATAACTTATTGGAAAAGTTACATAGTCGACTGGGCAACGATCAGGCGTACCTTTACACGGTCATAGAAAGAATGAAATATGAACGTAGTTTAAGTAATGATGATTTTACCTTACTATATATGGATGCATTAGAAAAGCTCTATCGTGCAAATAAGGGAAATAAAGAAGCGAGCTTGGTTTTGAATCTGCTTGCAAGAGAGTGTTATCAATTGAGCTTGGATTATTCTTTGCCAGACTTTAAAACCTACCGAAATAAAAGCATACAACTGGCTCAACTTGCTATTGATGATTATAAAGATTCCTACGGTAGTCTGCTGGCTCAAGAAATTTTATCGAGCATTTTTGAAACTACTGCAAGGGTTGATATCGATAATTACGTAACACCGAATGATTCTATCTTAGGAAATTTTACATATCGTAATATTGATAATGCTACTTTATATGTGATTCCTGGTAAAAGTTACTATTTGTATAAAAACGATAGTTTGGCTAGGGATACTTTTAATAAAACACTAGCCAATAATGAATTAATACATGCAGAACATTTTCCTTTACACGATGTGGAAGATACTTACTCTCATGATTATCAATTTGTTGTACCAGGATTGAATGCTGGTCATTATAATGCAGTTCTTGAAGTTTGTGAAAATGACGTTTCAAAAATCAAATTTCTTTCATTCAATGTAAGCAATATCGCTGCAATAGAGCGAAAGACTCCAACCTATATTGAATTGAGTTTATACAATCGAAAAACAGGAGCTCCTTTAAGCAGTGCTCGTGTAAAAAGATTTAATAATTATACATACAATCCTATAGGCAATTTTAAAGTAGATCAAAATGGTAGAGTGAAATTACCTTTAAAAAAGAATGAAGACGCCAATGATTTTGATCTATTAATTATTAATGGTAAGGATACTCTAGAAACTGATTTATACGGATATCGTGAAGTAAAAACTAAATATAAACATGAGCGTATAGCTAAATCATTTCTCTATTTGGACCGTGGTATTTATCGACCTAATCAAGAAGTGTTTTTTAAAGGTATTGTTTTGGAAAACTATAAAAAGCAATCAAAAACGCTCGATAACTTTACTGTGAAACTCGAGGTAAAGGATGCTAACTATCAAGTGATTCATGAGGATACGTTGACCACTAATGATTATGGAAGTGTAAGTGGATCTTTTAAGTTACCTCAAGACGTTTTAACTGGTAGGTTCACATTGAGTTTAAATAAAATTAATGATAGAATTAGAAATGTTGACAGATGGATTAATAATCAATATAGTTTTCAAGTAGAAGAATATAAACTACCTAAGTTTAAAACTAGTTTTGAACCAATAAAAGAATTGTATAAAATCAATGATAGTATAAAAGTTGTGGGGAAAGCTATGGCTTTATTAGGAAGCCCGATTACTAATGCACAGGTTAAATATACAGTAAAACGAAAAGCGCAATACCATTG
This sequence comes from Nonlabens tegetincola, assembly GCF_002117085.1. Taxonomy (GTDB): domain Bacteria; phylum Bacteroidota; class Bacteroidia; order Flavobacteriales; family Flavobacteriaceae; genus Nonlabens; species Nonlabens tegetincola. The sequence continues at coordinate 2,102,526 of NZ_CP019342.1, read as the reverse complement.
GTTTTACAGGCATAAAAACAAAGAAGAGAGTTTTCAAACGGGAACTGTTAAAACAAAAAAGGATGGTAGTTACGAGATTGTTTTTAAAGCTTTACCAGATGAAAATTATAAGAAAGGGGAAAAGGTATCATATACCTATGAAGTAAATGCTGCTGTCACCGATTTAAATGGTGAAACTAGAGAGGCAAATACTCAGGTTAAAGTAAGTACAGAACCCTTTTCTTTATCCATTTCTGATAACGATTTAACCATAGATAATGATACAATAACTATAGTCGCAAGGAATTCTAATGGTCAATTTGCATCTACAAAGGTGGTATTAGAAATCCGAAAAAAGGAAAATGAGAATCGACCAATATTTCAAAAAAGAACAGAATCTAACTACTATTCTCATAGATCATACATCGTAAACGAGAAATCTGAAAATACAGAAGCCTTTCCTAAATTCTACGAATACAGTCGCGAAGATCATATAAATGCTTTTCCATACAGAGCAGCGGACAATCGGGAATTCGTATCAAGTTCTAATCGATATGAAAGCCGTCCTTCAAATGATTGGAAGGACATGCCAATCCTTTATAAAAAAGAAGTGGTGATAGATAGTATTACCTCAGTAAAAGTTCCAATTACTGAAGAATGGCAAAATGGAGCTTATTACTTCTTCGTAAAATCTATTGAGGAAGATGTTTCTAACAGACAAGAGGTTAACATTCATGCCGACAAAAGTCAACCATTGTTTCCAACAATTCTTGAGGTTGATGTCTCGCAAAATAACGACCTAACTAGTGTTACTGCAAAAACTAGTATGAATGGTATTTATACACGTGTGCTCATATGGGATAAAAAAAGTATTTTAAAAGATGAAGTACTTTACTTTAATAAGGGAACAAATAGTGTTTCATATACATTTAAAGATGTAAAGGGAGATAATTTGAATTTTCAATTTATCACCTACATAGAAAATCAATTACATTCCATTTCCAAGACATTAAGTCTACAGAAAATTACACCAGTCAATTATAAAATTGAGACAAGTACATTTAGGGATAAATTAGCTCCAGGCGAAGAAGAGATATGGTCATTTAAAATTAAAAATCAAAAAGACCAGCCTATGGTGGCAGAGGTACTAGCGAGTATGTATGATTTGGGTCTAGATCAGTTTAAGCCTAGCTATTGGGGTTTGCCTTACTTCAACAATTATAATTACGGTATACATGTAGGTTATTTTGAAAACATAGAACCGTTAAATGATGATTCTGATAGTATCTTCTTTAATAGTACTTATGATAATACAGTGCCCACTTTGGAGTATGATAGACTTCGGTTTTTTGGACTCAATTTTAATAATCCAGGAATTGTAAACAATAGTTATCTTAACAATATAAGTCGTAAACATAAGGAGTTAAAACCAAAACAAGGTTTTGTAGTAGGTGTCGTGAGCGATTATGATGGTCCTATAATAGGCGCAACAGTGAATGTAAAGGGAACGAATATGGCTACCACTACGGATTTTGATGGTCGTTATGAAATTGTTGCTCAAAAGGAGGATGTTTTGGTGGTTTCCTATGTAGGTTATGAGAGTAAAGAAATAATGGTAGGAGAGAATACGGTAATCAATGCATCTTTAGACTCTTCTTTGGATGAGGTTGTAGTTGTAGGCTATAGAACAACTAAAAGGTCGAAATTAACTTCTTCAGTATCTGTAGTCTCTTCTGATTCTATTGAGATGCTTCCAAATTCAGATGTCATTCAAACCTTGCAAGGTCAAGTGCCTGGGTTAGTTATACAAGATAAAAAGAATCTTGATCTCGACAGAGGAATCGTTAAAATAAGAGGTAGATCTACCTTTGGTACAGAAAACGTTCTTTATATAATTGATGGAGTTCCTGTAACTAAAGAAGCTTTTCGTAAACTGAATATAGATGACATTGAGGAAATATCTACTCTTAAAGATGCGGCAGCAACATCCATTTATGGTAATCGTGGAGCAAATGGAGTAATTGTGATATCAACCAAACAAGGTGTTTCAACTGCCGACATTGTTAATCAGGAAATAGAATTAAACAAAGTCAAGGCTAGAAAAAACCTAAAAGAAACTGCCTTTTTCCTGCCACACTTAAAAACAGATAAACAGGGCAATCTTAAAGTAAGTTTTACGAGTCCAGAGATGCTTACCGAATGGAAATTTCGATTACTAGCCCATAACAAACAAGGTCAGTTTGCACAACTCACTAAAACAGTGCGTACTCAAAAAGATTTGAGCATTGTTCCCAACGCACCGCGATTCTTAAGAGAAAAAGATACCATTAAATTATCTACTAAAATAGCAAACCTTTCTGAGGAGGATTATAACGGTATAGCTCGATTACAATTATTAAGTGCAATTGATGGTTCAAGTATTGACGATAAATTTAATAATACTAGCGCTACTCAGAATTTTCAGGTAGATGCCGGTGGCAATACATCAATAGCATGGACTTTTGTGGTCCCAGTAGGAGCGCCGCCAGTCACTTATAGAATTACTGCAAGTACAGGCAAGTTCTCAGATGGAGAAGAAAATGTATTACCTGTTCTTACTAATCGCGACTTGGTTACAGAGACTCAGTCTATGTGGGTAAGATCAGGTGTTAATAAAAGTTTCACCCTTAACAATCTTAAAGAGAATAATTCCAGCACTTTAGAACATCATAAACTTACATTAGAATACACTTCAAACCCTGCATGGTACGCTATTAAAGCCTTACCTTATCTTAAGGAATATGAACACGAGTGTGCTGAACAGACTTTCTCTAGATATTTTGCCAATGCTACATCGGCACATATTTTAAACAGTCATCCAGAAGTGAAAAAGGTTTTTGACAAATGGGCAGCACTAGACGTTCCTTTATCAAAGTTGGAAAAGAATGATCAACTCAAATCCATTTTACTTACCCATACTCCATGGGTGCTAGATACTCAGGATGAAAAAGAACAGCTTAAAAGACTAGCAACTTTGTTTGATCTGGATCGAACAGCTAGAGAGCAGAAACGTACTTTCAAAAAACTTAAGAAACTTCAAAATAATTCAGGATGGTTTCCATGGTTTAATGGCGGCGCAGACAATGCATACATTTCTAGACATATAGTCTCGGGAATAGGTCGAATGGAACAACTGCAAATTAGACATGAAAATCAGGAAGAAATGAGAGCTATGTACGATAAAGGTGTTCATGCTCTTGATAAAAAATGGGAAGAGCAGTTCAAGAATCATCGTACCAATTATGGTCGTATTACAGATACAACTAAATTTAAAAGTCCTGAGGACTATAATTTCTATTACGGTTATTGGCATTACCAATATGCGCGCAGCTTTGGGATGTCTCAAAAAAGGCTGAAGCCTGTAACTGGAATTCTGAAGGAGTATGAGGATTACGCTTTCGCGAAAGCAAAAACAGAATTTGCAACCCATACCAGGTACCAACAATTATTAATAGCACTTGTTTTACATCGCAATGGTTTTACCAATGATGCTCAAAAGATTCTAGAAGGTTTAAAACAAATAGCTATTAATAGCGAGGAAAGAGGAATGTATTGGGAGAATACAAAATACGGGTGGCGATGGTACAATAATGATGTGAACACTGTTGCACTAGCTATTGAAGCTTTTGCTGAGATTACAGATGATCAAGAAACAGTTGAGTCTTTGAAGGTCTCTTTGATTAGAAGAGGACGAGCAAATAGATGGGATTCAACAAAGTCTACCGCTATGGCTTGTTACGCCTTATTGTTAAAAGGTGATAACTTCACTAGTATCAGCGCTGAACCGCGTATTTATTGGGCAGGCCAGGATGTGATAAATGAAATGCTAAATGAAGACCAGGTTGAAGAGGGAACGGGATATTTTAAAACTAGTATAGACAAGGAAAAAATATCTAAAGATTATGCAACCGTTACGGTAGATAATAAATCGAGTACTACAGGTTATGGAGCCTTATACTGGCAATATTTTGAAGACTTAGATAAGATTAAGGCGCATTCAGGTGATGGTCCACTTAAGGTTAAAAAACAGTTATTTAAAAATATTACAGACGATGATGGTACTAGTTTGCAAGAAATCACTCAAGAAAACCCGGTTAAAATAGGTGATCTTATTACAGTGCGTATTATCATCACGGCGGTAGAGGATATGGAATACATTCACTTAAAGGACATGCGTAGCAGTGGCTTTGAACCAGTAGATGTTATTTCAAAGTATAAATGGCAAGAAGGTCTAGGATATTATCAAAGTACCAAGGATGTAGCTTCTCATTTCTTTTTTGATAAAATTGATAAAGGGACCTATGTGTTTGATTATAACGTTCGAGCAAACAATGCAGGTCAATTTTCTAATGGAATAACTCGAATAGAGTCAATGTATGCTCCAGAATATGGAAGCCATAGTTCAGGTACTAGAGTAAATATTGTGGAATAATATAGGAATTCACATTTTACATAAGTATTTGTGGTTAATGTCTAGCGAACTTTTTATCCTTTAAACGAAGAGTTTCTAAAGCACTGTATTAATTATCACATTTGTTTAGGTTTCTCTATTTTAGTCATGGAAAAACATTCATGGACATAAAAATTAAAAAGATTACCGCTAGAGAAACCTATATAGTGCGCCATCCAGTATTGCGCCAGGGTAGACCTATAGATTCATGTTACTGTGAAGGTGATGATGACTTAAGCACCATTCACCTAGGCGCAGTAATAAGTGATGAGGTTTACGGTGTAGCATCTTTTATGAAAATCATGGCTCCGGTTGCTTTTCTAGTAAATTCAAAAACTCAGTACCAATTGCGTTGTATGGGTGTTTTAGAAAAAGCACAAGGAATGGGAATAGGAGCGCTTATCATGAAAAAAGGATTTCAATTACTACAAGAAAATCAAATTGATATTTTATGGTGTAATGCAAGACTTAATGCTGTTCCTTTCTATGAGAAATTAGGCTTTAGTGTCCAGGGTGAGATGTTTGACATACCTTTGGTAGGACCTCATTATAGAATGTGGAAAGAATTAAAAAGTATTTAAGACATGAGGCACCTATTTTTTATTCTTCTTTTTTGTGTACTGGGCTCTCAAGATATGGGTAAGCTCACAGGGCAGTCACCTAACCCAAACAACTTGTTAGAGATTGAGGTGCAACAGGCATTTGATAGGATGAAAGCTGCTGCATTTATAGATGGTATTGAACTACAAGTTGTCTCTGGCTATCGCAGTTTTGAAAGGCAGCAGGCTATATGGAACCGTAAATACAAACGGTATGAAAAGCAAGGCATGTTACCCGATGCGATTTTTGATAAAATTGTAGAATACAGTACCGTGCCAGGAACATCACGCCATCATTGGGGTACCGATTTAGATATTATAGACGCAGCTGCTATTTATAAAGGCGATGTTCTTGTTCCAAATAAATTTCATGGTAATGGACCTTTTTGTAAAATGAAAGAATGGATGGAGCTTCATGCCAGTAAATATGGATTTGAATTAGTTTATACCTTGAATGAAAATCGAACTGGATTCAACTATGAACCGTGGCATTATAGTTATGTTCCGCTTTCGCGAAAGCGGTATAAAAAATATCTTGAAGAAATTGATCTAATACCTTTTTTACGCAGTCACAATATATTAGGAATGAATAAAATAAGTGATGGACGTTTAACTAGGTATCTCGAGGAGCATATCAAAGGAATTAATCCAAAATTAAAATAGTAATTTTAAACCTAAATACTTAATTATGAGAGGTGGATCCGGTAAAATAAGATTGTTTATAGGTATGGCTATTGTAGCATTTGCCGTGCTTAAATATTGTGGTAGTGCCGAAACAAATGAGTTTACAGGAGAAACTCAATACATTGATCTTTCAGTAGAAGAAGAAATAGCACTTGGATTGCAAGCAGCTCCTAGTATGATTGAGCAGCACGGTGGTTTACATCCCGATAATCGTGCTCAAACGCTAGTGGATCAAGTAGGTTTCAATCTGGTACAAAGTAGCATTGCCAAAGAATCCAATTATCAATGGGATTTTCATTTACTAGCCGATGATAGAACGATAAATGCATTTGCGCTTCCTGGCGGACAGTGTTTTATAACAGCAGCCTTATTTAATCAACTGCAAAATGAAGATCAGTTGGCCGGAGTCATGGGTCATGAAATAGGTCATGTGATTGCCAAGCACAGCGCTGCTAGAATGAGCCAGCAAGGGCTAGCCCAAGGAGTAATTACAGGTGTAAGTGTAGGAACTGAAGGTGGTGGACAAACTGCTGCTGCCGTTGCACAAATGTTGACCATGAAATATGGTAGGGACGATGAATTGCAAAGTGATGATCTAGGTGTAAAAATGATGATTGACGCTGGTTATGAACCTCAAGAAATGATAGGTGTGATGCAAATTTTAAAGCAAGCAGCTGGTCCTAATCGAGTTCCAGAATTTCAAAGCACCCATCCAGATCCAGACAATAGAATAGAGCGTATCAGGGAATCAATTAGAAAATATCGCGGCTAATGAGTAGTATCAAAATTCTATGGAATAAAGAAGGTAAATGGCTGTTCGAGCCTTATCGTTATCAGAATAATCGATCTATTCCAACTGGTGCCAATAAATTTTTAAAAAACGTTTTCCTTACTTTAGATCATATTTGGGAAAAGCAAGCCTTATTACTAGAGTTTCCCGATGGTCGTACCATAAATATCCTTGATGAATTTATGTCCCGTAATGACAAAAATTTAATCATACGCGATGGTGAGAAAAATCAATACGAGGGAACTCGTGATATTATTACTTTTTATGATGAGGTTGGAAGTGTGTTTAGAAAAGACTTGCGTAAACCTTGGATAAAATCAAATATGGGTCGCAATACCGCTGCCAGTATTCTAGCTCATGAATTTATTCACGCGTATCACGAGCAATTCGAGTACGAGGCTTACCGCGCTAGAAAAAACCAGCGATTCCCAGCCTGGAAGGTACGTTATCCACATTTTCCTAACCAGGAAGAAGTTCTAGTTACCACAGATTTAGGTAATCAGGCCATACGCAAATTAGGTGATGATGAACGACAGCATTACAAGCGCAATTACTATCCTACAAAAAGTCCTATTACACAAGAGCCTGCTAGTGAAGGTGAAGTAGTCTAGTATTGAATAATTATTCTAATAAAAAAGCCGCTAGGAAACTAGCGGCTTTTGTTTATTTTCTTGTTGAGATTAAAAATTATAAACTACTTCTAGTTTATAATCTTTAAGAGATTTTTCTGCTTTTTCTAGGTCTTCTGTAAAGCCTAAAATATATCCACCGCCGCCAGAGCCACATAATTTTAAATAATAGTCGCCTGTATCCAGTCCTTTTTTCCAAAGGTCATGAAATTGGGTAGGTATCATGGGTTTAAAGTTGTCTAGAACTACCTTAGAAAGATGTTTTACATTACCAAACAGTCCTTTAACATCACCGCTTAAGAAATCTTCTACGCACATGTCTGTATATTTCACAAACTTGTCTTTTAACATCTTACGAAAACCTTCTTGTTTCATGTTTTCCATGAAAATGTTCACCATAGGAGCAGTTTCACCTACAATACCACTATCAATTAAGAAAACAGCACCGTTACCCGACTGCTTTTGTGATGGAATTCCCGCAGGTTCAATATCTTCTTTACTATTAATTAGTATTGGTAAACTTAAATAAGAATTTAATGGATCTAGACCAGAGCTTTTACCGTGAAAAAAGCTTTCCATTCTACCAAAAATACTCTTTAGTTCCAGTAATTTTTCTCTTGTAAGATTCTCGAGAACGGTAATTTTTTCCAAAGCATATTTATCATAAATAGCTGCGACAAGAGCACCGCTACTTCCTACACCATATCCTTGTGGGATGCTACTATCAAAGTACATTCCAGCCTCTATATCTTTTTTGAGACTCGTGATATCAAAATTTGGAAAATCCGATCCTTTGCTCAATTCTTCTAGATGATTGGCAAAACGGCTTAAGTTCTTATTAGATTGTTGATTTTTTTCAGAAAGGTCATCACTTATTTTAAGTGCACCTTTATAAAAATTATAAGGGATTGAAAGACCTTTTGAGTCTTTAATGATCCCGTACTCTCCAAAGAGTAAAATCTTAGAATAAAAAAGTGGTCCTTTCATAAAAATTAAGCTAGCAGTTTTGATGCTCCACTACCTATTTGATCACAAATATACTGAGAGTTTTGACAATACACAGCTAATTTCTCGTTAATCCATTCATATACAGCAGTTCTGTGATTGTTAGGATACAGTAAATGAACGTTTGCTCCTGCATCTAGGGTAAAACACACAGGGATTTGCGTTTCTTTTCTATATTTCCAAATTTCTTCGATAATACGCAAAGTATTAGGTTTCATTAATATGAAATAAGGATGAGAAGTCATCATCATTGCGTGTAAAGTGAGCGCTTCGCTTTCAGTGATCTTAATGAAGGTCTCGATATCGCCTTCCTGTAAAGCTTTTTTAAGTAGAGTAAGATTTTGCGGTGCTTGTTGAAATCTCGCTTTCGCGAAAGCGTGATCATTCATAAGCCCATGACCAACTGTAGAACTTACCGTTTTTTGACCTTTATCAACTAATAGTATAGTGTCGTGATAATTTTGAAACGTAGGATGCAATAGTTTTGTTTGATCAACACCATACAAGTTTGAGCTACCTACCGTATCATCGTGCTCGCCCCAAACGACTAATTGACCTTGTAAACTGCGACAAGCGCTACCAGAACCTAACCTAGATAGGAATGACATTTTATCGTAATCTAAATCCAAACCAGTAAGTTGAGATTCAAAATCTATAATACAGGCGCTTAATGCAGCCATACTACTTGCGCTACTTGCTATTCCAGAACTGTGTGGGAATGTGTTGCGAGTATCAATATTGAAAAAGTAATTCTTTATCCACGGGCTGTAAGAAGATATACGCTCAAAGAATGCTTTTATTTTGGGTGCAAAATCTGGTTTTTCAACACCTTCATATGAAATTTTAAAACCGTGCTCGCCTTTAACAGCGTTTACCGTAGTAATGGTACGGCAAGCGTTAAGTGTAAAGCTTATAGAGGGATTTGCGGGCAATTGCATGCCATGCTTTCCCCAGTATTTAACTAGTGCAATATTACTAGGTGCTTGCCATGTAGTAGTTAACGAGGTGATTTCCTTGATCTCTTGTTGAAGTATGAATTCTGTTTCCAAGATTATTTTGTTTGAAGCAAAGATAGTCTACATGACCTTAGTCTTCTAAATAGAGCAGGGCATTATATAAGCCATCATTAATTAAAATTAATTTTAAAAGGGTAGTGGTGTCTTTTTTCATAGGTACTATGAATCTTTAAAAACGCTATTATCTCACTATTTTTATAAATGTTGTAACATTTGTGCTGGTAAGAGGTCAAATGAATTGTATTACTTTTAATTTGTCAAAAAACGTTTATGGTATTTTTACGCTTGATTAAGGAAAGTCTGATTTTTGCGCTTAATGCTTTGCGTACTAATCTGTTAAGAGCTTTCTTGTCTTTGCTTGGGATTACCATTGGAATTTTTGCTATTATAGGTATTCTAGCAGCCGTTGATTCACTAGAGAAAGAAATTGAAAGTGGCTTAAGCGCACTAGATATTTCTACAATCTATGTATTAAGATTTTCTTTTGGTCCAACAGAATTAGAACCATATCAATTTGAAAACTGGCCCGACGTAAGTTATGATGAATTCCAAATGCTCGAGCGCAGTCTGCCAGATCTAGACGCCATTACCTACACGATGTTTATGTCACCTGAAAACATCAAGTTTGAGGATAAAACAGCAACTGGTGTAAATATCATTCCAGGTACAGAATCCTTTTTTGACTTAGAAAAACTTAAACTTTCAGAAGGACGATTTTTTAATGGTAGTGAATCCAACAGCGGTTCTCCAGTAGTAGTAATTGGTGCCGAAGTTGCTAATAGCTTATTTGGTAAAGCTAGTCCTATAGGGAGAAGAGTACGACTGTATGGGAATAAATTTACCGTTATAGGCGTTCTTGAAAAGGAAGGAGCAGGAGCTAGCATAGGACCTTCTAAAGATGGTAGTGCTTATTTACCTGTGAACTTTGTAAGAAGAATTTATGGTGATAACGATAGGACCAAAACAAGTGCCTTTATCTTGAAACCTAAAAAAGGAGCAGATCAGGATGAATTTATCGCTATGCTAGAACAAAAACTAAGAAACTACCGAGGAATTAAACCCGATGAGTTAAGCACTTTTTTTATTAATCCACTTAAAGGATTTGCCGACTTTATAGGCACTGTTACTAGTACACTTACTTTTATAGGTGTTATTATATCTGGATTTTCAATGCTAGTAGGTGGTTTTGGAATTGCAAACATCATGTTTGTGAGTGTTAAAGAGCGCACCAATTTAATTGGAATACAGAAGTCATTAGGAGCAAAAAGCTTTTTTATTTTGTTTCAATTTTTATTTGAATCTATTATTCTAGCCTTATTAGGCGGAGCTTTTGGTTTGTTATTCGTGTGGTTAGGAACTTTGATTGCAAGTAGTTTGACTGACGAATTTACCTTTATTCTAAGCTTGAACAACATTTTGATAGGATGTAGTGTGAGTGCGTTTGTAGGTTTAATAGCAGGTATTATACCGGCCTTTTCTGCCGCACGTTTAGATCCTGTGGAGGCAATTAGATCTGGAATGTAATTCCCTTTATACTTTACCTTACTTTTGTTCTAATGAAAGTTTCTCAAATTGAACATAGTTTGCAGTTTTATGCAAATGGTAAATTTCTCATTACTGGGGAATATGTGGTGTTAGACGGAGTGCGTGGACTAGCAGTGCCCTTAAATTTAGGGCAACGTATTCAAATTACACCGCGTACAGATCAAGCTATAATTTGGAAAAGTTTCAATGCCGATGGTGGTATTTGGTTTCACTGGCAAACTACGGTAAATTCTTGGAGTGAATCTTCAAGTGACTCAGTAACTCAAAAGCTTATAGATATACTTAAGCATGCCCAAGAGTTAGCTGGCAGCTTTATTTTGGATAAAGGTTGTGAAATAACAATGCATCTGGATTTTGATAGACAGTTTGGAATGGGTTCTAGCAGTACTTTGATTTCATTAATTGCTCAATGGTTTCAAGTTGATCCATACACCTTACAATTTCAGTCTTTTGGAGGAAGTGGTTATGATATTGCGTGCGCTACCTCAAACGGTCCCATCGTATATAGATATCATCCTGAGCAGCCTAGTTATAAATCAATAGATTTTGATCCTGATTTTAAAGATGACTTATTTTTTGTCTACCTAAATCAAAAACAGGATAGCAGACAAAGTATCGCGAGATTTGATAAAGATTTGCTTTCAGAAAATGTTAGAATACGTTTAAATCAAATACCAGACTTGTTAGTTTCATGCAAGGATTTAATTGAGTTTGAAAATATACTTCATGAGCATGAACAACTTATCTCTAGACTTATTGGTCTAGAACCAGTTCAAAAGGTATTGTTTAATGATTATACCGGTGTTGTAAAATCCTTAGGTGGTTGGGGTGGAGACTTTGTTCTTGCAACCGGTGATGAAGCAAAACAAGAATATTTTAAAAAGAAAGGATACGACGTTATTTACAAGTGGAAGGATATTGTATTATAAGAACTAGTGTCAAGTAATAAAAAAACGCCTCGATAAAATCGAGGCGTTTTTTATATAAGGAGAAAAAGTCTAATAAAAATTCTTTCTATTGTCAACTATGTCTACTTTTTTCTTAAGTGCTTCAACTAATTTTGAACTAGCTTGATTAGCATTTGTATCAGCTAATAATTTGGCCTGTGATGTGAAGTTTTCTAATTCTGGAGCTTCTGAAATACCAGTAAGGTTAATTACATAAACTCCTTTTTCACCGGCTATAGGTGATGAAGTAGTTCCTTTTGAAAGACCAAACGCTGTACCTACAACAACTGGTTCCTGACCAGCTCCTGGGATAGTAGGATTTTTACGATTGATTGAGGCTGCACTACGTACTGATTGACCTTGAGCCTTAGCAATAGCATTAATATCGTTGTTTGATATTTTAGCCATTATCATTTCTGCTTTCTTCTTATTACGTAGTATAGGAGTAACCGTAGCACTTGCTTCTTCACTAGACATGTTTCCTGCTTCACTTGCACGCGTTACTTTAACAATTACAACTCCTTGTGGTGTGTCAAATTTCTCCATATCTCCAACCTCTGTTTCTTCATTGAATGCCCAACGAACAACCTCACGATTCTTCTGAATCAATGGTAATGTTTCATCCATAGGCTTGATACTGGTTACTGGAGTAGTAGTCTTTTTAAACTCTTTAGCAGTTTCAGTAAAGTCACCAGATACTGCTGCTTGTTGAAACTTAATAGCTTCTTTTCTCATTGCTTTTGTAGTAGCTTTAGAAGGCTTAACAGCTTTTGAGATACTAGCAATTTTATAAAGATCTACAGGTGCTGCTGTATCGTCAATACGGATGATGTGGTATCCAAAACTAGACTCTGCTATTCCAATAGTTCCTTTGTCATTGTCATAAAGGAAATTTCTGAAACCTTCTGCAAAGTTTCTTGCGTTACCTGAGTAGGTTACCCAACCTATATCCTCAGCTTTAGCGATATTTGTATTTTCTTCAAAATATTCAAATTTTGAATCAAAACGTCCTTTGCTTTGACCTATTAAGTTAAAGATACTGTCAGCAACAGCTTTTGCTTCTTCTTTGGATCTTGTGATATTTGCAGCCGCTCTTTGCGCACCTTGATAAGCAACTAGTATGTGACGGTTTTGCACGCTATCCATTACAGATTTTTTGTCTTCTAATAGAGAAACCTTCATCATATCACGATCTTCATAAGGACCAAAAGTAGTACCTAATTCTTGTGATATAATTGGTTTTACAGCAGTAGGTAAACGGCTTTCTAGCAGGTAGTCGCTAGAATAACTTTGTTCACTATACTGGTTAACGTATTGTTGTACATCCTTTGCATTGTTGAATGCAGGGATTTTAGTAAAACTGTCGTTAGAACTGTTGTAAACCGAGTCTGCTCTTAAACGTTTAGCTAAATCATTTTTTATAGCTTCCTTATCGCTATCACTTGCTACATCAGCAAACAAGACCATTTGAAGATCTCTTTGTGCTTCTGTTTGAAATTCTTTAGAGTGAGCCGCTATGTATGATTCAATCTCAGATTTTGAAACTTCTACTGTGCTATCTGCGATAGTTGTGTATGGAATTTGAACATAGTTAAAACTACGCTGTTCATTTTCCATTAAATAATCCATTCTAGCCTCTGCATTTGTACCTACAAATCCTGACTTAAGTAATTCAAAGAATTTCTCTTGTCTTAAATTTGATCGTACATCGTTTAAGTAGTTTTTCCATGTTTGTGGATCATTTTGTAAAAAGCTTTCCTCATATGTTTTGAAAGCTCCTTCGTTGAATGTTCCATCAGCGTTTTGAAACTGTGGATTGCTTTCATAGAAAGAACGCACTTGATCTCTTACTTGTGCATCGGTTACTTGAATACCAGCTGCTTCCATTTGTTCTGATAGTACGGCATTGCGCACTTCAGAATTCCACACGCTATTTACAGCTTGTACAGTAGATCCACTAGGTCCCATATTACGAGACATGTTCTCTACTTTTTGTGCAAAATCTGTTTGGTTGATTTCAACATCGCCCACATATCCGATTGATGTTTCTTGTTTTTGATCACTTGAAGTAAGTGCTCCTTGCACGATAAAGGCAAATAATGCCAGTGCTATTACTAATATTAAGATCACGCCACGGCTTCTGATCTGTTGTAATATCGCCATTGTTCTTTAACTTTTTGTAATGAGGGCGAAAATAAGGTTTTCCCTGAAATTATGAAATAGAAAACGTATGCTATCTGAGTCGTTTTTAATACTAACTATTAAAGTATTGTTTTATGGTGAGGTTGTTAAGTGCGCTTTCGCGAAAGCGTAATTACTAAAAGAAAGTTTTTTAACTAAAATGTTAGCAGTAGTTGACTAGTTTTTCTGCTATTCAGAATCGCCTACTTCTAGATGAACCAAATCAATTTTATTATCTGATTTTTCCAAAATGGTGAATGTAAAATGATCTATGGTTACATGATCTCCTTCTTCCGGTATTCCTTCTGTGGTGTTAACTATAAGTCCACCTATTGTCTCGTACTGCTCACTTTCTGGTAAATCTAATTTGTAGTTTTCATTAACTTGATCCACCTCTAATCTAGCACTTAGTTTAAAGGAGTTTTCGGTAAGTTGTGTGTCTATTAATGAATCGGTATCGTGCTCGTCTTCAATTTCACCAAATAGTTCTTCTACAATATCTTCTACTGTTATCAATCCACTTGTTCCACCATACTCATCTATAACGATCGCAATACTTTTATGTCTTTTAATCAACGTGTTGAGTACGTCCTTTGCCAGCATAGTTTCTGGAACGTTGACAACTTTACGTAACACCTGGTCAATGGAATCTGGTGATTTAAAGAGGTCAAAGCTGTGAACATATCCTGTGATATTGTCAATAGTGTCCTCGTGGATTAACACTTTAGAAAGTCCGGTAGAAACAAATTTTTTATTGAGTTCTTTGATGCTGGTGTCCTTGTGGACGGCAATCATTTCGGTACGAGGTACCATAACTTCACGGGCCTTTAGATCTCCAAAATCTAATGCGTTTTGAAATATTTGTATTTCAGAATCTACTTCTTCTTGTTCTTGAGCGCTTTCCATTTGCTCAGTAATGTAATTCCCTAGCTCAATTTTTGAGAAGGAAAGTTGTAATTGATCGCCATTTGACTTAAAAAAGGTTTTTAAAAAAAAGTCTGAAATTTGTATGCAAAACCATGAAATAGGCCAGAAAATCAAATAAAACAAATAGGCTGGTACACAAAAAAATTTGAGTAGCTCGTTGCTGTAAATTTGAAAAAATACTTTGGGTAAAAATTCAGCTGTTAATAGGATAACTATAGTCGATATTACAGTTTGTAGCAGCAAACCTTGAAAACCTGTAGAAAGGGCAGGATACCATTGAGCAATTTGATCAAGAATTAAATCACCTGTAAGCATACTATACACTACTAGGGCAATGCTATTGCCTATAAGCATGGTGATTATAAACTTAGAAGGCTGTGCGGTTAGATTGCGTAATACTCGTCCTAAAAAATCCTCTTGACGTTTTTCAAGTTCAATATGGATTTTATTTGACGATACATAAGCGATCTCCATTCCAGAGAAAAAAGCACTGAGAAGGAGCATGCTTACTATGAGCACTATAGAGCTGATCATATTTACTTATTGCGATCGTCAAATCTACGAATAAATCGCCTGCGGAAGAAAAACATAAATAGGGCTACCGCTGCCATAAAAAGCATAAGGTAGGCACGGCTGCGTTCTACATTCCATTCTGTAATTGCTGTTATTAAACATACGATAGCAAAGATTAAATAAATGTAAACGGAATATTTAAGTAGTTTTTTCATAATTATTGATTTGATATGAACGTGTCGTTAGGATTACGTGCATTTACTTTTTTAAGATCTTCACTAGCATCTAACATGGT
Source organism: Nonlabens tegetincola (assembly GCF_002117085.1). GTDB lineage: Bacteria > Bacteroidota > Bacteroidia > Flavobacteriales > Flavobacteriaceae > Nonlabens > Nonlabens tegetincola. The sequence continues at coordinate 2,086,927 of NZ_CP019342.1, read as the reverse complement.
CGCCGATGTGTTCCCTAAATTAGACGCATCACTGTTTTTTACTAGTCTTGTTTCCCAAGGCTCGTGAGTAAAAACCCATTTATTTTTTTGATCCCAGTATAACTGGTCACCATTAAAGGTATTACCGTCATGAGTTATTATCGTGACATCGCCTTGCATGTCAATCATATCAGTTATATCGTAAAGATAGGCCTTGTTTGCGGTTATAGTGGTAACCTGTTGCTGGTTGTTAGTATACTCATACACTTTAACCTCGACACCATTTGGGAATTCGGTAAAGGGAAAGGCGTCATTTGAATAATCATAGGCAACGGGACCTGCAATGCTCAATTTTAATCGAGTACTGTCTGTATGTTTAATGACCATGTTTGTTACCTCACCTATAGGCGAGTTGGTGCTAGTTTCCATTTTACGCACCTGTTTGAGATTATCCTCACAAGAAACCAAAAAAGCAATCACGACGATTGTCGTGATTGCTTTAAAATATATGTTTCGTATTATAATCATTAAGGAGTAGGTACGGTTACTGATTCACCTACCCAACAGCTGAAGGTGATTCTCTTACCTGCCATACCAGCTAAGAATATATCTTGATTGCTAGGAGCAACACCGTTGTAACTAGCTGCTGCTTTGGCAGCAGTAGATCTTAAAGTAGGGTCTACACTAGCTGCTTTATTTGCATATCTTGCTGCAATCCAGTTAACAGCTCTTTTTTCAAAAGGAGTGTTACCACAGCTGTTTGTACTTTGAGCCACCATACCTGCGATTCTTAAGAATGGTAATCCAAATGATGGTTTTGCTTGATTAGCAAGAATATATTCTCTTTTTGCTTTACCAAAAGAACCTTGCTTTCTTAAAAGTTCAGCTTTTTTGTAGTGAATATTTGCTACATATTTCTGGTCGATCCCTAGTGAAAGAGCTTCATCCCAGTACTTCAGCTTTTCAGCATTAGTTTTTGCGATGTTACCTAAACCATATGCAGTCATTGCACTAGGTTGTAACTCGTGTAAAGCTTTTACAGAATTTACGTATAAATCACTTTCTGTACAGTCTTTCTTTTGTAACCTTCCAAGTACATTCTTTAACCAAGACATGTTGGATTTGTTTGCATCAAAATCTTTTGAGTAAAGTGGGATTAAGTTATCACAGTCTGCAAGACTTCCAATAGTACCATTTACACTTTTCATTACGATACCATAGTTTTTCAAGTTTTTTTCTTGATTTTCTATGTTTTTCTTTTCGTCTTCTGTAATTGTTCCTTCTGCTTCCTTGTCTAATAGTTCAGATACTATCTTACTTCTCTCATTAGAAACATTGTCTAAATGTTCTGTTAGTGCATCATAAACATTAAAAAGGTCTTCAAGGTTAAGAGCGTTTGCCTTATATTCCTTTTCAGCAAGTTTGAAATAGGTTATCAATCCATTAGGATCTGTAAAGTCTTCCTTGCCACTTGTAAAGGTTTCATTTAAATAGTTAAATTGATCAGACTGAGTACCTTGTTTGTACTTGTACATTACTCGACCCAGTTCAACTTTTTTCTTAGTAACGTTAATTTTATCGGCATACTTGTTAATTTGAGTTTCAAGCATGTTCATTAAACCTTTAACGTTCTCGTTTTGATCACCGATTTTTTTCTTCAATCTGTGCTCGTATATTCTTTCACCGTATTGATAAATAGCAGGGCTGGCATCTGGACAGTTCTGTACTAGCTGACCTAATTGCTTGTATGCTTCATCATAATTTTTTGCTTTAGCGTTTTCGGCATAGATGCTAAGCATCGTGTTGCAGTCTCCTGATTGCGCTTTCGCGAAAGCGAATCCCAAAACAACTAAGCTGAATAAAATGGTGTTTTTAAGTTTCATAATTTTTATTGTTCTAATCTTAATTGTACTTTCTTTTAATAAACCAACGATCGTTTAACGATAAACTAATTGATAAGCTGGCAAATGTTTCTTTTATAAGGCCGGCATTTTCTGTTCCTCTTTGTCCTAATTCAAGCCCAATGTTTGCGTTTGAAAAAGAGCGATTACCTCCTATAGGTAAACCCATTCCAAAAGATATGCCAAACTCGTTGATGTCCTCATTATTAAGAACTAGACCTGTTTCTTCAAAACGAGCTCCAAATCTATAAGTGACACGTTGCCAGTAACTTGTTAAGCTATTGAAGTTTGGTATGTAATAACCACCTGCTCTTAAGGAGATGGCATCTTTGAATGAACTGTTATTTGGGCTGAAACTGCGATTAGATAAGCTGCTCTCGCCTCGCATAGAAAACTCTCCGCCAATCATCCAACTGCGTAATTTCCCATAATTCAATCCTACAGTTAATTCAGAAGGAAGTGTAAGGTCTTCCTCATTTTCCTGTGGATCGCGAGCGTTAAATAAACTTTCTCCTGTTCCTGGGGTAAATGAAAAATTAGCAAGCACCGATGTGCTTTTTGCTACTAATTTGCTCTCTGGACTGTAAACAATGCTTGCCTGTAGGCTGTGTTCATCGCCAATATTTTTTTCATAGTGTAAGGCTAAATTGTAGCTTAATCCACTAAAGTCGGTTTCGTTTGTCTCATTAGATCCAAACTGGACTTGATTTGTAAGTACACTTGAGCTGTTTGTTTCTTGACCAAAATTATACCTTAACTCTGCTCCAATACTTAAATTCTTTGTAAGCTCATGTCCAACTCCAAAGTAAGCTCTGGTAATACTTCCTTCACCTGTGAAGTTGTAATACTCCGTATCAGTTAAGTCTCCGATGGTATATCCAACGGATTTAAAGGGAACTAATCCAAATCCTATTCCTGTTTTTGCATTGTTGCCTAGAGGTATACTTACATTCAAGTATTCCAAAGATGTAGAATCATAAGTGTCATTTTCACTTTCTGTTGATGCCCACGTCTCGGTGTGTAATAAACCTACGCCATAATTGATGAGTTTTATTTTACCATAGGTGGCTGGGTTATTCAGGGTAGTATGAATACTGTCCAAGTGAGTGCGTAGTCCACCCATGCTTCGGTTTTCAATTGTTCCTTTAAAGGTTTGTTGGCCTAATCCAAAAAATGAATATGGCGATGAAGTACGAGATTGACCTAGCGCACAATTGATGCTTAATACTGTAATCACGAAGATGATACTTCTAATCATAAGTGTTGTTATAGATGTATAATTGATAAATGCCTTTGAGCATTAAATCAGGCTGGGCAAAGAAACGGCTTTTTAGTTGTTTCTCCAACAACCTAGCATCGCCACCTGTTAGGAAAACTTGTAAATTTTCATCCATTTCTTGGTATTGATTTATAACTCCATCTAACTCTCTTGAAACTCCATTTACTACACCGCTATGAATGCTGTTTTCTGTTGAATTTCCCACTAAGTGTTCAGGCACCTTTTGCAGTAATAACGGGAGTTTTGCAGTATAATTATGTAGTGATTGGTATCTTAGTCTAACACCTGGACTTATGGCGCCTCCTAAGTATTGTCTTTTGATATTGACATAGTCATATGTGATACAGGTTCCTAGGTCAATTATTAGTGCTGTTTGATCTTTGTTAATTAAGGTTAAAGCTCCAGTTACTAGTGCGATTCTGTCATTACCAAGTGTAGAACTTTGGTAATTATTTTCAAAGGGTAGCTTAATCTTATTGTTAATTTCAAAAACTTTAAAGGCTTGTTTTAGTTTATTAACGATGGTGTTGTCTTTAAAACCGACGTTACAAACTGCAATTTCTTTTAAATCACTGTATAATTCAGATAGTTGCATGAAATCATGAAGGAATTCTTCATGACTTGATCTATGGATATGGATAAAGCTGCCATCTTTTATTACAGCTGTTTTAATAGAGGTGTTACCTGCATCTATTATAAACATAGAAGAAATTATGATTTAAAAACTGACGCAAATATAAGAGAAGCAGGAGCTTAGTAATTGTTATATAACTGTTATTAATTAAGTAAATAAACCAGTTATAAGAAATGTAAGAAAACGATGATTATTTAAATCAATCCAAAGATTATTAAAACAAAAAATCCCGAGTAAACTCGGGATTTAAGTGGTACCTCCAGGAATCGAACCAGGGACACAAGGATTTTCAGTCCTTTGCTCTACCAACTGAGCTAAGGTACCATGCTGTATAGCGGGTGCAAATTTAATTAATTAATTCAATGTGCAAAGTGTTTTTTAATTTTTTTTGAATAAATCTTCAATTAATCGTTCGAGAGCCATTCCTCTCGATCCTTTAATTAAAATAGTTGATTGATTGGTTTCAATTAAATGAGCACTTTGTATGAATTCATGATAATCTGTGAAGGTGTGAATATTTTCAATGCTTACTTTAGAGAAGTTGGAGCCTATTAAAAAAACCTCGTCGATAGTACTGTCAGCCGCGTATTGAGCAATTTTATTGTGTTCTACTTCTGAGTATTTTCCTAATTCAAACATGTCACCCAAAATGGCAATTCGTCTATCAGCCTTTTGATTAATTAAGTTGTCTAAGGCTACCATCATGCTTGAGGGATTTGCGTTGTAGGCATCAAGTATAATTTTGGTATTGTCAATCTTAATTACTTGAGACCGGTTATTGGATGGTTGGTATGATTCTATTCCACTAACAATCTTTTCTGGTGAAACTCCTAACTCTTTTCCTATCGTGTAGGCAAATACCGCGTTCTTATAGTTGTAAGTTCCTGTAAGTTGGCTTTTTATAAGTTGATTATCTATGGTAAATTGAATTAAAGGTTCTGTTTTATACAAGCTTGTGTTTTCTGGTGTTAATATCGAGTTTACACCAGTGCTTCGGCTTATTTGTTCTGGATCCCATCGACCAATTATTGCTGTTTTGCTTTCACTTCTTAAGTAATCGTATAGTTCTGATTTACCTTTTTTTACACCTTCAATGCCGCCAAAACCTTCTAAATGTGCTTTGCCGTAATTAGTGATTAAACCATAATCTGGTTGTGCAATATCACATAAAAACGAAATTTCCTTTTGATGATTTGCACCCATTTCTACAACTCCTGCTTGTAGGTTGTTAGAAAAGCTCAACAAAGTAAGAGGTACTCCTATGTGATTGTTTAGGTTACCTTCTGTCCCTTTTACTTTGAATTCTTGCTTTAAAACTGATAAAATAAGCTCTTTAGTGGTTGTTTTACCATTACTTCCTGTTAATCCGATAATAGGAAATTTAAGTTGCTGTCGATGATGTCTTGCTAGATCTTGCAGTGTTTTTAGAACATCATCAACTACTGTAAAAGAGGAGCCATCGAGGGTTTTATCGCTTACTATGGCGTGTTTGGCTCCTAATTCTATTGCTTTAGTTGCATAGGTGTTTCCATCAAAATTTTCTCCAGACAAAGCAAAGAACATGTTTCCTTCTTCAATTGTTCTAGTATCTGTACTTATTCCTGTGCTCTCTAGGAATATTTTATAGAGTTCTTCAATCATAATGTAAATATAGAAACAAAAAAAGACCGCTTAAAAAGCGGTCTTTAAAGATTTATGTAAAGTGCTATTTAGTTTCTAGCTCTCTTAGTCTTTTTAGCTTTAGAACCAACACGTGACATAGCACAACGGAATCCGATGTCGTCACTAGCCATATCTTGTGGATAGAATCTTCTAGTTGCTGGATCTAGCCAGTAAGCTCTGTCTCTCCAAGAACCACCTTTGTAAACTCGTACTTGATTGTTAATTAAGGTAGTTCTACTGTTTGAAGAATCATATTGGCGATCTAATTTTCCAATTGAGTCAGCTTCTACAGAGTGCTGTGGTGAGTTGTACATGCGCTTATTCGCATCTCTCAAGGCATCCTTACTGTCAAAGTATTTAGTAGATTGAGCGTCTCCATCACGGAAATCACGATTGTCACTACGATCAAAATTAGTTCTTAAATAAGTTTCATTTTCATCAACTGGTTGTTGCTGTATTTGACCAGGAAGTGCTCTTGCAATCGTCTTTCCGTTGCTCAATGTGTCATACGGAATAGAATCAGTTGATACTACAGCAATCATTCCGTCTGGTCCGATTTTGTTTTTAGTGTATTGGTTACCTCTATAGTAGTTAAAATCGTTAAATTCATCATCAACGATCGGACGATAAACATCTGCAACCCATTCCGACACATTACCTGCCATTTCATAGACTCCAAAGTCATTAGGGCTGTAAAATTTAACAGGTGCTGTAATGTCTGCTCCGTCATCACTCCATCCAGCAACTCCACCATAATCTCCGTCGCCTTGTTTAAAGTTAGCTAAATGATCACCACGCGTTGTACGTTTTCCACTACGTGTATATTGACCATCCCAAGGGTATTTTTTTCTACCACGAATAGCATTGTATTCTCTGTTTCCTACGTTTGCTAGAGCGGCGTATTCCCATTCTGCTTCTGTAGGTAGACGATATGCTGGTAAAATGATTCCATCTTTTCTTGTTACATATAAACCACTAGCTTCTCCAGTTCCATCGCCAGCTTTAGCAGCCTTTGCTGTTTTCTTTTTTTCTAATGATTGCGAGCGCTTACCACCTCTTAATTTTTCATCATCTCCTCCATAAGTTAGAGTAGGTGCGTTTAAGTAGGTTTCAGTATTGAAAGTAGACCCAGCTTCTTGATTAGCTAAGGCATCTTTTGCGGTGTAGCCTTCTTGATTTAATATTAATTCATTAACACGATCGGTTCTCCAGTCGGCATATTCAACTGCTTGTACCCATGATACTCCAACTACAGGATAGTTTTGGTATGCTGGATGACGCAGGTAGTTTTTAGTCATTTCTTCGTTGTACCCTAAACGATTTCTCCATACTAATGTGTCTGGCACAACACCGTCATATATTTTACGGTATTCCTCATCCTCTGGTGGGAATACAGTTTTAACCCAATCAAGCATCTCAAGATACATACCATTGGTAACTTCAGTCTCATCAATGTAGAAGGATTGAACATGTTGTTGATTTGGTGTGTTGTTCCAGTCGTGCATTGGATCATCCTTCACACGTCCCATAGTAAAGGTTCCTCCTTCAATAAACACTAAACCAGGTCCAGTTGCCTGCTCCTTGTATTTAGTATTAAGTTCAAAACCACCGTTTTTACCTGTAACGTCCCAGCCTGTTCCTCTGGATGTTGTAGTGTATTCATTACCGCCACCACCACAGCTTACTAATAGGGCTGCTATTACTGCTGTGAACAACGCTTTAACCGCAAAATACTTTCTCATTTTTTAAGAATACTTTTTGAAAATAGTCCCGCAATATAACAACTTCATATTAATTCAAAAGGAATTATTGAAATAAATCGCGTTACTTTTGTCGTTAAAGCCTAAATAACGTCGTCCAGTTGTTTTTATTTTATGGATATCTTAAAAATTGTTGGTCAAAGTAAATAATATGTAACTCGCATTATCGTTAAAATTCGGATGAAGCACTTTTCTTTAATTTTACTAATTCTATGTTTTTTTGTGCCCAAAGCTCAAAATATCGATGAACAACTAATTTGGATTGATAATTATACTTATTCTATTAATGGCGAGGATATTGTCATGCCATATTGTGGAGATAACTGCTCTTTAATTGAAACCGGGTTAGTGTTTCACAAAAATTATATAGATATCCCGCTTGCTCAACCAGGATCAGCACAGGTAGTTTCTGTACAAAAAACGGCCATTTCTGATTCTAATGTTGGTTTTTTAAGGACGTTGACGCTTCCTTCTCAATTTGAAGTTTTTTTAGAAACTTCGCTTTCGCGAAAGCGTAATTATACCACACTAAAAGTTCCGGTAGTTTTAAAGGAAGGTTCAAGTTATTACAGGGTAACAGGTTTTCAAATTTCCTATAGAGAAAGAACGGCTGCTTTATTGCCTAAAAATACTACTTATGGTAATTCCTTATTAGCATCTGGAGAGTGGTTTAAGTTTCAAGTTAATAATACAGGTGTTCACAGAATTACTAGAGGTTTTTTATCTAGTTTGGGTATGGATGTTAACAGTATAGATCCATCTCGATTAAAGATTTACGGTCAGGGCGGAAGGTCATTGCCACTAGCTAACAATGAAAATTTATTTTACGATCCTGCGGAGATTCCTATAAGGGTAACCGGTGAATCTGATGGAAGTTTTGATTCGGGTGATGAAATTTTATTTTATGCTACAGCGAGTTATACTGAATATGTTGAGGAAAATGATAGCTTTATCAATCCATACTCCGACGAGTCTATTTATTACATCACAGCTCAAGGTAATCCTGGAAAAAGGATTTTAAGTGCTATACAGCCTACCGGCAATGTTGCTGTAACTTATACAGATTATGATAAGGTTTATCACCATGAGGTGGATGAACGTAATATCGCAGCTTTAGGTAGGACATGGTATGGTGAGAGATTTTCATTTGAACCAGATCAAAGCTTCGAATTTGACCTAGATAATGTAAATACGGGTAGAGATGCCAGGGTTATTGTCAAAACAGCATCTATATCTGATACTCCTGTTTCATTTGAGATTTCTTATAACAATTCTGTAATTGGGACGAGTAATTTAACGGGCTTAGTTGTTGGTGGTCAGCGTTCAAATATTTTTGCTGGAAGAACTGCTACTTTTAATTCAAGTTTTAATCCGACGAGTGGAACAGCTACTATAGATTTATCTTTTGATAATGGTGGCAATCCAGGAGCTCGTGGGTTTTTGAATTATATTAGGTTAAATGTACCTACATTATTGCAAGGTACTGGTGAACAGTTCGTTTTTCAAAACACTGACGCTTCAACCAATACCGGTATTGGAGAATATCAGATATCTAATGCAGCTACTATAAACGAAATCTGGGATATTACAGATCCATTTAACACCACTAGAATTGTCAATTCAAATAATCAATCAACTTTTTCTTTTAAATCCACATTAGGATCACCACGTCAATTTGTTGCTGTTGAGGATGGGGATTATTTCCCAGTTATTAGAATGAATGAGTCTAGAGTACAAAATAGTAACCTTAAAGGGACGGTTTTTTTAGACAATGCAGGTGCTTTTAAAGATATAGATTACTTAATTATTACTCCGCAGTTTTTAAAATCTCAGGCAGATAGATTAGCTAACTTCCATATCCAGGAGAATAATTTAAATACAAAGGTAGTTACTCTTCAGGCGATTTATGATGAGTTTTCTAATGGAATGCAGGATATTTCTGCTATTAGAAATTTCATCAAGTATGTTTATGATAATGCATCGTCACCGGCAAATAGATTGCAATTTGTAAATCTTTTTGGTGATGCGAGTTATGACTATAAGGATAGAATTAGTATTAGAGATAATATTGTTCCCATTTATTTGAGTGAGTCCAGTGTGTCCTTAATTACCAGCTATGCGCTAGATGATTTTTTTGTTTTAATGGACGATAATGAAGGTAATGTTGGTGTAAATGGAGGATTGCCTGATATTGCTGTAGGAAGAATGATTGTAAGTGATCTTACAGAAGCACGTGAAATGGTAGAAAAAGTAATTTCCTATCAACAAGAACCTGCATTTGATCCTTGGAGAAACAGGGTGACGTTAATTGCAGATGATGTTGATGAATTAGGTGATAGAGTTCTACAAGAAAGCGTTAATCAATTAGCGACTGAAATTGCTACAAACAGGCCAGACTTAAACGTTGATAAAATTTTACTCGATAGTTATATTCAGGTTAACAATGCTGGTGGTCCTAGATATCCTGCAGCTGTATCTAATATAGAAGATGCTTTTGAAAGAGGTTCTTTAGTAATTAATTATTTTGGGCATGGAAACGAAGATGGACTTGCTCGTGAGTTTGTTATTACTCAAAATTCTGCTAGGGATTATAGGAATCCTAATAATTTACCTTTATTCATAAGTGTGACTTGTGAGTTTACTAGATTTGATAATCCACTGCGAGAAAGTGGTGGAGAAGTGATATACCTTAATCCTAATGGTGGAGTAATTGCCTCGGTTGCGACAAATAGACTTATTTTAATTAGTGCAGGTACAAGGTTGAACGAGGTGCTCGATCAATATTTGTATGATTACAATAATACGGTGCAGGTAAGTATGGCAGAGGCGTTGAGAAGAGCCAAGGTAGATCCTGCCTTTGGTAGTTTAACTGGAGCAAGAGTTGTTGCCTTTATAGGAGATCCAGCGTTAAAACTAGCCTCTCCAAAACCTCAAGTGATTCTTACCGCAGTTAACGGTGTGCCGGTTTCTGGTCCTACATCAACCTTACGTGCTTTAGATAGGGTTACACTTAGTGGCGAGGTTCAGGACATTGCAGGAGCTCGAATCAATAACTATAATGGTACTGTTTCTGTAACGGTATTTGATAAGTTGATTGATAGGGTTACAAATGCTAATGATAATATAGAATCTTCCCCTGGAAGTTTAATTATTCTCCCTTTTACGGAACAAGGAGAAGTCTTGTTTAGAGGTCAAGCGACGGTGGAAAATGGCGTTTTTGACATTGAGTTTATTTTGCCTAGAGATACTCAAATACCAGTTGGTTCTGGTAGAGTTTCCTTTTATTCAAAAAGGTCAACTATTCTAGAAGATCAAAATGGTTACTCTCTCGATGTTCAAATTGGTGGTATAAATCCAAATGCCGCAAACGACGACATGCCACCACAAATGCAATTGTATATGAATGACACTAACTTTGTCAATGGTGGTGTTACGGATTCTAATCCATTTCTCCTCGCTCTTTTAAGTGATGACAGTGGAATTAATACCAGCAGTGGGATAGGTCATGATATCACCGCAGTATTAGATGGAGATGATGCTAATCCCTTTATCTTAAATGATTACTACGAGGCCGATGTTGATAGTTTCACAAGTGGTCAAGTGTATTTTCCTTTACGAGATATTGAGCCAGGTTTGCATACACTCGAGGTTTGTGCTTGGGATGTTTATAATAATTCTGTATGTGAAGAAATTCAATTCCTAGTGTCAGAAAATGAAGGGATTGAGCTTACTAGAGTATTAAATTACCCTAATCCCTTTACTAATTATACAGAATTTTGGTTCAATCATAATAGGCCGTTTGAGCCGCTGGATGTTCAAGTTCAAGTTTTAACCGTTACTGGAAAAGTAGTTTGGACCAAAAATCAAACTATTACGACATCTGGATTTACCTCACGAGAAATAACTTGGGATGGGCGAGATGATTTTGGTCAACGTTTAGGAAAAGGAGTGTATATTTATAAGATTACGGTAAATTCCACGTTAACTAATCAGTCTGCCAGTAAAATAGAGAAACTGGTCTTAATTTAAATAGAAGGAATAGGCTATATTTGCCTTTCACAAAAAGTATTTGATGAAAAAAATTTTTCTAGTTTTTGTTGCGTTTTATTTTGCATTACCTAGCACAACAAGCGCACAAGAGAACGATACTCGAGTAATCACAACAGCTTTACCATTTTTAAGAATTGCCGGTGATCCACGCGCAGCTGGATTAGGCGATATGGGAGTAGCAACTAGTCCAGATGCTTGGTCACAGCAATGGAATCCAGCTAAATATGCTTTCATAGAAAGAGAGCATAAACTAGGTGTTGCTTATACACCATATTTAGGAAATTTAGTTGATGATATAGCAATAGCTCAGTTAGTATATGCTCAACGACTCAATGAATACAGCGCTTTTTCAGGAAGTCTAAGGTATTTCAGTTTAGGTTCAATTACTCTAAGACAAGATCCTAATGATCCTGGAAGAGAGGAAAATCCTAATGAATTTATTATCGATGGTACTTATGCACTTAAGCTGTCAGAACAGTTTTCTATGGCAGTAACAGGTCGCTACCTACGTTCTGATTTGAGAATACAAGGAGTAGATAATGATGCTAGTGCTGCAAATAGTTTTGGTGTTGATATTAGTGGTTATTACCAAAGTGAAGAAATAGCTTACACAGATTTCAATGGTCGCTGGCGTGGAGGATTCAATATAAGTAATATAGGTCCTAAAGTTTCCTACGATCAAGGTGGTCAAGAAAACTTTATCCCAACAAATTTAGCTCTAGGTGGTGGATTTGACTTTATCTTAAACGATGGTTTTAGTAAAGTATCCGTGATGGCCGAAGTAAATAAATTATTAGTTCCTACACCACCGATTAGAGAAGATGGTGATTCTGATGGAGATGGTATTCCTAGAGAGATTATTTCTGGGCAAGATGACGATGTTTCTTTCATTACAGGTATGTTTCAGTCATTTGGTGATGCACCAGGTGGTTTTGAAGAAGAACTTAGAGAGTTTACATGGGCAATAGGTGCAGAATATACATACAACGATGCGTTTGCATTACGTACCGGTTATTTTAACGAGGCAGATGACAAAGGAGCTCGTAAATTCTTGGCTCTAGGTGCAGGATTTAAATTCTCTGAAATAGGAATTGACCTGTCCTACTTGTTCTCGACAAGTCGTGTGCAAAGCCCACTAGAAGGAACGTTAAGATTCGGTCTTACCTTCAATTTTGGAGATGAATTTGATGAGTGGTAGATGAGTAAGAAATTAAATATATCTACCTCATTAGAGGTTTATGAAAATCTTCAGGAGCTAGCTTCTGAGGATTTTTTATTGATGGAACACGCTGTCCAAGCACGTTCTAGGGCTTATGCTCCTTATTCCGAATTTGCAGTAGGTTGTGCTATTTTATTAGAAAATAACGAAATAGTCACTGGGAACAATCAAGAAAATGCTGCTTATCCTAGTGGTCTATGTGCAGAGCGTGTAGCCCTTTTCTATGCAGGTTCTCAATATCCCGGTGTACCGGTTAAAAAAATGGCTTTAACAGCTGGTCCCATGTCTTCAGATTTCTTTAAACCAGTACCGCCATGCGGTGCTTGTAGGCAAGTAATTAGTGAATATGAGAAACGTCAAGAAAATGGAATTGAGATATATTTCATGGGTACTGGCGGTAAGGTAGTTAAGGCCAGTTCAATGGAATCGTTACTTCCTTTAAGCTTTGATAAAAATTACCTATAACGTTTGCGATGTTTTTAACGTCGTTATGGGTTTTTGGTTAGGCATTTTATCTCTATTTTTGTTTTCGCTTTTATAAAAGGTAGTAGCCTTAAATAAAGGTTGAATCTTGATTACGCTTTCGCGAAAGCGCACTAACAAAGACAACGTAAATGAAAAAAGTTACTAAAGAAGTATTACTCAACTGGTACGAGGAAATGCTTTTCTGGAGAAAGTTTGAGGACAAACTTGCACAAGTTTACATCCAACAAAAGGTACGTGGGTTTTTACACCTGTACAATGGTCAAGAAGCTATTCTTGCAGGATGTTTACACGCTATGGAATTAGGTAAGGATCGTATGATTACCGCTTACCGTAACCACGTTCAACCTATAGGATTAGGTGTAGATCCCAAAAAAGTAATGGCCGAATTGTATGGAAAGGCTACCGGAACCTCTCAAGGACTAGGTGGATCCATGCACATATTCTCACCAGAACATAATTTCTTTGGAGGTCATGGTATCGTAGGAGGACAAATCCCTCTAGGAGCTGGAATGGCTTTTGGAGATAAATACAACAATCATGACGCAGTAACACTTACTTTTTTTGGTGATGGTGCTGCACGTCAAGGATCTCTTCACGAGACATTTAACCTAGCGATGCTTTGGAAATTACCAGTTGTTTTTTGTGTGGAAAACAATGGTTATGCCATGGGAACTAGTGTAGAGCGCAGTGCTAATCATACAGATATCTGGAAATTAGGATTAGGATATGAAATGCCATGTGGACCAGTAGACGCTATGAATCCAGAAAAAGTAGCTGAAGCGATGCATGAAGCTATTGAGCGAGCAAGATCTGGCGGTGGACCTACTTTCCTTGAGTTAAAAACATACCGATACCGCGGTCACTCAATGAGTGATGCTCAAAAGTACCGTACGAAAGATGAGGTAGCCGAATATCAAAAAATTGATCCTATTACGCAGGTGAAAGACCGTTTGATGGAAGAGCACGGTGTGAGTGAGGATGAAATAAAATCAATGGACAAGCGCGTGAAAGAGCGTGTTGCAGAATGTGAAAAGTTTGCGGAAGAGTCACCTTGGCCAGAAAAGAGTGTGATGTTTGATTCAGTATACGAGCAAGAAGACTATCCATTTTTACCAGCAAAATTATAATTATGGCAGAAATTGTAAACATGCCTAGATTAAGCGACACCATGGAAGAAGGTGTCGTGGCAGCGTGGCTTAAGCAAGTAGGTGATCAAGTTGAAGAAGGTGATATTCTTGCAGAAATTGAAACAGACAAGGCTACCATGGAATTTGAATCATTTCAAAGTGGTACTTTATTACACATAGGTGTTCAAGAAGGTGAAACCGCACCTGTTGATTCGCTTTTATGTATAATCGGTGAAGAAGGTGAGGATATTCAAGCTTTACTAGATGGCGCTGGGGATTCATCCAATACAGAAAACGAAGATTCTTCTAATACTCAAGATTCAAATGAAGATAAGAACGATGAACCTTCATCTTCAACTGATGATTCTAATGATTTACCTGATGGAGTGGAAATCATTACTATGCCGCGATTGAGTGATACCATGGAAGAAGGTACAGTTGCAAGCTGGTTGAAAAAAGAAGGTGATCAAGTTGAAGAAGGTGATATCCTTGCAGAAATTGAAACAGATAAGGCTACCATGGAGTTTGAGTCATTTCATAGTGGAACTCTTCTTAAAATTGGTATACAAGAAGGAGAAACTGCTGCTGTAGACGCTTTGTTAGCTATCATTGGTCCTGAAGGGACAGATGTTTCCAATGTATCCTTAGATGGAACTTCTAATTCTTCAACAAAGAAGGAAGAGAAAAAAGAAGCGCCGGCCAAAGAAGAACCAAAATCTCAACCAAAAAAGCAAGAGCCTAAGAAGGAAGAAACAAAGACTGTTTCTAATTCAAGTAACTCAACTTCTAGTAGTAATACAGGCCGTGTTTTTGCATCACCACTAGCAAAGAAGATGGCTCAGGATAAAGGAATCGACTTGTCGCAGGTTCAAGGTTCTGGAGAAAATGGTCGTATCATTAAAAAGGATATAGAAAGTTTTACTCCTGGAACTTCTACAGGTGTCTCTCAACCTGCTTTTGAAGCTGTTGGAGAAGAGACATTTGTTGAAATGGCAAATTCTCAAATGCGCAAGACCATTGCAAAACGTTTGAGCCAATCCAAATTTACAGCACCACACTATTATCTAGGAATTGAACTAGATATGGATAATGCTATTGCAAGTAGAAAGGCAATCAATGAGTTGCCAGATACTAAGGTGAGTTTTAATGATATGGTTATTAAAGCAGCTGCAATGGCATTGAGAAAACATCCACAGGTGAATACTCAATGGACAGATAAAAACACCATACAGGCGAAGCATATTCACGTAGGAGTTGCTGTTGCCGTTGATGATGGTTTACTGGTTCCAGTGTTACCGTTTGCAGATCAAATGAGTATGCAACAAATAGGTGCAAAAGTAAAAGAGCTAGCTGTTAAAGCCCGTAATAAAAAGTTACAACCTAAGGAAATGGAAGGTAGTACTTTTACTATTTCAAATCTTGGAATGTTTGGTATTACTGAATTTACTTCTATAATCAATCAGCCTAACAGTGCAATCATGTCAGTAGGTACTATCGTTCAAAAACCAGTGGTTAAGAACGGTCAGATTGTAGTTGGTAATACTATGAAAATCACTTTAGCTTGTGATCACCGTACAGTTGATGGTGCAACGGGAGCTGCATTCTTACAAACATTTAAACAATACATGGAAAACCCTATCGTTATGTACGTATAGCGTTTAATTATTGATGAGCTATATGAGCGCCAGTTCTTGCTAGAACTGGCGTTTTTTATTGTAACAACTATAATCTATCTCGAGATATGTCTAGTAATTAGATTTATTTAAATAATTGCCTTTCGAGTAAAAAGGTTGTAAGTACTACGTCAAAGCTTTTTTTGATGTCTACAGGCATGTATTTAATTCGGTTTTGTCCACAGCGCACTCTTAGTCTACTAAAATACTCTTGAATCGCTTTTTTGTAATCCTCTTTAATATTATCGGCATAAAGGTTAATGTGGTCTCCTGTTTCAACATCCACAAATCGGCTAGGAGTATTTGGAAAATCAAAATTTAGCTCGGTAGTACTATCAAAAGTGTGAAAAAGTACAACGTCGTGCTTGTTGTATTTAAGGTGTCTGAGTGCTTCAAAAAGTTCATTTTCATGCGTGTCACTTTGAAACATATCGGTAAATAAAAAAATGAGCGATCGGCGCTTAATTTTCTCTGCTATTTCGTGAAGATACTTATAAGTGTCGGTTCCCGATCCTGATGGTTGTTGCACACATGTTTTTCCTAACATATCTAAAAGCATGTTATGGTGACGATCACTACCTTTTTCAGGTGCATAGTATTCATAACTGTCTGAATAAATACTTAATCCTACAGCATCGCGCTGTTTTTTAAGTACGTTCATAATTGCAGCACAGGCTAGAGAGGAATATGCTATTTTATTTAAGGACGTAAGAGAAAACTCTTTGATAAGTGGATAATGCATGCTAGGGCTATTATCTACAATTAAATGACATCTTAAATTAGTTTCCTCATCAAATCGTTTGGTATATAATTTATCTGTTTTGGCATAAAGTTTCCAGTCGATATGTCTTGTGCTTTCTCCTGGATTGTAAATTTTGTGCTCAGCAAACTCTGCACTAAAACCGTGAAAAGGAGATTTATGCATACCGCTTATGTATCCTTCTACTACTTGACTAGCAAGTAAAGCGAGATTTTTAAATCCTGAAGTTTTATTGAGTTCTTGCTGTAAATTCATATTGTGAATATAGTCAATCGTTTTATAACATACTGTAAAAAGGGGTAAGTGGTTATGTATTTGAAATTACGCTTTCGCGAAAGCGAACTTAAACACAAATAATGTAGTAAACTCATGTAAATAAAAAAGCCCATTCTTTCATAGAATGGGCTTTTTTTATATAGTGTATAATTACTTATAGTTGCTTGTCTATAGCCTCTGCATAAACACTTTTTTGTGCAACACCTACCTGGCGATCAACGATTTCTCCGTTTTTAAAAACTAGTACAGTTGGGATATTACGTACGCCATATTTTGCAGCAAACTCTTGATTTGCATCAACATCAATTTTACCTACAACAGCCTTTCCATCATACTCATTTGATAGCTCATCGATGATAGGTCCAACCATGCGACATGGGCCACACCATGCTGCCCAAAAGTCTACCATTACTGGCTTATCGCTGTTTAATACTGTTTCTTCAAAGTTTGCATCTGTTATTTCTAGTGCCATTTTCTAAATTTTTTATTACATACAAAGTTAAGCAAAAGTAAGGCCGTAATTTATCTTATCTTATTATAGTTGCTTATACTAGTATCTACTTAAATAATAAGCAACCAATTAACCAACCTTGTACGTGATATCTAGATTATCTAGCATGTCTAATAATTCTGAATTCACGCTTACTTTTTGCATTCTTGAGGTCATGTCTAATGCAATTTTTTCTTCATGATCTCTAATATTTATATACAAGAATTGTTCTCCTGTGTGCTTGTCTAATACTTCCTTTAAGGTTTGAATCTTAGATTCTAACACCTCATTTAAGCTAAATTCTAAAGTTAAATTTTTTGCTGCGTGCTGCATCACATCTTGCAGTTGCTGCATTTGAATAAAACTTAACCTAGGATCGCGAGGCTTTCCCGTTTTTTTATCAATCCATCCTTGCTGTACAGTGACTTTACAATGAACAAATGTGTTAGGTATAAGGAAGTGCCTGAATTTTAAATATTCTTCTCCAAACATTCTAAATTCATGAGATTCATCATAATCCTCTAGGGTAAACATTCCCCATGGTTTATTTTGTTTACTCATCATGTGACTTACGCTAGAAATTACACCGGCAAAGGTGAGTTCTTTACCTACCAATTCAGGTAACACTTTCATTGCATTTAGATTTGAGTTGCAAAAAAATTGCATCTCTTTTTTATAATCATCAAGCGGATGTCCAGAAATGTAAATACCTACTACTTCTTTTTCTCTTTTAAGTTTTTCCATGGTGCCCCAACTTTCGCACACGGGCAACATAGGCTCTGGTATTTGTACCTCACTTGCTTCCCCAAATATGCTCATTTGAGCGCTGTTTTCATTTTCTTGGTACTTTTGAGCATACTTGATTACTTGCTCAAGAAATGTTTGACCATTATCTGCTGCATGAAAGTATAATGCTCTATTTTCTCCACCTAGGCTGTCAAAACCTCCGCTTAGAGCTAATGCTTCAAATGATTTTTTGTTAGCAGCTCTTAAGTCTATGCGTTTACCTAAATCAAAGATGCTTTTGTAGGGTCCGTCTTTTCGGTTTTCTATAATTGTCATTACAGCGCCATGACCTAATCCTTTTACCGCACCCATACCAAATCGTACAGCACCTTCCTTATTCACGGTAAACTTGTAATTAGATTCATTAACATCGGGTCCCAAAACGTCCAGCCCCATACGTCTACACTCATCCATAAACTTAGTCACATCCTTAATATTATTCATATTATTGGATAGCGTTGCTGCCATAAATTCTGCTGGATAATTTGCTTTGAGGTAAGCTGTTTGATAAGCAATCCAGGCATAGCAGGTGGAATGCGATTTATTAAATGCGTAAGAGGCAAATGCTTCCCAATCTTTCCATATCTTTTCTAGAACTTCTCTATCGTGTCCATTTTTTTCTCCAGCATCTAAAAATTTAGGCTTCATCTTCATCAATGTAGCCATTTGCTTTTTACCCATTGCTTTACGCAGGACATCGGCATCACCTTTTGAGAAATTAGCTAGTTTTTGTGACAGTAGCATTACCTGCTCTTGATAAACTGTAATTCCATAGGTTTCTGCTAGGTATTCCTCACACGCTTCTAGGTCATAAACGATTTCTTTATCACCATGTTTACGAGCAATAAATTCTGGAATATACTCCAAAGGACCTGGTCGATAAAGGGCGTTCATTGCAATAAGATCAGGGAATTGAGTAGGCTTCAATTCCCTCATGTATTTTTGCATTCCCACACTTTCATATTGAAAAATACCTGTGGTTTCTCCACGTTGAAATAATTCGTAGGTCTTTGGATCGTCTAGTGGTATGGCCTCAATATCAATATCAATTCCATGTCGCTCCTTTATGATGGCCACCGTATCTTTTATTTGGGATAAGGTTTTAAGCCCTAGGAAGTCCATTTTTAACAAACCAGCGCTTTCTACTACCTCGTTATCAAATTGAGTAACGTATAGATCCGAGTTTTTTGCTGTTGCTACAGGAACAAAATTGGTTAGATCGTCAGGAGTAATTATGACACCACAAGCATGAACACCTGTATTACGTACTGAACCTTCTAGAATTCTAGCTTTTTGTATAGTGTCTGCAGTAAGGTCATTTCCTTCTGATAACTGCAACAATTCCCTTACGTTGTCAGCGTCTTCTCCTCTAAATTTAGAGCCTATTTCTTTTTCCTCGAGAGCAAACATTTTTTTAAGCTTTGCGAAATCAGGAATTAGCTTTGCAACTCTATCAGCATCCATTAAGGGTAGATCTAGTGCTCTAGCCGTGTCTCGTATGGATGATTTTGCAGCCATCGTACCGTAAGTAATGATTTGGGCTACTTGATTGGAACCATATTTCTCAATTACATAGTCCATTACCTTATATCGATTTTCATCATCAAAATCAATATCAATATCTGGCATTGATACACGATCTGGATTTAGGAAACGCTCAAAAAGTAAATCATAATGTATGGGATCAACATTGGTAATTTTTAAACAATAGGCAACAGCACTACCTGCAGCACTACCACGTCCAGGCCCAACGGCAACGCCCATATCTCTTGCTGCTTTAATAAAATCCCAAACAATAAGAAAGTAACCTGGGTAACCCGTTTTGGCAATAACATCAAGTTCAAAATCTAATCGTTCTTTGATGTCGTCAGTTAATTCTTCTCCATAACGCTCTTTAGCTCCTTCATAAGTAAGAAATCTTAAGTAGGCGTTCTCACCATTTTTGGTTCCCTTAGTAGCATCATCGGGATCTATAAATCGTTCAGGTATATCAAATGCAGGTAATAATACATCACGAGCAAGTTCAAAGGGTTCAATTTTGTCAATTACTTCCTTGATATTAAGAATAGCATCTGGCAGGTCTTTAAAAAGCTCTTTCATTTCTTCAGAGCTTTTAAAATAGTATTGATCATTTGGCAAGCCATACCTGTAACCACGTCCACGTCCTATAGGTGTAGATTGTTTTTCTCCATCTCTTACACAAAGTAAGATATCGTGAGCGTTTGCATCTTCTTTGTGGATGTAGTACGTATTATTGGTTGCAACTATTTTGATATCATGCTTTCGCGAAAGCGCAATTAAAACTTGATTTGCTCTAGTTTCATCCTCTTGACCATGCCTCATAATCTCAATATAAAGGTCATCGCCAAAGTTTTGTTTCCACCAAAGCAGAGCTTCTTCAGCCTGCTTTTCACCGATATTCAGAATTTTTGAAGGGACCTCACCGTATAGGTTACCGGTAAGCACAATTAGGTCATCCTTATACTGAAGCAATAATTCTTTATCGATACGCGGTACGTAGTAAAATCCATCGGTAAAGGCTTTACTAGCAAGTTTTGCAAGGTTATGGTAACCCTTTTTATTCTTGGCAAGGATAACGATTTGATATCCATTGTCTTTAATAGACTTGTCATTCATGTTTTCACAAACCTGAAATTCACAACCTATTATGGCCTTAAGCGGCTCACGTTCCTCTTCACCATCTGCAAGTGTTTTATTTACTGCTTGAATGGCTCTCACAAAATGAAATGCACCCATCATGTTTGCATGATCAGTCATTGCAACAGCGGTCATGTTATTGGCTGCTGCAGCTTCGGCAAGGTCTTTTACACTAGCTGTTGATTGTAGAATAGAAAATTGACTGTGATTGTGTAAATGAACAAAGGGCGCATCACTTAATTCAGCTAAATTTTCTTTTATTTCTTGATTGGATACTACAGGCTCCTCATCTTTTTTAAGCGCAGCACTTGCTTTTTGTAGATTAACATGTTTTAATCCTACAGGAGCGATAGTAGATGGGTTGCTTTGTTTGAATCTAAGGAAATAATCCTCTTCAACATCTAGTTGTTCCCTTGTGTACTGTTGTTTTCTAACCAGTTCAAGGAAGCATCGTGTTGTTGCCTCAACATCGGCAGTTGCATTGTGTGCTTCACTAAATGGTTCTCCAAATAAAAATTCATGTAATTCGGTAAGGGTAGGAAGTTTAAACTTTCCTCCACGTCCACCTGGAATTTGACATAACTGTGCAGTATGTTCTGTACAGGTATCTAGAACTGGAATTTCTTGAAGCTGATTGGCTATTTGTGCTCGCACAAACTCTGATCCAGTAACCATTAAGTCAAAATTCAAGTTTTGACCTACCACAAATTTTGTTTTTGATAGGGCAATATTGAATTTTTCTAGCATTTCCTCGAGCGCTATTCCTTGCTCTTGGGCTAGTTGTGTCGATATTCCATGTACACGTTCTGAATCGTATGGGATGTCAAATCCATCAGGTTTGATCAAATAATCTTCATGTTCAATAAGATTACCCATTTCATCATGTAACTGCCATGCAATTTGAACTACACGTGGCCAGTTATCTGTGTCGGTTATAGGTGCGTCCCATCGTTTGGGTAAACCGGTAGTTTCAGTATCAAAAATTAAGTACATAAATCCTTCTCCTAGGGTAATTGTGTGGCGTAAAAACGAGTTAACTCTTTTTTATTAAAGACCTGACTATCTGATCGGTAATCAATTCTTATTATATAAAAAAGCAGTTTTTAAAGATAGGAGAGAAGTACTGTTTTTTAAAATATAGTTATGAACAGTTTTGAATGAAATAACGGGTTATGTATTTAATCGAAATGACCCAATCATCAGTAATAAAACAAATGCTTGAGTTAAGGTGTGCTACTACTTACTTGAAGTACCTTACCGTTGTAAAATTGATTACCTGTGAGTGCAAAGTTCATGATATAGGCGGCCATATCATCAGGCTGTAAGGGTGCTTTGTAGCCAGGAAAAGCCTCTTCGAGCATTTCGGTTTGTACCGCACCTAGAGCAAGTGTGTTAAACGAGGGACCGTTTTCCTTATATTCTTCAGCTAGTAATTCAAATAGTGTGATTACGGCAGCTTTGGCGCTGCTGTATGCTGCAAGACCAGGAAATTTTGCACTACCTTGAATGCCACCCATCGAACTTATTGCAATTACATGACTGTCCTTACTTAAAATTGGCAATAAGGATTGCGTAAGTGCAGCAACTCCAAATACATTGACAGCATAGCAATTTTGAAAATCAGTATTAGTAAGTTGATCAAAAGGTTTGTTTACTAGCATTCCTGCATTATGAATCAATATATCAACATGATCCCATTTATTTTTAATGGTTTTAGCAGTATCCTCTATACTATCTGTAGAGGTAAGATCGGTTGATATCGCTAGAACTGTATTACGTTCCATTGCTTCTAAGGAATCTAGCTTTCGCGAAAGCGCTATAACTTCATGTCCAGCGTTTGAAAATTGTCTTACTAGTTCAAACCCAATCCCGCGACTGGCGCCTGTTATAATTACTCTTTTACTCATTTTAATTAAGTTTAGGTGCTGTCTTGTTTACGATGTGAAAGATTCCAGGTGTTACAGCATTTATAACTTGTGCCATGTGGTCTGTATTTACTAATTCTTTTTCATCACCTACTTTGTGATAATGATCAAAGTTTGTAAAATCAAAGGTGCAAAAGGTTTGTGCTGGTATGTTGTATTGCTCATAGAAAGGGTAGTTGTCTGACCTTTTAAACAAATTAAATTGCTCAGCTTGTGGAAGTTTTCCAGTTACTATTTTATCACTGTTTGCGGTATTGAACAATTCACCCATGTTTGATGTGTCATAACCAGTAAGATAGGCAATGTAATCTTTGTCTACCATAGGAGTTCCTGTCATTTCAAAATTGACCATTGCCACTACGTTTACACCTTCATTTTTCATACGTGTAGCAAGATGTTTAGAACCTAAAAGGCCCATTTCTTCTGCACTGAATAAGGCGAAAATAATAGTTCTTCTATTAAAGTCTAATTGCCTGAAAATTCTAGCGATTTCCATAACAGTTGCTGTACCAGTAGCATTATCATTGGCGCCATTTGCAATTTTATCTTCACCTTGGGCATTTTTAATGATACCAATGTGATCGTAATGAGCTCCTATAACAACAACTTCATCACTAAGGTTTTTGTCAGAACCAGGTAAAATTCCAACTACATTAAAGGCTTTTATAGAATCTTGAACGCTAAATGTATCAATATAACTATCGCCGTAACGCTCTAGATCCATCATTGTCATTTGATCAACCAAGTAATCTGCAGCTTTTGCAATTCCAGGAGTTCCTGTCATTCTACCTTCTAATTCATCTTGTGCTAGATAGTATACAATGTTTTCTAAATTCTCTTTTTTTGCCATCGGGATTTTAATCTCGGATAGCTGTTTTACAGATTCTGCGGCTTTTTCTACAGAGGTTATTTTAGAGCTCGAGTTGCATGAGAACGTTAAAACTGTAACGACAAAAAGTAGTAATATCTTTTTCATTGGATGGTTTTGAGTGTAAAGATAATAACTTACTAAGGTTTAAAGAAAAGGGCTGAGCTGAGAAATTTTACATTAGTATGGAAAAAATAAAAGCTGCTAAAATAGCAGCTTTTAATAATCAAATGAATTATGAAATGCGTTGACTTTCCACAGATCAGTGAACTAGGGAATCGCTGCTCTGCTTCAAGCCAACAGGAAACGAATTTCTTTAATTATCATTTTATTCTATAAAAAGTAGAATCGATGCCTTTTCAAATCGATTAAAATCAATTTTATAGGTTTAATTACTTGATATATAGTTTGTTTTGAGATATTCTTCCATTTAAACTGGCTTGAACAAAGTATAGTCCAGATTTAAGATCAGAGATATCATAATTTATAGTTTCATGCTCAAATGTTTTCACTACTTGACCTAATGTATTATAGATCACTACTTGGTCTATTTCCGTATCGCTTTGAATGTTAAAACTACTTTGAGCTGGATTAGGGTAAATAATGAAAGACGATTTTAACTGTTCCTGAACTTCTTCATTACTCAAAGGATTATTAAGAGGAGTTGTGGTGTACAATTTGTACTCTCCAGGTTGCAATGAAATTCCAGTAGTAGTATTAGTAACGTTCACAACCGCATTGTTGTTGAAGTAATCGTACCAAACTCCTGTTTGTTGAAAATTAGGATTTGCTGTTTGCGCAGTTACCGCAAAATTTGCTAGTACTACTGCATCAAAATTAGGTCCATTTAAATTGATGGTTTTAACCAGCCCAGAAACATTTAAGTTATTGTTTGTGTTGTTAAAGGTTTCAGGATATAAGGTTTTAAAGTTTATGAATGTAGCTGTTGCATCGTATAAGTCTAATCGATCCTGGTCAGTATCGTATCCTAATGTCCAAGCTACTGGTTTGCGACCTGTTCTACCATTTTGGTCTATGTCAATTTCATATCCTAACTCACCAAATTGCCATAGCATTTTAGGTCCAGGAATGCTGTAAAGAATTGCTGAAATGGCTTCTTGTCTATCCAATGCTACAGGAACATTTTGAACGTTATGAGAAGAATTTGCAGCATTACCAAATTGTAAGTTTTTATACATTAATCGTTGCTCGTCGTGACTTTCTGCATAGGCTATAAGATGCTGGTCATTGAAATTTCGTGATGTGTAATAACTTCTAAAGACATTGGAATTAGATGAGAATCCCATGCTGTTTTGATTGAATTCGTCGGTCATTTTTCCCCAAAGCATAAATCCATCATTGGCTAGTGCGGCTTCCTCATTTTGTCCTCCTAAGTGTTCAAGAATCATGTAAATGTCGTTAGAATTATTGTTCCAGATAGTATTCTTATAATCATTGAGTATATTGACTCTACTTTGGTCATAAGCATTCCAAGCACCAATATTTCCTAGCGTGTTGTTTTGGGTAAAACCTTTAGATAAATCAAATCTAAAACCGTCAATTTTATATTCATCTATCCAATATTGTAGGGTTTGTTTTACGTAGTCTCTAGTCCAATTACTTTCATGATTGAAATCATATCCTACATTGAAATCGTGTCTAGCAGTCGGATTTAAGTAAGGATTATTTGCTGCTGGTCTAAAATTTGCTTGATCCCACCACATTTGACAAAGTGGGCTTTGAGAGAAGGCATGATTATAAACAACATCTAGTATAACAGCGATACCTTTTGAATGACATAAATCTACCAGTTCCTTAAATTTTTCTGGAGTTCCGTAGGTTTTATCAATTGCCATGTGGAACTTAGGATTGTAACCCCAACTATCTGCTCCTTCAAATTCATTTAGGGGCATGAATTGAAGAGCATTAATACCTAAATCGGCTAGGTAATCTATTCTATTAATTATTTCTTGGTAGCTATCATTTTCAGAAAAATCTCGTACCAAAATTTCATAAATAACTAAATTTTCTTGATCCGGACGTTGGAAATTAGTCACATTCCAATTATAAGGAGTAGCTTGATAAGTCCAAAGCGATATATCTCCTGTAGTCTCTCCCGTAGGATAAGGATAAATGTTATCAAAATTACCAGGCTTTATGAATTGGTCAAATCCATCATCCAGAATCAAACGACTGTATGGATCGGCTATCTTGATACTGTAATCTACTAAGTATTGATAGGCAAACTCAGTTCCTGCAGAAAACTGTGTAGAAGGAACGGTAACCCAAAAATAATCACCATCCTTATTCATTTGATAAGGAAGATCCAAATCCCAGTTGCTGAAGCTTCCTAAAAGCATTACATCTGTTTTGCCTGGTGCTGCTAATAAGAAAGTAACACTACCGTCAGCATTTTCATTTACACCGTTTTTCAATCCTGCTGGTCTAGCAATACTTTGTGTAGTATTTGGTACATAAACCGATACTTGATCGGTAACGGTTGTTGTTCCATTATCTGCATTAACTGCAATTGTGTAATTGCCTGGATTTGAAAATGTGTATGAGGTAGAAATACTAGAACCACTTGTTGTCGCTACACTATTTCCATTTACGGCAAGATCTAATGTTGCGTTTTGGGTACAGTCTGCACTTAGGTTTATGGTTTGGTTTAAATTGATAATGTCACCGTCCTGTGGGCTGGTGATTGAAGTGTTTAAACCAGGTAGGAAAACGTCTATAAAAATATCTGGTGATGTTTGATTAGTTCCTGCAGCGTTTCTTATAACCAAACAAATTTCTGATATTACGTCTCCTGGTTGTGCGTTGTAAAAAGTTTCTAAAGTTCCTGGTAAGGTTGCTTGATACATGTTACCGCCAGTATTTACAAATTGTGGTTGAGCAGTATTGTCACCCCAGTTTCCTACTACATTGGACCAGCGTGTTCCATTAATATTGGCTCCTGTGTGAGCATAAAAATTTCCAGATTCGTTTTCTAAAGGAGTTCCTGTTGCATCAAATATTAGTGTTACTTGATCTTGTTGTGTAGGTATTGATGGGTTTGTGGTTACTTGCGCTTTCGCGAAAGCGAACCCAAAAATCACAGCTAATAAAAGGTAAAAGTTTTTCATAGAATTAATCGTTATCAAAAAAGGGCTGTATAAACAGCCCTTTTAAGTTATAAATAAACATGATTATCTAACAGGAATTAAAATATAACGTCCATCTAAGTCATTAAAGTAGATGTCGTATGTTCCTGGCTCAACAGGAATGTTAGGTCCATCTTGAGTACCTTGACCTGTAAGTTCAGTATCAGAACCCCAGTTAACAGCCCAGTCATCATTTGCACGGAACTTCATAAAACCACTAATTAAACTTACGTTTGTGATGCTCCATTTATGAGGATCAAATGTGCTTTGAACCATATCTGTATCAGATCCCCATCCTGTAGGAGTTCCATCTCCAATTATTCCTACCGAAGTATAGGTAGTTGCACTTGCTCCATTTGCATTAGGAGCAATACTGAAACTTGAAGATCCTTGAGATGAGTTAGTTACACCTGTAATGTCGATAGTGAAATCGTAGTAACCATCTGCTGGAATTGAGAATACTCCTGGATCAGATCCAGCACCATCGTTAAGACCTACAGCTCCATTGCTTTCACCATATTGCGGTTGCCAGAATCCAGGAGAAGTTAAAATTTTAAATGCATCACCTACAAAGTATCCTGAGTAATAGAAAACGTTGTCGTTTGCTGGATCTCTGTAAAGAGCAGGATTATCATTATCATTATTCCATCCTGGGGCAGTTGCTGCACCTACTAGATATAAGTCAGTAAATGGGTATGCAGAAAATGGAGTAATAATAGCATTTACTAAATTTGAAATAACAGGTTCGACAGCAGGATCTGCTACTGATGCTACTAATCTGATAGAATAGTTTCCTGGTGTAGCATGTTCACCACCTAGTTGAGTTGCCGCATTATTTAAAGTGCTGTAAAGAATGGCTAAATTATTCTCAGTAGTAGAACCTATTACTTGTGGCGCACTAAAATCACCGTTTTCCACGTCCATTTGTAACTCGTAATTAACCTGAACTGGAACTTCCATTTCTAAATCATTCCAAACAAATCTTTCTGCTAGAGTATTACCGTTTGTTTCTGTAACTTCAAAGTTGACAACGTCTGGCGATAGCATTACTTCTCCGCTAGGAGCAGTATTGATTGTGAATTCTTCACTGTCATTATCTTCACATGATATGATTCCTGCAATAGCAAGGAATGCAAACATTATAACTGATATTTTTTTCATCATTAATTATATTAAAGGTTAGTAACCTGGATTTTGGTTTAAATTAGGGTTAAGACTTACTTCTTGAGCAGGTATAGGAAGAATGTTTCTAAATGGAGCTGTCGTCGTTCCACTTTGTACGTTTCCTTTCCAAGTCCAAACTTTTCCTGTAGTAAATTGGTTAAAACGAATTAAATCCTGTCTTCTGTGTGTTTCCCAGTGTAATTCTCTGGCTCTTTCATCAAGAAGGAAATCTAAATCTATATTGCTCGCGCTTATGTTACCACTTGTATTTCCATAAGCACGCTCTCTAAGTTGGTTTATATATCCTTCAGCAGTGTTGATGTCACCACCAGAACCACCTCTTACAACTGCTTCTGCATACATCAAATACGCATCTGCTAGTCGGTAAACAGGGAAATCGATATCAACAAAGTCACCAACTGGATCACTACCTGCCACACCATTTACTGTAACATTTCGGAATTTTTCGATGGCATAACCATCTTTAAATCTTCCAACATCTTGAATTTCTAATTCTTGATCATCGGTAAAGAATGCCTCGCGGCCATCAGCGCTATTTTCCATTCCAGGAAACAATTCAACAAATTCTTTTGTGGTTCTTATTCCACCCCAACCACCGTTCACACCAAAGTTGGCAGCATTCATATCACCACCTATAGGCGCATGAGTAAGGTAAGTAGTACCTCCAAAGGTTTGAGTGTTTAATCCATCAAAATTGATGGTCCAAATAAATTCATTTTGGCTACCATTTGAATTGTTGTCTGCAAGAAACAAGTTATGATAAGGATCTGAAGGAATTGAATAGCCAGCTCCAATTACTTTGTTAAGTTGAATAATGGCGTCATCATATCGTGCATTACCAGTATAAACTTCACTATTCAAATAAATTTTAGCAAGTGTCATCCAAAGAGCTCCCTTATCTGCTCTTCCATATTCATTAGCTCTAGCATCAACCATTTGATCTTCAATAGCAACTAACTCGGATTCAATGAAGTCAAATAACTCTGTTCTTGACTTTACTGGAGGAAAAGCCGCTGGATCACTATTCTCATCTGTAAAAGGCATTTGACCAAAAAGGTCCATACCGTGATAATAGGAGTAAGCTCTTAAGAATCTTGCCTCCGCTCTGTATTCAGCAACATCAGCTCTTAAGTCTGCAGGAATGTTGTATTCGTCCAGTTTAGCATCGGTACTAAGTCTAAGGAACTCATTACAAACTGCTATTTGATAATTAATTCTTGAGAACATGGCGTTGATAAATTCATTACCATCTGTCCAAACATGCCAGTGTAGATCCTTAATCGTACCGTCGTTCCATGCGATTATAGCTTCATCAGTAGTTAGCTCTTGCATGTTCCAGTATAATCTTAGGTAATTTGAAAAACCACCATCGATACCACTAATATCAGCGTCACCATCTCCACCTGCTTGCCCACCAACTGCTAACCCGGCATAAGCCTTTGCAATTAGTCCTCGGTATGTTGCAGGATCTTGAAATAGCTGTTGTTCTGTTAATCTGTTATCTCTAGGCTCTACTGTCAAAGCATCATCACATGCTGTGAAAGCTAGCATTCCTACAAATAACAAGATTATCGATTTGTACATTTTCATATTCTTGCTTTATTGAGTTATTTAATATTGAAGTTTAATCCAAAAATCAAACCTCTGTTTCTTGGAAATAAATTGTTATCTATACCACCGAATACTTCAGGATCTATCCCATCGTAATCTGTAATTACAAATAAATTAGTACCTGTAACAGAAGCTCTTACGTCAACTTTGTCGCCTGGGAAGTTGTATCCTAACGAAATGTTATCAAGTTTTAAGAAATCAGCTTTTTGAACATAGTAATCTGAAAACAAGCGTTGTTGACTAAATTCTGTGTTTTGAATATCAATCGGTGAATTTAGATAAATAGGGTTCTGAGTGTTGCTTGGGAAAACGCTACCAAAGTTTGCTGCATTTGACGCAACGTTGTTATAGTTATAGCCACCAGCAGCACCCCTGAAAGTAAAGTTTAAATCGAAGTTTTTATAGTTTACTCTAGATGAAAAACCATAGTAAACATCGTGGTTAGCTTTTTTATATCTTATACGATCAGCATCGTTGATAATTCCGTTTTGATCAACGTCTACAAAAACTCCATCTAAAGGATTGCCATCTTGATCGTACACTTGACGGAATACATGGAAAGTAGTTGGGTCTGATCCTACAGCCCATTCCTGAATGTTATTACCTGTTCCACCAGATATTCCACCTACTTGTACAGGTTCATTTGTCGCACCAGCTAGGTCTGTAATTTCAATTTCTTGGAAAGTAACATTACCACTAACATTCCAATTAAAGTTTTCATTACGTATTACGTCAAGTGCTGCACTAGCTTCAATACCTCTACTCAATGTAGATCCTGCGTTTTGAAAACTACCATTCTCTAATCCACCAGCTGGTAGCGGTCCGAATAAAAGAAGGTCACTAGTTTCTCGATAGAATGCATCAACCGTACCAGTTAAACGGTCATCAAAGAATCCTAGATCGATACCAACGTTATACTGATCGGTTGTTTCCCATTTAAGGTCAATAGCTCCTTCAGGACGTATAGTTTGTACAAAATCATTCCCAAACTGTACTTGTGCTTGATTTTGACCTGGAGTAAATACAGATAAAAAGGCAAATGACACAGGAATATCTTGTTGTCCAGTTTGTCCATAACCTCCACGAATCTTAAGTCTTGAAATAACTCCACTATTTTGAACAAAATCAGTGTTAGTTAATTTAATAGCAGCATTGGCACCATAAAAGTTTGCCCAACGGTTGTTTTCTGAAAATCGTGAACTTCCGTTTCTAGAGTAACTACCAGATAAAATTAATAGATCTTTAATGTCGAATGTAGCACGAGCAAAACCGGTTACCAAGGTAGTTTCATTTACTGAGAAAGGATTGTCTTGAAATCCGGTGTTTGTAAGTGTTCTACCGCTATCGGCACGGTAGAAGTCCTGATAACTACCACCTATAGTAAGATCCATTTTAGTGTCAATTGCATCAATAGCTCGTTTATAATCTAATCGACCATCAAGCAATTGGTTTCTTCTTATCCCATTGTTGTAATTTTGACTTGCAAATCTGTCTCCAGCTCCAGAATTAGCATCTCTTATAGAGTAGCTGTCATATTCATTGTAATCGATACCTGCGTTACCTACAAATCTTAAACCTGGGATTTGGCTGATTTTATAATCCAAGTTCATGTTTAAACGAGCTTGTGAATTGTCATTTTGAGCATCCAGACTATTTAATAAACCTAATGGGTTACGTGGCGCATTTGGTTCTGGACCAGTACTGTTAGTGAATTCAAAATAACCACCATAAATATCATTACCGCTAAAGATAGGTTGAGTAGGGTCAAAAACAACCGCAGCACCTACAGCACCAGCATCAGCAAATCGACGTTCCTCTTGAGAAAGTTGTGATGTGAATGTTAGTTTTACGTCATTGTTAAATCTATGAACTGCGTTTAGACTCAAAGACAATCTTTCGTATCCAGATTTTAAAAGAGTACCGTTCTCATTAGTATAACCTAATGACGCACGTACTGAGGTTTTTTCAAAACCTTTTTCAGCTGTTATATTGTGAACAGCTCTAGTTGCGTTTTGATAAATAGCGTTTTGCCAGTCTGTATTTGCATCACCTAGTATTGATGTATCACGGCCTTGATCCTCTACCAATTGTCTGAATTCTGTTGCATCTAGTACTTCAATATAATTTTGAACCTTTTCAACAGCATATTGAACTCCATATGATAATCTTAAATCGCTATTAAGTTTCGCTTTTTTAGTAGTTATCAGGATTACACCATTTGATGCTCTATTACCATAAATGGCAGTTGCACTGGCATCTTTAAGAATAGTGAATGACTCAATGTCATTTGGGTTAATAGAATTAAGATTTGCATTTTGTTGATCTAGTGGAACACCATCAACTACTATAAGAGCATCTGCATTTCCTCCAAGTGTAGAACCTGGGCGTACTCTTATAACTGGTCCATCTCCAGGACTACCACTAGCGGCTGTTACTTGTACACCAGCTGCCTTACCAGCAATCAATTGTCCCGGTGAAACAATGGCACCTTTATTAAATTCTTCTGAGTCTACAGTAGTTTGAGCTGCGGTAACATTAGCTTTTGTAGTACTACCGTATCCTATTAAAACTACAGTGTCTAATTCTGAAGGACTTTCCTCCAACGCTGCATTGATGGTCGATTGACCGGTGTAAGCTACACTTTGCGAGGTGTAACCCAGGTAAGTGAAAACGATAACTGCTCCATCGCTCACATTATTAAGGGTGTAATTTCCATCAAAGTCGGTAGAGGTTCCATTTTGTGTA
Source organism: Nonlabens tegetincola (assembly GCF_002117085.1). Classification (GTDB taxonomy): domain Bacteria; phylum Bacteroidota; class Bacteroidia; order Flavobacteriales; family Flavobacteriaceae; genus Nonlabens; species Nonlabens tegetincola. The sequence goes on along the minus strand of NZ_CP019342.1, from coordinate 2,054,707 downwards.
CCTTCTACGACAACCGATGCTCCTAAAATTGGGAGTCCGGTTTGAGCATCTGTAACTTTCCCTTTTACAACGCTTTGTGCTAGCGCAATAATTGGAAACAATAGGGCAAGTAATGCTATTTTAAAATTTCTAATCATGAATAATGGTTTGAATTAGTATTGAATCTTCTTCACACACGCCACGAAATTATGTAAACATAATGTTAAGAGAACGTTTTCGTTCTGTGATTTTACGAAAACGTTTTCGGCTCGTTATAGTGTTATTTTATCATTATATTTAGGTGGAATTTACGCTTTCGCGAAAGCGTAACACCTTATATTAGCATAATCGTAAAGAACTACCAGTAATTGTTTAAGTAGCATGGCTCAAAAATTAACGCTAAAAAAAATAGCTCAAGACCTTAAAGTTTCCATTTCAACAGTTTCTAAAGCTCTAAGGGATTCTTATGAAATAAGTGAGGAGACTAGAAAAAAAATTCAGGAATATGCTAAACAGTATAATTACAAGCCTAACAGTATAGCCCTGTCCTTAAAAAATCAAAAGACGAAAAAAATAGGGATTATCATCCCTGAAATTGTGCATCACTTTTTTGCAACTGTTATTTCTGGTGTAGAGCATGTTGCCAATGAAAAAGGTTATCAAGTGATTATTTGCCTAAGTGGTGAAAGTTTTGATAAGGAAGTAGTTAATATGGAAATGCTGGCAAATGGAAGTATTGATGGATTTATTCTAAGTCTATCTAAAGAAACAATGTCAAAGCAAGATTTTCACCACTTGCGAGAGGTGATTAATCAAGGAATGCCTATCGTAATGTTTGATCGTGTTGCCGATGATATTCCTGGTGACAAAATTATTATTGACGATGTAACAGCTGCTAGTGAGGCAACGGACTTCTTAATGCGTAAGGCTAAAAAGAATGTAGGTATATTAAGTACAGTAGATTATGTCAATGTAGGGAGATTGCGTACACAAGGATATTCAGAGGCTTTAATGAAACGCGGTGTAGAGGTGAATCAAGATCTTATTTTGAAAATTGAAGACATTGATCATTGTGATGAATTGATAGAAAAGTTTATAGATAATAATCCATCATTAGATGGTATAGTGGCTGTGAATGAGTTGTTTGCAGTAACGGCTAGTAAAATACTATTACGCAAAGGAAAAAGAATCCCAGATGATGTCGCTATAGTTGCTTTTACTGATGGTATGTTGTCTAAATACTCTAACCCATCTCTTACGACCATAGGTCAAAATGGGTACGAAATGGGTGGAATTGCAGCGGCTAAATTAATTGATAGATTAGAACAAGATCAAAAAGATGAGGAACGCTACGAAACCGTTATCGTAAAAACTTCTTTAATAGAAAGGGAAAGTACACCTTAATAAAGTAGATTTGTATTGTTTATGTTTTTACATAAATACAGACTTATTTTCTTCACACACACCAAGATAAGTCTAACAAATAAAATAGGCTTGTCGTTTTAAATTAAAATTAAACGATATGCAAAAACCTAAATTAGGTTTCTGGGATATCTGGAACATGAGTTTCGGATTTCTCGGGATACAATTTGGCTTTGCTCTGCAAGGCTCAACCATGTCACGTATTTTTGAAACTCTAGGAGCTGATAAAGATAATATTCCATTTTTATGGATAGCAGCACCACTTGCTGGTTTGATCGTTCAGCCTATTATTGGGTATTTAAGTGATAATACTTGGCATAAAACCTTAGGTAGAAGAAGGCCTTTCTTTTTACTAGGTGCAATTTTAAGTTCTATCGCATTGCTTTTTATGCCTTACTCTAGTGAGGTATGGATGGCTGCCGGACTTTTGTTGGTGTTAGATGCTTCTATCAATATTTCAATGGAGCCCTTTAGGGCGCTGGTAGCAGATAAGCTTCCAGAATCACAGCGCAGTTATGGGTTTGTAGTTCAAACGTTGATTATCGGTGTGGGAACTTGGGTAGCAAGTAACCTTCCTAAATTCATGAATGATATTTTCGATATCTCAAATGAAGCAGCACCAGGTGTCGTTCCAGATTCAGTAAAAGTAGCTTTTGGAGTAGGAGCGTTAGTGTTTATTGTGTCAATTCTAGTAACAATTTTTACAACCAAAGAATATTCTCCTGAAGAAATGGCTGCCTTTAGCGACTCCGAACCTGAAGAGGAGAAAAAAGGAATGTTTGCTACAATCCTATCTACTTATGCATTAATGCCTAAAATAATGAAAAAGTTAGGTGTTGTGCAGTTCTTTTCTTGGTTTGCGTTTTTTGCTATGTGGACCTTAGCAAATCCTGCTTTAACTAGTCATGTTTATAATGCCCCAAAACCTGATATTAAGAAATACGCTCAGGTCGATGAGGATGGCGAGGTTTTGAGAAACTCGAATGATACTATAGAGTTTACTAGTGTACAAGCAGAATTAAATTATAAAGAAGCAGATAAGGCATATAATGAGGCTAGTGATGATGTGGGAAGTAAAATGGGAATCTACGGATTGACTTCAATGATTTTTGCTTTACTCTTAACCTTTTATACTGCTTATAATAGTATAAACCGCAAGTATGTTCACATGATCAGTTTGCTCGCAGGAGCAGCAGGTTTCCTTATTATGTTGTATATACCTGGTAAACCGGTCATGCTTAATCTTTCTTTCGGTCTTATAGGTATTGCTTGGGGTAGTATTTTATCAATGCCTTATGCAATGCTTTCTAGTTCTGTCGAGGCTAGTAAAATGGGACTTATGATGGGTGTGTTTAACATGTTTATAGTGATTCCTCAAATTATAGCAGCAGTAGGTGGAGTAGTATTACTACAAAATATGATAGGAGAAGAAGCTATCCACTCAATGACAATAGCAGGTATATTTTTAATTCTTGCCGCATTCTCAAATTTATTAATAACAAACAAAAAGGCGATTACTTATCAGCCATCCATTACCAATGAATAAAAAAGCATTCATATTTGATTTAGACGGCGTTGTAGTTGACACTGCAAAATTTCACTTTGTAGCATGGCAACGACTAGCGGCTGATATCGGTATAAATTTTACAGAAAAGGAAAACGAGCAACTAAAAGGAGTTTCTAGAGTTGACTCGCTTAAAAAAATTCTAGAATGGGGTAATAAAACATTGCCGCAAGAAGAGTTTGATGAAAAATTAATAGAAAAAAATAATCAGTATCTCTCTTTAATCGAAGGTCTCTCGGTAAACGATATTTTGCCAGGAGTGCATTCTTTTTTATTGGATTTAAAGGCAAAATCTCAACCTATTGCTTTAGGTAGTGCCAGTAAGAACGCTCGTCCTATTCTAAAAAAGTTGGGAATAATAGACCTATTTGATGTTATCGTTGATGGGACTAACGTAACCAAGGCAAAACCAAATCCAGAAGTCTTTTTGAGTGCTTGCAGTCAACTAGGATATAAGGCTGCAGATAGTATCGTATTTGAAGATAGTCAAGCAGGAGTTCAAGCTGCAAATACTGCCGGTATGATATCAATTGGATTGGGAGATCAAACAAACTTAAATGAAGCCGATGCTGTTTTTCAATCCTTTGAAGAAATGCCATCGGATTACATAAAAACACTATTGAATACACAGAAATAATGAATCAAGAGTATATTAAACCAGATGCGTGGTCGATTATAGAAGAAGGATGGAGTCCTTCCATGGTTAAATCAAGCGAAAGCCTTTTTTCCATTGGAAACGGTGCAATGGGACAAAGAGCAAATTTTGAAGAACAATATAGTGGTGATACATTTCAAGGTAGTTATGTAGCAGGAGTGTATTATCCAGATAAAACAAGAGTAGGCTGGTGGAAAAATGGTTACCCAGAATACTTTGCCAAAGTATTGAACTCTCCTAATTTCATAGGAATAGATGTTTTTATAGACGGTTTACCTCTAGATCTTGCACAAGTTCAAGAAGTGAGAGAGTTTAGGCGTGAGCTTAACATGAAAGAAGGTTGGTACGAGCGCAGTTTTATAGCTCAAATTTCTAATGACAAAGAAATCAAGGTTGAATCACGACGTTTCTTAAGTCTTAAACACGATGAATTAGGAGTTATAAATTATAAAGTAACTGCAGTTAAAGGAAATTTAAGCATCACCTTCCAACCGTATATAGATGCTGGTATCACAAATGAGGATTCAAATTGGGACGATGCGTTCTGGGCTATTGAAGAATTATACTCAGATCAACATCAAGGTATGATACGCAGTCGCACTAATAAGACGAATTTTCACGTAGCAACCTACATGCAGTCAGAATTGCTCAAAGATGAGGAACACATTCAATACGCCACTCATCTAGATCAAAACGATACAACCGTGCGTCATGAAGCTAGTGGTGATATCGCTCAAGGCGAAAGCTTAACTTTAAGAAAATATGCAGGTTATGTAAGTAGTCTTAATCATAACAAATACGAATTGTTTGATGCAAGTAAAAAAATACTAGCATTAGCAACTGAGCATGGTTACGAAAAGCTGTTTAATGAACAAGTAGCAGAATGGTCTAATATTTGGGAAATGGCAGATATCACTATTGATGGTGATTTAAAGGCACAACAAGGTATACGTTTCAATATTTTCCAGTTAAATCAAACTTATTTAGGTAAAGACAGTAGGTTAAATATTGGTCCTAAAGGATTTACAGGTGAAAAATATGGAGGCTCGACCTATTGGGATACTGAAGCATATTGTATCCCATTTTATATGGCGACAAAGGATCAACAAGTAGCTCGTAATCTATTAAAATACCGATACGATCAATTAGATAAAGCAATAGAAAATGCAGAAAAACTAGGCTTTACAAATGGTGCTGCTCTTTACCCGATGGTAACTATGAATGGTGAAGAAAGCCATAATGAGTGGGAAATCACTTTTGAAGAAATACACCGTAACGGTGCCATGGTATTTGCAATCTACAATTATGTACGTTATACAGGTGATTACAGTTATGTTCCAGAAATGGGGCTAGAGGTCATGATTGCAATTGCCAGGTTTTGGCATCAACGAGCTACATTTTCTCAAAAAGCTGGTAAGTTCATGATATTAGGAGTTACTGGACCTAATGAATATGAGAATAATGTTAACAACAACTGGTATACCAACTACATTGCAAAATGGTGTATTGACCAAGCTGTTGAACATTTAGACAAGGTGAAAGACGGTTACCCAGAAGATTATGACCGTATTATAAGTCTAACAAAACTTACTGGATCAGAGCGTGCTTCTTGGCAAGAAGTTTCTGATGGTATGTACTTTCCATACGATGAAGAATATGGAGTATACCTACAACAAGATGGATTTATGGATAAGGAGATTATTCCTGTTTCAAAATTACATCATTCACAACGACCTATAAATCAAAAATGGTCGTGGGACCGTATACTTCGCAGTTGTTACATCAAACAAGCCGATGTGCTTCAAGGATTCTATTTCTTTGAAGATCATTTTTCTAAGGCAGAACTTGAAAAGCATTTTGATTTTTATGAGCCACTTACAGTTCATGAAAGTTCGCTTTCTCCATGTGTACACAGTATTCAGGCTGCAAAACTTGATCGCATGGATCAGGCTTACGAGTTCTACTTACGTACCTCTAGACTAGATCTAGATGATTACAATAAGGAAGTTGAAGAAGGCTGTCATATCACTAGTATGGCAGGAACCTGGATGAGTATTGTAGAAGGTTTTGGTGGATTACAAATTAAGGATGACACACCTCATTTTACCACTAAATTACCTAAGGAATGGGCAGGTTTTTCATTCAAAATAAATTTTAGAGATCAAATTTTAAATGTACAAGTGACCCAGCAAGGAACTCAAGTGCAGCTTAAAGGCGATCAACCGCAGGATGTAGTTGTCAACGGTAAAAAAATAACCCTACAACCACAAGTCATCACCGCTTAATGATGAATTAGCTTAACCGAACCTAGTCCTTGAATGGGCTAGGTTTTTTATTTTTCGAATTATGATTAGACTGAAACAAGTTCATATTGTAAGTTTATTATTTGTGATTTTCGCTTTCGCGAAAGCGATCTCACAACAATCATCCATAGACCGCATTGAACCACCATTCTGGTGGGTAGATATGGAACATGCCGAGGTTGAGGTATTGTTTTATGGACAAAATATTGGAAAAGCTGAGGTAAAAAGTGATTTACCAATCCTTAAAATACGAAGAACTGAAAACTTGAATTATCTCTTCGTTACATTTGACACCACAAATCAAAATCATGGAGAATACGCTATCACCATGAATGTAGGAGACACTTACTTCACCTCTAAATATGAACTCAAGCAACGCAGTCTAAATTCAAAGCATCGAAAAGGTTTTGATAGCAGTGATGCCATTTATCTTTTAATGCCAGATCGATTTGCCAATGGAAATCCAGAAAACGATAGTCATCCAGAAACTACCGAAAAACTAAATAGAAGTTTTAAAGGTGGTAGACATGGTGGTGATATACAAGGTATTATTGATCACCTAGATTACATTAGTGATTTGGGAGCTACCGCAATATGGAGTACTCCATTATTAGAGGATAATGATAAACAGTATTCCTATCATACCTATGCACAAAGTGATTTATATAAAATTGATCCTCGCTATGGTACCAATGAAGATTATAAACGATTAGCCAGTGAAGTGCATAAGCGTGACATGAAATTGATTATGGATTACGTGACAAATCACTGGGGTGCAACGCACTGGATGATGCAAGATTTACCAACGGCGACATGGATTCATCAATTTGATGATAACGACGGTAAGGAATTTCCAGTTCCTGGATATGCAAATTCTAGCTATAGACAAACCACACAAATGGATCCAAATAAATCTCAAATTGACGATACCTATGCTGAGAAAGGTTGGTTTGTAAGTACCATGCCAGATATTAATCAAAGTGAACCATTAGCTCTAAATTATCTTATCCAAAACGCTATATGGTGGATTGAGTATGCAGGTTTAGATGGATTTAGAGTAGATACCTATTCCTATAATGAAAAGGAAGGAATCGCAGACTGGACCAAAGCTATCATGAAGGAATATCCGTATTTTAATATTGTAGGAGAAACCTGGATGCATGATCAATCACAAATAGCCTTTTGGCAAAAGGATAGTCCTATAGGAGCTATTCAAAGTTATAATTCAGGATTACCTAGTGTTATGGACTTCACTTTACACGATGCAATTATGAAAGCATTTAAAGAGAACGACCAGCAATGGGATAAGGGAATGGTAAGAATTTATGAGAACTTTGTAAATGATTTCCTTTATGCAAATGTCAACAATATTTTACTATTCGCTGGTAATCATGATACAAATAGAATCAATGGTGATGGATTATATGATGGCGATGTAAATAACTATAAACTGGCTTTGACACTAGTTCTTACCGCTCGTGGAATACCTCAAATTTATTATGGCGATGAAATAGGTATGGGAGGAAATCGTGATACCAGTGGTGATGGCGATATACGTCGTGACTTCCCTGGTGGCTGGCAGGATGATGAAGTGAATGCCTTTAAAAAAAGAACAAAGTTCCAAAAGCCATTCTATGAATTTACTAAAAAGCTGTTGAATTATAGAAAAGGAAAACCTGTTCTACACGACGGTAAGTTTTTACATTTTGTGCCAGAAAACAATTGTTATGTATATTTTAGATACTCTGATTCTAGCAGAGTAATGGTGGTGATCAATAACAATCCTGATAAAGTAACTTTAAATTTAGATAGGTTTAAAGAAGGATTACAAGATGTTAATGAAGGTCTAGATATACTCTCGGGAAAAAAGATAGATCTGGGAAATACGTTATCTGTTACAGGTAAAACTAGTATGGTCATCGATCTTGATAAACCTGAAAAAGGACCTCGCTTTTTCTAACAAAATAATAAAAATTTAAATGACACTCGTGTCTTTTACTAAACCAAAAACTATGAAAAATTTAATTTATGTATTGCTGGTTTTTCTTTTCGTAAGTTGTTCATCAAACGAAAAAGAGCAATACGATACTAGATCAAGTGTCATAAAAACCATTACCACTCCTATCTATGCTGGTCAAGATAAAACCGAAGTGGTTTTGACTGACTACATTACTGATGTTACTATTATTGATAGTATTTCCTATGGTAATGGTGTAACTGGTGAAGAAATAGTCGATAACATTGCAAGTATTGAGATTGTTCTAGAAGAAAACGCACCGTTTGTATCATTGATTACTTTATGGACTGATGGAATACGCAATGATATTCCTGTCTATAAGTCAATGTCTAAAACTATACCTATCAATTATTATGGTGATGCTAATAATGAAAACGTACAGCTTAAAGGAGAATTTACCAATTGGGCGCCTGTAGATCTTGAAAAAGAAGGTGATAGATTAGTCTATCATGCTACTGTTCCACAAGGAAAGTTTCAATATATTTTCATGAAAAATGGACAGGAGGAACTGCTTTCAGGTCAGGAGGAAAATGTGGTAAGTAATGGAATGGGTGGCTTCAATCGAGTGCTAGATAATAGTCGTAAGGCTGCTCCAGCCAGATTGCAATACGGTGAAGTAATTGAAAATGGTTTTACCTTTAATACAACAGGTCAACTAGATAATGTTCTTGTTTTATTTGAAAACCAACTTATAGATTTTCAAAAAGAAGGAAACAGGTACCAAGTTAAATTGCCAAAAAAAGATTTTACAAACAATATTCACCATACACAACTAGTTCGCGTTTTTGCAAGCGATAATAATGGTCGCTCAAACGATTTATTGATTCCTGTTCAGGATGGTCATGTGGTAACTGAGCCTTCTAGATTAACTCGCAGCGATTTTCATAATCAAGTACTTTATTTTATGATGGTAGATCGCTTCCTAGATGGCGATACGAGTAATACAAAACCAGTTGATGATCCAGAGATATTACCACAAGCAAATTATAAAGGTGGAGACCTTGCAGGTGTGCTTCAAAAATTAAAAGAAGGTTATTTCAGTAAAATGGGAATCAATACCATATGGCTGTCACCGATTACTCAAAATCCTGAAGGAGCCTATGGTCTATGGCCAGAGCCTAAAACTAAATTTAGTGGTTATCATGGATATTGGCCTGTGTCTAATACAAAAATTGATTATCGATTTGGTGATGAGAAAACTTTGAAAGCATTGATTGACGAGGCTCACAAGCAAGATGTTAATGTTGTACTAGACTATGTGGCAAATCACGTTCATAAAGAACATCCGGTTTATCAAGAACACCCAGAATGGGCTACTGATTTATATCTGCCAGACGGCAGTTTAAATACTGAAAGATGGGACGATCATAGATTAACCACTTGGTTTGATACGTTTATGCCTACGCTTGATTTAGAGAATCCCGAGGTGACTGAGGTTATGGTTGACAGTGCCTTGCATTGGGTGACAAATTATCAATTGGATGGTTTTAGACACGATGCTACAAAGCATGTTCCAGAGCTGTATTGGCGTACATTGACTAAGAAAATTAAAGAACAAACAAATAGACCTATATATCAAATTGGAGAAACTTATGGATCCTACGACCTTATACGCAGCTACGTGAGTACCGGTATGTTGGATGCACAATTTGATTTCAATATGTATGATGCAGCTGTTTCCGCTTTCGCGAAAGCGGACAATTCCTACGGCAATTTAACCGAGATATTACAAAAAGGTCTCGACTATTACGGTTACCACCATTTAATGGGGAATATCTCGGGTAATCAAGATCGTGCTCGATTTATAAGTTACGCAAGTGGTGATGTGAAATTTGAAGAAGACGCTAAAGCTGCTGGATGGACTCGCGATATAGGTATGAGTGATGAATCATCTTATGGTAGACTGGCAATGTTACACGCTTTTAATATGACGATTCCAGGAGTTCCAGTAATTTATTATGGAGATGAATATGGTAGTATAGGAGCAAACGATCCAGATAACCGTAGAATGATGAAATTTGATAATCTATCAAGCAATGAACAAGAACTTAAAAATCAAGTAAAATCACTTGTGTATTTACGACGTAATTCGATGAGTCTATTGTATGGTGATACCGAGATTTTATCAGATGCAAATGGTATATTAGGAATAAAAAGAACTTATTTCAAAGAAACAACCTATATATTCTTTAATGAAAATAAGATTTCATTAAATGCTTACAAGCGCAATGACAAGGAAGAGGTGAAAATTGTGATCAATGGTATAGAAGACCCAAATTACATACAGGTAAAGCCTCAATCCTTTACAATCGTGCAAACTAAAAAGGCACCAATAAAACAATAATCGGAATATATTAGCATTGCACAATTTAAACTTACAATTTTATAACACCAGAAAATTAAAAACTATGAAAAACCTATTGTATTTGTTTCTAGCCTGTTTACTCTTTACAGCTTGTGAAAAGGATAAACAGAAGGAAGATGTAAACGTTGAAGAAGAATCTACGGTTTATACACCTATTCAAGATAGTGAATTAGAAACGGCTATTATTTATGAAGCAAACATAAGACAGTATTCTCAAGAGGGAACATTTAATCAGTTTACCAAGGATATTCCTGAACTTAAAAAGCTAGGCGTTAAAGTCATATGGTTAATGCCTATTTTTCCTGTTTCAGAAAAAAATAGAAAGGCCAAAGGTGATTTGATGGTTCATGATATTAAAGACCCTAAAGAAAGAGAAAAGTACCTAGGTAGCTACTATGCCGTTGCGGATTACCAAGCTGTTAACCCAGATTATGGTACACAAGAAGATTTAAGAAATTTAATAACCACTGCACACGATAATGGCATGTATGTTATTCTAGATTGGGTAGCAAATCATACTGGTTGGGATAACTGGTGGATCAATGAACATCCAGAATTTTATACAAAAAATGAGAAAGGAGAAATAATTCATCCTAAAGGAACAGACTGGACCGATACTGCAGACTTGAATTACGATAACGAGAACTTAAGATTAGCCATGATAGATGCAATGTCTTATTGGGTTAAAGAATTTGATGTAGATGGTTTTAGATGTGACGTGGCACATGAAGTTCCTACAGACTTCTGGAACGAGGCGTCTGGTCAACTTCATAATATCAAGCCTTTATTTATGCTGGCAGAAAGCGAAAAGAAAGATCTATTTAAGCAGGCTTTTGATATGGGTTATAATTGGGAAGGTCATCACATTATGAATGAGATGGCTCAAGGAAAAGTTAAACCTAATGCGTGGTCTGATTATATGGAACGTGTAAAAGAAAACTATGAAGCCGATGATATTCTAATGAACTTCATTACTAATCATGATGAAAACAGTTGGAACGGTACTGTGAAAGAACGTATGGGTAATAAGGCTAATCTGTTTCTTGCCTTTCAGTATGCGATTCCTGGAATGCCGTTAATTTATTCAGGTCAAGAATATGGAATGGACCATAGATTAAAATTCTTTGAAAAAGATACTATTCCAAAAACAAAAGGCGATGTATGGAAAAAAATGGAGGTTTTGGCTAAAGCTAAAGAAACCATACCTGCCTTACATGGTGGAAAGGACGATGCAGATTATATTACCTTACAACAAGAAAGTGGAGATGAAATTATTGCGTTTAAAAGGGTAAACGGTGAATCGACTGTTTACTTTATGGGAAATCCAACAGATGTAAAAACAAGCACAACCTTTAAAATGGGAGATATTAAAGTGCGTGATATTATGACAGGAGCTACAGCACAATTAAGGGAGAATCAAATAATTGATTTGCCTTCTGGAGCCTTCAGATTTTTAGAAGTGGTTAATGAATAACCGCTCAAAATTATCAAGTAAAAAGGCCTGCCCGATATCGAGCAGGCCTTTTTTGTTCCAGCGACTAATTATCGTCCGTTTTAATTTTTTCAACATTACCATCTTCATCGTACTTGATTTTAGCATCTGTACCATCTTCATTTTCTAACTTGACTTTATCTTCTTTAGATTTAATTTCATCGGCATTTTCAATCAAATCATTAGCCTGCTCCTCAGGAGTTTTTTCATCTCTGCAAGCGGTTAAACACAATAAGGCGATTCCGGCGATTAATAAACTTTTTTTCATAATCCAGATTTGTTAATGTTAGTATTATTTAAAACTAGACAAAAGTTTTATTCGTAGATAGTATATTAAGATAGTTTTGGCATGCGGGAAATAAGAGCATTTTCCTGATTAGAGGTCATCAATTTGTGAGATCTATTCCCTAACTTGGCAGTGAAAAATTTATAATTAAGATGCAAAAAACATACTACGACCCTAAAGACCTAAAGAAGTTTGGTAAAATAAGTGAATGGAATGAGCAACTAGGAGAAAAATTCTTTGACTATTACGGGAAAGTATTTGAAGAAGGTGCTCTCACAGCTAGAGAAAAGTCTCTAATAGCCTTAGCAGTTTCTCATGCTGTTCAATGTCCTTACTGTATTGATGCTTATACGGGTGATGGATTACAGCGAGGAATAACCAAAGAAGAAATGATGGAAGCGGTTCATGTAGCTGGCGCTATACGCGGTGGAGCAACTTTGGTACATGGTGTCCAAATGATGAATAAAGTGAATAAATTAGAAATGTAGATGCATCCTTAAACTTGGCTAGTCTGAAAACAGATAACTCCTAATACTGATATTGGAAAAATTAAAACCTTTATTTTATCAAACCTTTGAGAAATACTGTAACGATAAAAGTTACATGAATTTGTGCTGGGATGAGGTAATAAAGAACTACTCAAATAAAAAACGTTTCTATCATAATTTGAATCATCTTCAACACATGTTCAATGAATTACAAGAGGTTGAAGCTTTTATAGAGACTATTGATTCCATTCGATTAGTAGTTTTTTATCATGATTTAATTTATAAAGTTACTTCTACAGAAAACGAGGAGCAAAGTGCAGATGCTTTTGAAAATAGGATTTCAAAGACTCGTTTTGAGCATGTAGATTTAGTCAAGGAAATGATAATAGCAACAAAATTTCATGATAAAACCCTTAATTCAGATAGTAGGTATTTTTTAGATAGTGATTTAGCTATTTTAGGAAGTTCTTCTTCCCAATACGACGAGTATACTAGATTAATTAGAAAGGAATATCAAATATATCCTACTTTCTTATATAGAAGAGGAAGATTAAAAGTGTTAAGAGCATTACTAAACAAACCTATTTATCAAACAGATTACTTTACAAGTAAGTATGAAAAACAAGCGCAAAGAAATTTAAAGAGAGAACTTCAAACATTAGTTTAAGAAAAAAGAGTGACAATTTTGTGATATGTAGTTTGTAACTATGCAGCTATCTACATATTTCCAATTAAGAATAGCAAAAAGCAGATATGGCAGTAAATACTAAGGTATCCTTAAAGAAGAGAGAAAGTGAACTAGCAGCAATTGCTAAACAAATGGAGGTTTTAAATGGAGAGCCTTTTAGTGATGGTGAGTTACCAACCTTTGCAAATAAGATTAAAGAAACAAACCAGTTTCCTCTTAGACCCAAAAAGCTAGAAATATTACAAGTCAACGTGGGCTATATGTGTAATCAAGTTTGTGCACACTGTCATGTAGATGCTGGTCCCGATCGCAAGGAAATAATGACTAGAGAAACCATGTCACAAATTCTCGATGTGATAAAAACTACAGGTGCTCATACCCTAGATTTAACTGGTGGTGCTCCAGAAATGAACCCTAATTTTAGATGGTTTGTAGAACAAGCAAGCGCTGCAGGTATTCAAGATTTTATCGTACGCAGTAACCTTACAATCATACGAGCAAATCCTAAGTACTACGATCTGCCAGATTTCTTTAAAAAACACAATATACATGTAGTGAGCTCCATGCCACACTGGACTCGTGGTAAAACCGATAAGCAAAGAGGTGATGGTGTTTTTGATAAATCCATTAAAGCGCTGCAAGAACTCAATGAACGTGGATATGGAATGCCAGGTAGCGACCTTAAATTAGATCTGGTTTACAATCCTAGTGGTGCTTTTTTGCCTGGTGATCAAGCGAGTATGGAAAAGGATTTTAAAGCTGCTTTGTTAGAAGATTTTAATATTCAGTTTCATAACCTTTTTGCAATAACTAACTTGCCTATATCCAGATTTCTAGATTACTTAGTAGCAAGTGAAAATTATGAGGATTACATGTATGCCTTGGTTGAGGCTTATAATCCTACAGCTGTACAAAATGTGATGTGTACAAATACAATTAGTGTATCTTGGGATGGATGGTTATACGATTGTGATTTTAATCAAATGCTTGATCTTAAAGTGAATCATAAAATAAAACATATTAAAGATTATCAAGAAGATTTACTTCTAGATCGTAATATTGTTATTTCTCAACATTGTTATGGATGTACCGCTGGTGCAGGAAGTAGCTGTCAAGGAACAGTTGCCTAATTATTGATTATTTTATCACGCTTTCGCGAAAGCGTAAACAAAACAGATTAAAAAATAAATTAATGAGTTATTTAAACGCTACAGAAGAATTATATAGAGACGCAGCTCTTACACCAGATGTGGGATTGTGCTGTACTACAAATCCAGTATGGGAATTACCAGGGCTAAAAATCCCTAGAATTATGCAAGAAATGAATTACGGTTGTGGTTCTACAGTTCATGCAAGGGATCTTACAAATAGTCCAAGGGTTTTATACGTAGGTGTAGGTGGTGGAATGGAATTATTACAATTCTCATATTTCTCAAGACAAAAAGGCGGTGTTGTAGGAGTAGATGTGGTGCCAGAAATGCTAGAAGCATCTCGTAAAAACTTTAAAATCGCCGAGGAGCAAAACGACTGGTTCAAAAGTGAATTTGTTGAATTACACAAAGGTGATGCCTTAAACTTACCAGTTGCAGATAACTCTATAGACGTTGCAGCGCAAAACTGCTTGTTCAATATTTTTAAGGAGGAAGATTTAAAGAAAGCTATAGAAGAAATGTACCGTGTATTAAAACCGCATGGTCGACTAGTGATGAGCGATCCTACATGTGAGCAAGAGATGAATGAAACCTTGCGTAATGACGACAGGTTGAGAGCACTTTGTTTAAGCGGTTCATTACCAATAGATCAATATGTAAAAGCCCTGACTGATGTAGGTTTTGGTACCATAGAAATAAGAGCTAGGAAACCTTATCGTATTTTGGATCCTAAAAATTATCCTACCGATGAATTGATCTATATAGAAAGCATTGAAGTAGCTGCTATTAAAGATCCAATGCCAGAAGATGGGCCATGTATCTTCACAGGTAAAGCTGCTATTTACTACGGCGATGAAAGACAGTTTGATGATGGTAAAGGACATGTTTTATTACAAAACCAGCCACTAGCTATTTGTGATAAAACGGCTGGTGCTCTTGCTGCATTAGGTCGCGATGATATTTATATTAGTGAAAGTACTTACCATTACGATGGTGGTGGATGCTGCTAGATGACAGAATAAATTGTAACTTAGAGCGTAGAGATTTACTTCTCTGCGCTTTTACTTTTTAAATATAAGGAGAAATGATTCCAGCTTGGTTTTATAAATTATTGATTACAATGAGTGTGATATGCCTAATTTTAATAGGCTATCGCATCGTTTCGGGAGAACAAAATCGCAGTTTTATATGGTATGCGTTTTTATTTTTAATGGCAATTTGGTTTGGTATGCGTCAATTGAGAATGTCCAATAAAAAATAATTACCATCCACGAGTATCCCTACTAGATTCTAGCTGCTTCTCAATAGTGTCTGGTAGCTGTGAGAAAAAATCGATTCCAGTAAGCGATTCAATTTGATCCACAGTACTCACATATTTATAAATACTTTCATTTGACGCACGATGAGGTAAAAGAAATGCTAGCATTTTTCCTCCATCGTTAGTTTGTCGGTATAATATTTTATAATACTGTTCTGGTACACTTACGTTATCAAACCCGATGCTTTTCAATCCTCTTTTTAATACGGGACCAGTAACCACATACAGTTGGTCATGCTTTTTCGCATAATACCTTGTTTTTTGTTCTAGGCGATTCCATATACCTGCGTTGAATTCATGCTCTTGCGGTGATATGTTTGAGGTTAAAAATGTTTCTTCATACGCTGCTTTCGTCGCCCTGCGATCACCTGCGGGAACTAGATGACCTCGGTCATAACCACTGTTCTTGTAATTCTTCCAATGAGCGGCTTCAGTAGTGATTTTATCATCTATCTCAAAGTAAGGTCTTTTAAAATCAACCTCTTTAATATCACTTTTATTAAGAATGTGTGCTGTCCACTCTGCTTGTTCATGTAATTCATTATACGACAAGCTATAAGTGTGATGATGAACAACCTGATTGCCAGAAGTAGGTAAGAAATCTTTTCTGCTCAATTTTTTAACACCTTGATTATTAAAGTCGCGACTGGCAAAATCTTCTTGTTCCAGATTATCCTGTGACTCTTGTTTATCTATTTTTTGTTCCCAAAGAATAAAGCCTATGGCACATAAAAAATTAAAATAGGATAAACGAATTTTCTCATAGTTAGATCTTTTTTACATCCAAGGCATCACGTAGAGCATTACCTAATAACATGAAGGCCATTACAAGCGTCATAATTGCGATACCAGGAATAATTGCAAGATAGGCCTTATCTAGAATTATGTATTGATAATGGTCCTTAATCATACTACCCCAACTGGGCATGGGCGGTTGTGCACCAATTCCTAGAAAACTAAGTCCGCTTTCAATGAGAATAGCTGCCGCAAAATTTGCGGCACTTATTACAATGATAGGCGCTGTTATGTTGGGTAAAATGTGTCGGGTAATAATACGCCAGTCATTAAATCCCAAAGCTCTAGCTGCCGTTACATACTGATATTCTTTGGCTACTATAACTTGACCGCGTACAACTCTCGCAACTTCAACCCACATAGTTAAGCCTACCGCTATAAAAACAGTAAAAAAACTTTTTTCTAAGGCTATACTTATTGCTATTACCATCAATAGGGTAGGGATAGACCAGGTTACATTTATCAACCACATAATGGCGTTGTCTATTTTACCGCCATAATATCCTGCAATTGCTCCCAATGATATTCCAATTAATAATGAAATGAGAACTGCAATAAAGCCTATTGATATGCTAATACGTGCTCCTATGAGCATACGGCTTAATAAATCGCGGCCATATTTATCAGTTCCTAGTAGAAAGGTCTTTGTAGTGGTTGCGCTTTCGCGAAAGCGTGTCATATCCATCACTTTGCCCCATTCATGCATCACTGGCTGGTAAGGTTTTACCTCATTGTCAGGATCAAAAGGAGTATAATGAATTATACCATCGATCGATTTAAGTTTGGTATAAGGAATTTCTTCTACAGTTGATGTGCTACCCGATAAAAAGGACCAAAAATTAGAATCTTCCTCCTTTATAGGTAAAATCATCATTTTAGTAGAAAATCCTGGTGGTTGCGAATGAATGGAAAGATGCATTTGATTAGCATTGCGCGTGGAATCAGGAGCAATCACATAGGCAAATAACGCTAGTAATGCATAGATTACAATCACCGTAAAACTCAAAACGCCCCAAAAATTCTTTTTAAATTTTTGGAGCGCTAGATGTCCTAATGACTGTGATTTTCTTGACATTAATCTTTAAGGGTAAGATTACTGTTTTTAATGTTTTTCATCTTTAAATCCTTAAGGATATTAACAGCCTCATTTAAATATAAATCAGTCTGTAATCCTTCTTGCCAGCGCTCTCTTTTTTTCTTAAGAATGCTATCTTGTTTCGTAGCAAATTCATCGGATGGTGTAAGTTTGAAGGATAATTCATTTTTATAATCCTCAAATTGATCAAATCGCTTTGATTGATTTTCTAAATTTTCCAACCTGTTTTTATAAGCCTCTAGATTAAGAGGTATGACGTTATCCTCTCTTTGCTTTTTAAGCCATTGTGCACTTTCATCAATAAGCTGGAATTTTGGATCGTTGTTAATACGCTCTTGCGAGTTTTTAATAGCTTCACTTAAATTAAGATAACCAGTAAATCGGTTATATTCTGCAGCTGGTATTTCATCATAAGGTAATGGGAATTGTTCGTCCTTTTCACCTAGATCTATATAAGAATAACGGTCTGGAGCAACAACATCACTTTTTACACCTTCTAATTGCGTACTTCCACCATTTACTCGATAGAATTTTTGAGTGGTAAGTTTGATAAATCCAAAGTCACCTAAATTTCCATTGGTAATATATCTATTAAGGTCTTGAAACTGTTGAACAGTACCTTTTCCAAAGGTTTGTTTACTACCCAATATTACAGCACGATCATAGTCCTGCATAGCAGCTGCTAGAATTTCACTTGCACTTGCACTAAACTCATTTACCATAATAACTAAAGGTCCATCCCAAAGAACTTCGCCATTATCTGGGTCTTCATGAATTCTTGTTCTTCCGTTAGGATAGGCAACTTGTACTACCGGACCTTCTTCAATGAATAAACCGGCCATTTTGATTACCTCTCCTAATGATCCACCGCCATTATTTCTTAAGTCTAGTACTAGACCTTGCATGCCTTGCTTTTTAAGCTTAATAATTTCATTTGCGATGTCTTCACCAGCTGCACGACCATTGCGATCTTCCATATCAAAATAGAACTTAGGTAAGTCGATAAGACCGTAATTCATACCATCGTTTTCAATGATCATAGATTTCGCAAAGGTCTCTTCAATTTCTACCACATCTCTAGTTAGCGTTAAGTCCTCTACAGTTCCATCTACCTTTTTAAGAGTAAGAATTACCTTAGTTCCTTTAGGTCCCTTTATAAGTTCAACAGCATCGGCGATTCTCATTCCTACAATACTTGTAGCTACAGTATCTTTCTCCTGCTTCACTTTTAGGATTTTATCTCCTATCTCAATTTTTTCGCTGCGCCATGCTGGTCCACCTGAAATGATTTCAATTACACTTATGTAATCCATTTTCTTTTGAAGTCTAGCACCTATTCCTTCTAGTTTTCCACTCATTGAGGTATCAAAGCGATCTTTGTTCCTAGGTGGGAAAAAGTTAGTATGTGGATCAAAATGTGTAGTTATCGCATTCATGAATAAAGAGAAATAATCCATGCGCTCTACATCATCATTTAAATCAAAGCTCTCTGCAAGAGATTTTCTCACTTCTTCAATAGCCTCTTTCTTGAGTGTTTCTTCAGATTTTGCTTTGCTTCGATCTTTTAGATCAGCCTGTTCTTCAATCTTGTCATAGTAATTACCGAGCACTGATAGTTTTATTAATTTTCTCCAATGATCTTTGAGTTGTGCTTTGTTTTCGGCATAGCTCATTTTCTCATAATCTGTATCAATCTCTTCTTGTTTATCAAAATCAAGTGGTTCTTGAATCACCTCTAAATAGATTTTTTCAGATTGATCTTGCCTTTTGAGTAGTCGCTCGTAGGCTAGAGTAAATAAGGCTACATTACCTTCTCGTATTTGATCATCAATTTGGTATTCATAGACTTTGAATTCTTCAATGTCAGAAGCTAGAAAATACCTGCGACCTGGGTCAAGATCATTGATGAAGTTCTTGTAAACATCTGCCGAAAACTGATCTGTTAAATCAGCAGGAGAAAAGTGATTTCTTTTGAGTAGTTGTCCTACTAACTGAATTAAAACTTCTTCCTTTTCTTTATCTCCTGGGTCAATGGTATTTGTAAAGCTACAGCTGGCGGTAGCCACGAGCAGAGTTATAATACCTATTGCAAAATTATTTTTGAGAAAATTCATTATGTACTTCATTTATTCCTTCTATTAGCACTTAAAAATCGTGCCATTTTTTGAACGGGTTAAATTAACAATATGATTCGACAAGTCACGTCATTTTAATTAATTTTAACCCCAGTGTATGTTAACGTGCGTTATTTTGCGTTATCTCATTAAAAATTCTTCAAAATTATATGCCTAATACAAACAAACCATTAATACTCGTAACCAACGACGATGGTATAACAGCAAAAGGAATACGTACATTAATTGATATAGCTACCGAGTTAGGAGATGTAGTTGTAGTTGCACCTGATAGCCCACAAAGTGCAATGGGACACGCTATAACCATTAATAACACCTTGTATTTAAAAGAGTATACTGCTCATTCTCATAATCACAAAGAATACACCACTAGCGGTACACCAGTAGATTGTGTAAAAATGGCAAGCCATGAAATTTTAGATAGAAAACCTGATTTGTGTTTGAGTGGTATAAATCATGGAAGTAACAGTGCTATAAATGTCATATATAGTGGAACTATGAGTGCAGCTGTTGAGGCAGGTATTGAAGGAATTCCTTCAATCGGCTTTTCATTATGTGATTATAGCGCCGATGCTGATTTTGAACCAGCTAGACCTTACGTAAAACAAATTATTGAAAACGTTTTAGACAAAGGGATGCCTAAGGGACTTGTTTTTAATGTAAATATTCCCAAGGCTACTCATGACGAAATAAAAGGAGTTAAAATTTGCAGACAAGCAAATGCTTACTGGGTAGAAGAGTTTGATAAACGCACAAATCCTTATGGTAAAGATTATTACTGGCTTACTGGTAAATTTGTTAATGATGATAAAGGAGAAGATACGGATGAATGGGCGCTAGAACATAATTATATATCTATAGTGCCCACTCAATATGATTTAACAGCGCATCATTATATTGCCGAACTAAACACTTGGGATTTTGATAATTAAAATACTTAAAGGATTCATTTTAGGACTGCTGGCAAATCTTGCCGGAACCTATATTTATATCTATTTAATGACTGATAGCCATTTCATTGAAGCTGTTGAAGCAGGCTATAAACAAGGATTCTTGGGTGGATTAATTGGTCTAGGAGCCGTGTTTAATCTAGTTCTTTTCTTTTTTTTCCTGACTACTAAATTGGGTAAATTCCAAAAGAAACCTCAATTTTACGAAGCGCGTGGCGTATTATTAGCAACTGTGCTAGCTGCTCTAGCAGTACTATATTTTGAATTCTGATTATGAAATATTATCTAATTGCTGGAGAAGCTAGTGGTGATTTGCATGGATCCAATCTCATGAAATCCATTCAAGCTAAAGACGAGAATGCTCAATTTAGATTTTGGGGTGGTGACCTCATGCAAGCGGTAGGAGGAACACTTGTAAAGCATTATAGAGATCTAGCTTTCATGGGGTTTGTTGAGGTTTTATCTAATTTAAACACGATTCTTAAGAATATTAACCTTTGTAAGAAAGATATTGAAAGTTTTAATCCAGATGTTATTATTTATATTGATTATCCTGGTTTCAACTTTAGAATCATGAAATGGGCTCGACTTAAAGGGTACCGCAATCATTACTACATATCACCACAAATTTGGGCTTGGAAAGAAAATAGGATAAAAGCTATTAAAAGGGATGTAGATAAAATGTATGTAATCTTGCCATTTGAGAAAGATTTCTATGAGCAAAAACATAATTATCCAGTACATTTTGTTGGTCATCCATTAATAGACGCCATCGCCCAACGAAAAGCCGTAGATCATAATGAATTTCTAGCAACTTATAAATTAGACGATAGGCCGTTAATCGCCTTATTGCCAGGTAGCCGTAAACAGGAAATAAAGAAAATGCTCAAAGTTATGTTGCGCATGGCAGATAAATTTCCAGATTACCAATTCATAATTGCTGGTGCTCCAGGTCAGGATGAAAGTTTTTACAGTCAATTTCTCAAAAACTACCCTGCAAC
The DNA here is from genome assembly GCF_002117085.1 of Nonlabens tegetincola. GTDB lineage: Bacteria > Bacteroidota > Bacteroidia > Flavobacteriales > Flavobacteriaceae > Nonlabens > Nonlabens tegetincola. Next base: position 2,033,002 of record NZ_CP019342.1, on the reverse strand, counting down.
TCTAGTTATGAATCGCACCTATGATTTACTCAGTTTATGTCACGCAGCACTTGTTACTAGTGGAACGGCCACGCTAGAAACAGCCCTTTTTAAAGTGCCACAGGTAGTATGTTACAAAGGAAGTAACATAAGCTATCAAATAGCAAAAAGAATTATAAACCTTAATTACATTTCTTTAGTTAATCTTATTATGGATGAAGAAGTGGTAACCGAACTCATTCAATCGGATTTCAACGAGAAAAAATTAAGTACCGAACTTTCTCTTATTCTAGATGCCACTCATCGTAACCGAGTTTTTGCTAATTATTATGAACTAGAACATAAATTAGGTGGAGTAGGAGCTAGCGATCAAACCGCACAATTGATTTATGAATCTATTCAATAAGACCAATAGCGCAGTAATGATGCAATTTATAAAAGATGTTATGTGTTTTTTGTCAGAAAGGTTGTGCATTTTTACGCTTTCGCGAAAGCGTAAACAATACCTTCAAATATCTAAACACGTATTAATTATTTTATTTACGGCTAGTCTTATATCGAGTTGTGGTAGTTCAAAACCAAAAATTGTTACTACAAAAAAAGAAGCACGTAAATTAAATAAAAATCAACCTAAGGCACCTGTGTTTTCAACAGTTTCGGACAAGGAAGATACTCAGGAGGTTGAGCCTGTAGAAGAAGAATTGACCGTTACTACTGAGGTAGACAGGATAATCGAGCATGCTCGCGGTTACTTAGGTACTCGATACAGATATGGTGGTAATGATAAAAATGGCGTGGATTGTAGCGGTTTAATTTGCAACGCTTATAGTAGTGAAAACATTCAATTGCCTAGAACAAGTGCAGCCCTGTATCAAAGTGCCGACCGAATTAAGGTGAAGGAAGTTCAAAAAGGAGATTTGTTGTTTTTTGCAACTGGTAGAAATAAGAAAAAAGTGAATCACGTAGGTCTTGTTACTGATGTTACCCCAGCAGGAATCGAGTTCATTCATAGTACTACCTCGCGCGGAGTAATCATCACTAGCTTTAATGAAGCTTATTGGTTTACACGTTTCTTGAAAGCTGGTAGGATAAAATAACAGATTTTTCCTACTTTTATGAGGTGAGATACTTGTCTTATCCTTTTTTTAAACTGCTCATTGCATTTGTAATAGGTATAGTAATTGCTACTTTTTTTAAAGTTCAATCCATGTTTATTTATGGATTATTATCCTCGAGTTTATGCTTACTTGCTATTACGATATTTTTTAAAGGATGGTCAAAGCCTTTAAAGTGGTTAGGTTCTTTATCGGTAATTGTTTTATTTGTTTCGCTAGGTTTTTGGCGAGTTCAACAAGAACAATTCTTGCCCGAAAATCACTATGTGAATCAAGGCTTGATAGGTAGTGAGGCAGTGATAGAGTTAGAGTTATATGAACAATTAGCTTCCAATCAATTTAATGATCGCTATTATGCTAGAGTGCATAATGTTAATGCTGCTCAATCAACAGGAAATGTGCTTGTTCTTTTTAAAACGACTGATAGCTTAGAATTTACTCTAGGTCATAAATTATGGGTTTACGACGACATAAATTTACCCAGTAACGCAAGAAATCCAGGTGATTTCAATTACGCTAAATACTTAGAAGGTATTAACGTACATGGTCAAATTTATATAGATAATAATAAAATTTTAAAACAAGAACTACCTAAATCAAGTGATCTCTCATTTTTTGTTAAAGTAAGAAAACGATTAGAGACTGCTCTATATTCATCTGAAATGTCAAAGCAACCTATAGCCATGATTGAAGCATTGCTGTTGGGTCAACGTAAACATTTAGATAAAGAGATTACTATTTCATTTCGTAAAGCTGGCGTCATTCATATTCTTGCATTAAGTGGTTTACATGTAGGTATAATTCTTTTAATAATTGAATTTCTAACTAGACCATTGCAAAGATGGAATTCCTATGGGGCATACTTACAAACCATAGTGATACTAATTGTGCTATGGAGTTTTGCCCTAATGACAGGGATGAGCCCTTCTATCATGAGAGCAGTAACCATGTTTTCTTTTGTAGCAATTGGTATGACCTTGTCTAGACGGACTAATACTTATTTTAGTTTGATGTTGAGTGCAATCGTGCTTTTGTTAATTAATCCTAGATTAATTTTTAATGTAGGTTTTCAATTAAGTTATGCTGCTGTTTTTGCCATAGTTACCTTGCAACCGTTGTTCAAGTCATTGTGGTTTCCTAGAAACCGAGTGCTTCGATTTTTATTTAGCATTTTTACTGTTACGCTAGCAGCTCAAATAGGTGTGGCACCTATTAGGTTATTTTACTTTCATCAATTTCCGTTAGGTTTTCTTATTGGTAATATGGTCTTACTACCTGCTTTACCCATGTTTCTTGCCGCATCCGTATTAATGATGGGATTATTAGTTGTCTGTGGTAACGCCTTTAAACTGGATGTACTTCTAAACTTTATTTTAGAATGGGTGATTGATTTTATACACAAAGTAGGTTCTTGGGACTTTTTATTAATAGAACATGTCTATCTGAAACTTTGGCAAGTCATATTATTGTATTTCATTTTATATGGAACAGCCCTATTTGTATCTCCTGTCCTTAGTAGAAGTAAAAAAGAGCGATTAATTCCTATAAAACCGAATAACTTTTTACACTTGTCTTTATTCAGCGTTTTGTTATGTTTAGTAATTTCTACCATTAGTACTTTAACAAAGGACTCTAAGGTCTTAATTCTTCATCAGGCTGCTGGTAGTGCAATAAGTGTTTATAACAATCATCGAGCACAAGTTTTTACTGATTTTTATAAGATGACAGAGAACCGTGACTCTACTACTTGGAATAGATTACGTTGGATAGAACCCCACCGGGAGAGAAAGGTCTTAAGAGATAGTTTACATTACGATCTTAAGATTAATGATCTTGAAATAGTAATTATAAAAGAAGATGGTTTTTACAGGAAAACTTATAATCAACCAATAGTGTTGCTTACTCAATCAGCAAGAGTGAACTTGGAAAGGTTAATTAACGAAGTTCGACCTACATTAATCATTGCAGATGGTTCGAATTATCGAAGCAACTTCATTACTTGGGAATCTACCTGTTTAAAATATAACATTCCCTTTATAAATACCTATGAGGAAGGAGCTGTAGAGTTGTCGTATTAACCTTGTAGTTTATATTCAAAATCTTTTTGGTAATCGCTCCACTTTTTACCTGTGTTTATAGATTTATAACTATCGTCCACAAGCATAGTGACATATATTTCTAGTTTTTTTGAATCCAATTTACCAGGTACGGTACTTATGAATTGACCATTTTCATCAAAAAACACTAAAGTCGGATATTCAAAAATTCTAAGTTTTTCAGCAAACTGATGTGGTGATCTGTCGTTTCGTCTTTTGTCAGGATTGCTGTATGTAGTTCCTTGGTAAGTGATGCTTTCAGTACCTTCAGCATTAAACGCAACTGGATAATAGTTGTCATTAATAAACTGTGCTAATTCTGATTTTGAAAAAGCGTACTTGTCCATCCATTTACAATTAGGACACCATTCTGTATAACTTTTAAGAAGGATTTTACGAGGTTCTTTTTTTTGAGCAGCGAGAGCCTCGTCCATTGTCATCCAATTAACTTGAGCAGTGGCAAAAACAGGAACAATAAAAAGAATAAAAAGCAATTTTTTCATAGCACAAAGTTACAAACTCTAAGTAAACAAAAAACGCACCATAATTGGTGCGTTTTTCAAATATTTTACAAGGAGTTTATTTTACACCGTGCATCAATCTCTTAAGTAAAGGATGAAGAGCAAATGAAATTAAACCTAAGCCAATTGGAATGACTGTAAAAATTAGGAAGAAGTAGGACAAACCACTTTCTTCGGTGATTTTTTCAATATCACCACCTACATAGTGAGCCATTTTATTACCTATTGCAATGGCCAAGTAATAAACTCCGAACATAAATGCAATCATTCTTGCTGGTACTAGTTTGCTCAAATACGATAAACCCATAGGAGATAAAAATAACTCACCTAAAGTGTGGAATAAGTAAGCTAAAACCAACCACACCATACTCAATTTTGCAGACTCTGCTCCTAATGGTACGTTACGTGTGGCAAATGCTAATAGTCCAAAACCAATAGCCATAACAATTAATCCTAAACCGTATTTAACTGATGCTGGTGGATTGTATTTACTATCCCACCATTTAGTAAATAGTGGAGCAAAAATTATTATAAATAAAGAGTTAAGAATAGCAAACCAAGTTATTTCTACTTCCTTAGCCTCTGCGCTAAAATTAATCCAAAGCTTATAAACCACTAAGCCCCAAACAATAATAAAACTTATGGCAAGAACAATATTGGATAAGCTAATACGGTTAAATGTCTTTCTAAAAAGACTAATTAAGACATAGGTAATTATAGCAATAGGAACGATTGTTACTACTGCATCTATAATTTTGAATATCGTGGCCCAATTGCCTTCTAGTACCCTATCCGTATAATCTCTTGTGTAAAGAGGTAATGATCCTGCTGCCTGCTCAAAAGCGGCCCAAAAGAAAATTGTAAAAATACAGAAGATGGTAAAAGCTATCATTCTATCCCTTACAATTTTATCATACCTTGGAATGCGAACTATAAGAATCAAAATAAATAATATCGCAGCCAATAATGCAAAGAATAAAGAATTTTCAAGTCCGAATACGGTAAAATTTAATGTATTAATATCACCTATTTTACTTAAAGGGTCATTTACAATAAATATTAATGCTGAAATAATAAAGGCACCTATCAATATGTAATCAATCGATACAAATCGATTAAGTTTCTCCTTGACTCCTTCAGTTTTTGAGATAAGATCTTCTTGTAGAGTGTCGATCATATCCTTTTTTTCATTCTTAGGCTTTTCTCCAATGTTTCCAAATAACGGTTGAGCGAAATAAAATTGGATCATACCTAATAACATAAAAATTCCTGCTAGTCCAAAACCATAACTCCAACCAACATTTTCACCTAACCAACCACAGAGCATAATACCTAAAAACGCTCCTGCATTGACTCCCATATAGAAGATGTTGTAAGCACCGTCTTTTTTCTCATCATGTCCTTCATACATTTTTGAAATTATAGAAGTCATGTTCGGTTTAAAAAATCCGTTTCCTATGATAAGAAAAAATATTCCGATATATAGAAATGTAGGTGTTTCAATTGCCATTGATGCGTGGCCTAGAGTCATAAGCAACGCGCCAACTACAACGGCAGAGCGATAACCTATTTTATTATCGGCTAGCCAACCACCTACAATAGGAGTCAGGTATACAAACATAGCATAGGTTCCTAGGAGTGATAAGGCAGCAGGTTTTTCCCAACCCCAACCTGGATTTTCTCCAGTAATTGCACCTGTCAGGAATATTACTAAAATGGCTCTCATACCATAATAGGAAAACCTTTCCCACATTTCGGTGAAAAATAGGACAAACAGACCAGCTGGGTGTCCCATTACTTTGTTTTTAAAAAAATTCTCAGTGGTAGTATTCATTGCTATTTAGTTAATGTCTGAATCTGCAAGTTCATAATTTTCTTGTTCTAATTCTTCCGCAGTTTTTTCTTCGGCTCCGTGAGTTAGTCTTTTTAAAGGTTTAAGAAGTGCTATAACCAATAATCCAAAAAGAACACAAAAAACAGTAATAGATGTAAATACTGTAAGCTCACCAGCACCATCGGCACTTTCACCAATAATTCCAGCAACCTTATTTCCTAATCCAGTAGCGGCAAAATAAACACCCATCATAAGAGCGCCATATCTAACAGGTGCTAGTTTGGTAATAAAGGAAAGTGCTACCGGTGAAGCGCATAATTCTCCAAGCGTATGAAGTAGATAAGCAAATGCTAACCAGTATAAACCTGATTTTCCTAACTCTTCATATTGTAAAGATGCGCCTATCATAAATACAAAACCTAATCCCATAATGATAACTCCAAATGCCATTTTAAATAAAGAAGAAGCTTCCTTACCTCTATTTTTCCACCACATCCAGGCACTAGCTACAGGAATTGCAAAAAGAATAATATAAACTGGATTAAAGGCTTGCATTACTGCACTAGGAACTTCCCAACCACCTATAAAACGATCTGTTTTACTTTCTGTATATAAGTTCATTAATCCACCAGCTTGTTCAAAGGCGCCCCAGAATACTATTACAATTAAAAAGCTAAGCAACAAAACAATATATCTGTCCTTTTCGATTTTAGTGTTTAGATCCTGATAAATGGCCATCATCATTCCAACAACAAAGGATAGGAACAAGAATAATAAACCATAACCCCAATCCCAAAGAAAAATTAATGCTATAGATATTCCTGATAAAATTAACCAAACGGTTAGCGATAGTTTATTACTAATCATATCTTTAAAAAGCTCTGGAATTGATACATTTCCATCATCTTTCTTAGCTTTAGTAGGTTTGTTTCCTACATGTTTTAAATGTTTTTGTCCCAACATGTAAATTATTTGACCTAGCGCCATTCCTATCGCTGCCAACCCAAATCCAGCATGCCATCCATACGATTTAGCAACTAGACCTACTACTATAGAAGCAACTGCCGCACCAACATTAATTCCAATATAGAAAATACTAAATCCTTTATCTCTCCTGTCGTCTCCAGGAGCATATAAACCACCCACTAATGTGGAAATATTAGGTTTAAGCAATCCAACTCCAGCCACAATTAAACCCAGTCCAGTTAAGAAGGCCCAATTTTGTTCAATTGAAAGCACTCCATGCCCAGCACATAATAATAATCCACCATACAAAACAGATCTTTTTTGACCTATAATTTTATCAGCGATAATACCGCCTGGAATAGAGGCTACGTAAACTAGCATAGTATACCAACCGTAAAGCGCTAAAGCCTCGGGATCAGTCCATCCTAATCCAGGATTATCTGAAATCACTTCACTAGTTAAATAAAGAACTAGAATTGCTCTCATTCCATAATATGAGAAACGTTCCCACATTTCAGTAAGGAATAAAATATATAGACCTACAGGATGTCCAAATAGCTCTTTTTGATTAAGGGTTGTTGACATGATTTTTATTTAGGTTTAAGTAGTTTAAAGGTTTTCTTTGATGAAGTTAGTCATCTTGTTGAAAAGGTGAATTCTAGTATTTCCACCGTAAATGCCGTGATTTTTATCAGGGTATATAGCCCAGTCAAATTGTTTGTTTGCTTGAACAAGTGCCTCTATCATACGCATGGTATTTTGTACGTGAACATTATCATCGGCGCTACCATGAATGAGTAAATACTTTCCTTTTAATTTATCCACATGATTTATAGGACTGTTTTCGTCATATCCACTAGCATTTTCCTGTGGAGTAGTCATATAACGCTCTGTATAAATTGAATCATAGAATCTCCAATTAGTTACAGGAGCAACGGCAATTGCTGTACTAAAAACATCGTTACCTTTTAAAATACAATTTGAACTCATGAATCCACCATAACTCCAACCCCAAATACCTATTCGGCTTGCATCGATGTAATCCATTTCACCCAATACTTCGGCAGCAGCTATTTGATCTTCCACTTCATATTTACCCAATTCTTTTTGTGTAACTTTTTTAAAGTCGGCTCCTTTATATCCAGTACCTCGACCATCAACACAAGCAATAATGTAGCCTTCATTTGCTAGCATGCTGTGCCAGTAATCATTTGCTCCATACCAGCTATTTGCAACCTGCTGTGATCCAGGACCACTGTATTGAAACATTAATAAAGGATAAGATTTTTTAGGATCAAAATCTACAGGTTTCATCATCCACATGTTAAGATCATTTCCATTAACTGGAATAGTAACAAATTCCTTCTCAGAGAATTGATAATCCTTTAAGACCTCTTTAAGTTGATTATTATTCTTTATCTCACGAACTAATGCACCGTCTTTAGCCTTGTGTAAGGTATACACTGGTGGAGTTGTTGCGCTGGAATAAGTGTTTATAAAGTAAGTAAAGTTTTTACTGAAGGAAGCCCTATTTGTTCCTATCTTATTACTTAGTTTTCTCTTTTTCTTACCCGTCAAAGAAATAGAATAAACTCCACGGTTTATAGATCCATCTTCTGTACTTTGAAAATAGATACGCTGTTTCTTTGCATCATATCCATAATAGGCTGTAACATCCCATTCACCACTGGTGATTTGGCGTTTTTCTTTACCGTTTTTATCGTATAAATAAATGTGTTTCCAGTTATCCTTTTCACTAGTCCATAAAAAGGATCCGTCCTGTAAGAACGTTAAATCATCGCTTACATCTACATAAGCGTCATCTTTTTCAGTAAATGCTATGCTAGCATTTCCAGCTGTATCTACATAGTAGAAATCAAGAACATTTTGGTGTCGATTAAGAACTTGTGCTGTAAGAGTACCTGTAGGAGCATAGTTAATTCTTGCCACGTAATACTCTTCATTTCTATTCAAGTTTATTTCTTTACGCTTTTGCGAAAGCAAACTATATACATGCAATTTTACCGTAGCATTTTGTTCACCAGCCTTTGGGTACTTAAAAACGTACGGATATTGGTATAAATCATTCCCATACACATCCATCGAGAATTCAGGAACTTCTTTTTCATCAAAACTTAAAAAAGCTATTTGCTGGCTGTCTGGACTCCATTGATAGGCTCTTACAAAACCGAATTCTTCTTCATTTACCCAATCAGTTACACCATTGATCAATTCGTTGTTTTTTCCATCTTTAGTTACTTGAGTAGTGGTATTGTTTTTCAAGTCCTGGTAATAGATGTTGTTTTCAAAAACGTAAGCTACCTTAGTCCCATCAGGTGACAGGGCAGCACTGCGTACAAGGTGATCGCTTATTGGGGTTAGTTCTTTAGTGTTGCGGTCATACACATGTACTTTGTCATAACTGCTGTATCTAAAAATAGACTCGCTTTGAGAAGTAATTAAAATCTTGTTTTCACTATCATTCATTTCATAACTGTAGATGGGAATCCCGATCTCCTCACTACTTAAGATAGTTCCTGTTTTTTCACCTGTAGCATAGCTGTATTTATCAAGTGTTTGAGTACGGTCGCGGTTATAGTTAAGTACTATATATTCAGTACCATTATTTAAAGAACGTAAGGATTGTAAGCCAGCAGTACGAAATTTACCAGTGTAAATATCCTCAACAGTAATGTTTTGCTGTGCAATGCTTGTTTGAAAAACAAGCAAGAAGAAGGCTGCAATAGCCGTGATTTTTTTCATATCAATCGTTTTCATAAATCAAAACACCAATAATAAGGAAAATATGGCAATTAATTGCGGTGATATTTCTAGTGAAAGCCCTATAATAATATCATTTATCTTTGCCGCTGTTTAAATCCCTAAAGCATGGACAAGCCCATTTCTGGTTTCTCAAAACTATCTAAGATACAAAAGATAGACTGGTTGATACAAGAGTATTTTTCTAATGATTCACAAGTCAAAGAAATACTCACTCAATACTGGAATGATGATAACAAACTTCAGGAATTACATGATGGTTTCAGTGAGAATACGATAACAAATTTTTACTTTCCATTTGGTCTAGCGCCTAATTTCTTGGTAGATGGGAAATTGGTAACCATACCTATGGCAATTGAGGAAAGTAGTGTCGTTGCGGCAGCAAGTAAAGCAGCAAAGTTTTGGTTGAAACGTGGCGGTTTTAAAACTACTATAAAAGGAACAGTAAAATCGGGTCAGGTGCACCTTACGTATGAAGGTGATCCACAAGTGATGGTTGATTTTTTCGCTTTCGCGAAAGCGGAATTACTTAACTCCTTATCGCAAATAAATGCATCGATGAAAAAACGTGGTGGAGGAATTATAGACCTGAAACTTGTCGATAAAAATACATCTATGCCTGGGTATTATCAATTGCAGGCCACTTTTGAAACCAAGGATGCAATGGGTGCTAATTTTATAAACACAACCCTAGAACAAATTGCAACTAAATTTAGAGAACTATCAGTGAGTTATGAACCATTTAATGGTGAGTTGCCCGAGGTAGTGATGAGTATATTAAGTAATTATGTACCCGAGTGTATTGTCCATGTTGAGGTAAGTTGTCCTATTGATGAGATAGGTGAAGTAAATGGTATCTCTGGAGCCGATTTTGCACGTAAATTCACAAGAGCGGTAGAAATTGCTACTGTAGAACCTTATCGAGCTGTTACTCATAATAAGGGAATAATGAATGGAATTGATGCAGTAGTCATAGCGACTGGTAATGATTTTAGAGCGGTTGAGGCTGGTGTTCATGCTTACGCAGCACGAGATGGGCAATATAGAAGTTTGACTAACGCTAGAGTTGAAAGCGACACGTTTATTTTTGAGGCTGATTTTCCTCTGGCACTAGGAACAGTAGGTGGATTAACCTCGTTACATCCTCTTTCTAAATTGGCCTTACAAATTCTTGAAAACCCAACTGCCGAGCAGCTTATGAGATATACAGCAGTATGTGGTCTTGCACAAAATTTTGCAGCTTTACATTCATTAGTGACTACGGGAATACAAGCTGGTCACATGAAAATGCACTTGGTAAACATGCTTGAACAAATAGGCGCTACTGTTCCAGAAAAGGAACTTCTTAAAAAGGAATACGCAGATAAAACACCGAGTTTCTCTAGCCTTAAGGAAAGTTTAGAGAAGTTGAGAGGATAATACTTAATCTTAAATCCAGTCTAATTTCTCTTTTGTAAGTTCATGCGTTACATCACCAGTATGCTTTATTGCAGCTGGTTCAAATAAAAGGACATGTACTTCTTCATGAGCAATAGGTTTATGCTCTATTCCTTTAGGAATAATATACATTTCACCTGGTTTAAGGGTAACAGTTTTATCCTTTAATTTAATGATTAAAGTTCCTTTTAAAACGTAAAACAGTTCATCTTCATTTTGATGACTGTGCCATACGAACTCTCCTTGAAGTTTAGCTAGTTTAACGTGCTGCCCATTAAGTTCACCAATAATTTTTGGTGTCCATGTCTCTGTGAAAAGGTTGAGTTTTTGTTCTAAGTTTACGATTTGCATAAAATACGGTATAAAAAAAAGAGGCACACAGCCTCTTTTTTAAAGATAACAAATTGAATTTAATTTTGGTAAGAGTGTTTGTATTCTTGACCAGAAACTATTTTAAGAATATCTTTTTCTAGCGATTCTCTAGGGCGCTCAACATACCGACCCAATTCTTGTCCGTCACGATAAAAAATTATAGTAGGAACTCTCACAACGTTATATCCTTCTACAAGGTCTACAGGTTTTGATTTTGATCGATCAACAGTTATAAGTGTAATCTTGCTCTCGCTTACTCCTGCTTCCTCCATTAACTTATAAAACATAGGTGTTTCACGTTTAGAATCGCCGCACCAGGTTCCCATATACAATCTTACATCAACATCCTTCATGTAAGTACCGATTTCTTGTGCGATGCTTGAATCAACCTGATATGCATCGTACCTAGAATTAAACCATGAGTTATATGGATTATTCATCAAATCGGCTTTAGTAGCTTTACCTAGGAGATGGCCATTTACTTTTTGTGCTAAACTTTTTTCAGGCTCAGGCGCTTTTTTTAATTCCGGAGTGTTTACCGTTTCTTTTACTGGTTTTGTTGAATTATCTTGAGCTGTCTTTTGGGTTCCACAAGATATTGTTGCCAAAGCTATTATCGCTATTAGGATCTTTTTCATTCTGTTTAATTTAAATTTCTAAAGTAAGGATTTTTGAGTCATTTCATCAGGTTGTTCTATTCCCATTAACTCTAGTATAGTAGGAGCGACGTCTCCCAAAATACCATTTTTTACGCTTTTTATATCTTGATCTATTAATATCAAAGGTACTGGATTTGTAGTATGAGCCGTATTTACAGAGCCATCTGGATTGATCATAACCTCACAATTACCATGATCTGCAATCACAAGAATTGAGTAATTATTATCTATTGCCTTATTTATTACATGGCTTGCTGCACTATCTACAGCCTCGCAAGCTGCTATGGCTGCATCCATGGAGCCAGTGTGGCCTACCATATCAGGATTGGCAAAATTTAAACATATGAAATCTGCCGTTTGAGATTCAATCTCTGGTATAATTTTATCCTGAACGCAATTAATAGACATTTCAGGTTGTAAATCATAGGTGGCTACCTTGGGTGATTTACACATAATGCGTTGTTCACCTTCGAAAGGATTTTCTTGACCACCATTAAAAAAGAAGGTTACATGTGGATATTTTTCAGTTTCGGCAATTCTAATTTGCTTTTTTCCTGCCTTTGAAAGTACTTCTCCCAGTGTGTTTTTAAGATTGTCTTTTTCAAACATGACTTGCACATTCTTAAATGTGTCATCATACTTGGTCATTGTGACATAGTGTAGATTTAATTTCTTGGTATTAACCTCTTCAAAGTTTCTTTGCGATAACATGTCGGTAAGTTCTCTACCTCTATCGGTCCTATAATTAAAGAAAATAACGACATCATCATCTTGGATAGTAGCTACAGGCTCAGTGCCATTAAGAATGACCATGGGTTCAATAAACTCATCGGTTATACCGTCTTCATAGGATTGTTTAATGGATTGAATAGCATCGTGAGTAGGAGTACCCAGTCCATTTACCATAACATCATAAGCCTTTTTTACTCGTTCCCACCTATTATCACGATCCATAGCAAAGTAACGGCCCGTGACCGTTGCTAGCTGCGCGTTACTTCCTTTTATATGTTTTTCGATTTCTTGAATATGTTGTATACCTGATTTTGGATCAACATCTCTACCATCGGTAAAGGCATGTATAAAAACATCTTCTAGCTCATTAGCCTTTGTTATATCTAGTAAAGCCTTTAGGTGATTTATGTGAGCGTGAACTCCGCCATCAGATAGTAATCCTAGGAAGTGAATTTTTTTAGAGTTAGCTTTCGCGTAAGCGATAGCGTTAATCAACACCTCGTTATCCTTGAGACTATCGTCTTTAATAGCCTTATTGATTTTTGCTAAATCTTGATAAACAATACGTCCAGCACCTAAATTCATGTGGCCCACCTCGCTATTTCCCATTTGTCCATCAGGTAAGCCTACATGCTCGCCATCTGTTCGCAATTGTGCATTGGGATATTTAAGGTAAAGGCTATCTATAAAAGGAGTTTGAGCTTGTGCAATGGCACTTACTTTGGGGTCTTGGGTAATTCCCCAACCGTCCAGTATAATGAGTATGGTTTTCTTGTTCAAAATCTTAAGATTTAAATATCAAAAGTAACAAATCGATATTCTTAAGGTTGGTTTTTAAGAAATCCATAGGCATTTTATTTACGAAACCGATTGAGCGTTTATAGTAACTCTCTAAAAATTACCCGTTTTTTGCGATGGATTGAGCAATTAAATAACCACCAGTCCAGGCGTTTTGAAAATTGAATCCGCCAGTAATGGCGTCTATGTTTAGTATTTCACCAGCCATATAGAGGTTATTATGAATTCTAGAACCAAATGTTTTAAAATTTATTTCCTTTAAATCAACTCCGCCAGCAGTAACAAATTCTTCTTTGAATGTACTCTTACCATTTATGGTGTAACTGCTGGTTGTTAAAAGTTGTGCTAGTTGTTGTAATTGCTTGTTACTTGCTTGTGACCAACTGGTGCTGTCTAACTGTGATTTTTCAACTAAATACCTCCATAGCCTTTTAGGGAGATCGAATAGCCATTCATTGTAAATAAGCTTTTTAGAACTGTTCTTTTGCTCTAGAAGTTCTTCAAAGCATTCTTGCTCACTGTAGTATCCGGTCCAATTTATTACCAGTTCAAATTTGTATTGCGCATCATTGAGTTCTCTAGCACCCCAAGCACTCATTTTTAATATTCCTGGTCCTGAAAATCCCCAATGAGTAATTAATGTCGGTCCTTCTGATTTAAGTTTGAGAGCTGGGATTTTTAGTTGGGTATTAACTGCTATACCAGCTAACTGTGTGATTTTCTTGTTAACTACGTTAAAAGTAAAAAGAGAAGGAACTGCATCTACAATCGTGTGTCCTAAGTCTTTCATTATATTCCAGATCTTTGGACTACTTCCTGCAGCAACTACTAGATTTTTTGCAGAAAAGGATTGTTGTTTTGTGGTGATTTCCCAGTTGTTGTTAGAATTTTGAATAGCTGTTACATTGTGACTAGTAAGGATGTCGATATTATGCTTTCGCGCAAGCGAGATGAAACAGTCTATAATCGTTTGCGAAGAATCTGTAGTAGGAAACATGCGACCGTCATCCTCTATTTTTAATTCTACACCACGTTCTTCAAACCAGGCTATAGTATCGCCTGTCATGAACGTGTGAAAGGGTCCCAGTAATTCACGCTCACCACGCGGATAATTTTTTGATAATTCTCTAGGAATGAATTGAGCGTGGGTGACATTACAACGACCACCGCCAGAAATTTTTACTTTTTGTAGCACTTCTTTACCTCGCTCTAATATGGCTATCCGTTCATTTGGATTTTGTTCTGCAAGATTGATCGCGGTAAAAAAGCCAGCCGCGCCGCCTCCGATTATGATGGTTGTGTAGTTTGTGTTCACTATTCTTTTCCTAATTCTACAGCTCGATCAAAAGCGGCATAGGCGGCATCTTGAATAAGTTGTTTAACGTTATTGTCCTCCATGGAATCAATTGCAGCTTGTGTTGTTCCTCCTTTGGATGCTACTTTATCAATCCAATGTTCTGGTGAAATATCGGATTGATTAAATAATTCAATGGCTCCTTCAAATGTGTTGCTCACTAGGACTTTTGAATCGTAATCTGAAAAACCCATTTTTAATGCCGCTTCTAGCATGGATTGCATAAAATAAAAGACATAGGCTGGACCACTACCAGATATTCCTGTTGAGGCATCAATAAATTTTTCAGTATCCACATGAATTGATGTACCTGTTGTGTCCAGCAAATGTCTTGCTGTCAATAACTCAATTCTTGATACACTATTGGACTCTGTATAAGAAGTTACTCCTTTACCTACTTTGGCAGGTAGATTGGGCATGGTTCGAATAACTTTATCAATTTGTAATCCTTCTTGTATAGTTTCAATGGTAACACCTGCCATAAGAGAAATGAATAGCTGTTCATTTCTTACTAAAGGCTTCATCTCTTCAAATAAACTTGTGCTGTGATATGGTTTAACGGCTATAAAAACGATATCAACTTTTCCTAGACAATGTTCAAGCGAGGTGTGCACTTCAAAAACACCTTCTTCTTTAAGAGTTTTTATTTTATCTGGGTCTGTGTCGTAAATCTGTATTTTTTTATTTCCTAAAAGACTGGACTGTGACATACCCATTGCATAGGTAAGTCCCATGTTACCTGCTCCTATAACTAATACTCTCATAATTCTATTTGTATTCTATACATATATTTTTTGTTTCGGTAAAGAAGTCGAGCGCATGAAAACCGCCTTCACGACCTATACCGCTGTCCTTAACACCACCAAAAGCGGTTCTTAAATCTCTATTTAACCATGTATTTACCCAAACAATTCCTGCCTCGAGCTCATTTCCTAACTTAATGCTTCTGTTGAGGTTTTCTGTCCAAACAGTTGCGCTGAGGCCATATCTTGTACCATTTGCAAGGGCGATAGCTTCCTCTTCATCTTTAAAAGTCATAAGGGTAACTACAGGCCCAAAGATTTCCTCCTGATTCAATTTACAAGTGTTGTTAGAAACTTCAATTACAGTAGGCTCAATATAATAGCCATCCTCGTAATTGGGTATTTGAAGTGTGTTGCCGCCTGTTAAAATGGTGTGTTCTTCTGGGTTCGCTTTCGCGAAAGCGATATAATCCAATATTTTATCTCTATGCGAAGCACTAACCACGGCGCCGACTTTTGTAGTGCTAGACATGGGATGTCCAACAGTAAGTTCCTGAACTAGTTTAATGAAGTCTTTTTTAAACTTGTCGTAGATTTCTTCCTGAACAAATATTCTAGATCCACACAAACATATTTGTCCCTGATTTGCAAATGATGATTTTACGGTAGTGTGTAGCATTTTTTCATAATCACAATCTGAAAAGATAAGATTGGGATTTTTTCCTCCTAGTTCTAGAGATAGTTTTTTAAACATAGGCGCTGCTGTTGCTGCTATCCTAGCGCCAGTACTTGTGCCACCGGTGAAACTTATAGCCTTAATCCCTGGATGTTCTACAATAGCTTGTCCACATTCTGGGCCAGTTCCATGTACTATATTAAGAACACCAGCAGGTAATCCAGCTTTTTTACAAATATTACCTAAAAGATAGGCAGTAACAGGAGTTACTTCACTGGGTTTTGCAATTACGCAGTTTCCTGCTGCGATGGCTGGTGCTATTTTCCATGTAAAAAGATAAAGCGGTAAGTTCCAGGGAGATATGCAGCCAACAACTCCCAAAGGTTTGCGTAACGTATAATTCAAGGTATTTCTACCTGTGCTATCATGGGATTGACTAGCATATTGTGTTATTGCGTGAGCGAAGAATCTGAAATTTGAAGATGCTCGTGGAATGTCTACTGATTGAGCAAGCCATAAGGGCTTTCCATTATCTTGAGACTCTGCTCGAGCCAAATCTTCTAGATTTTCCTCAATTAAGTCGGCTATTTTTGAAAGTATTTTGGATTTAGTGTCAGTAGGTGTGTTAGACCATGATGGAAAAGCCTTTGTAGCAGCTTGATAAGCGCTTTCAACATCAGTGTGGTTAGAGCTTGGAATTTCTCCATATATTTTACCGGTAGCAGGATCATAATTATCCATCCACATGCCACTTAAAGGTATGTGCTCTTCATTATTGATAAAATTTTTTATATCCATAATTGGTTGTATTCACGGGCATGCAAGCTAATGAACTCACAAGGAATTTTCCCTTAATGTTACTTTAAATATAAAAAAAACCTACAGTAAGTACAGGTTAGATTTGCGACTATCATTTTGTATTATATCACTTTATACTCTTTGAATTAACCTTACTTTTGTGACATGAATCCACTTACAGATCAAGAATTACATCAACTTGCTATGAATATAGTAGGTAAAGAAATGGAAGAGGAAGGTTTTGAGTTTTTAAGTATTAATTCAAAACCTAAAAAAGATCCTCAATTTGTGGCTTTAAAAAAAGGGAAGCTACATTTTGTTGTAGTTAGAGCAATACGTTACCCTAATAATCCTGTAGAGTATGATGAAGATTTAATGATAACCATGAGAGATCATGCTGTTAAATTTAAAGCCCGTACTTTTTATGCAGGAGTAGGTCTTGCAAATTCGAATAATTATGAAATTCCGGTACACCATGATGAAGATTATGTGGTTAATTATGCTGGATTAATTGAAATAAAATGAGGTATTTAAGTTTTTTGTTATTTGTGGTGTTAGCAACAGTAAGTTGCAAGAATCAAACACCAGAAAACGATATTCAAGCACAAAAATTCTCGGGTAATGCTATAGGTACCTATTATAATATTACCCTGTTTCATGAAAATGAAGTAGCAGTAGAAAAAAGCGTGGATAGTATAGTTGAAATGTTCAACACCTCTATGAGTACCTGGCGAAAGGGCTCGCTTATTAATCAACTTAATAACGAGGTTGATAGTGTGCTTGTAGGCAAGCCATTTAAAGAAGTATTTGAAAAGGCAAGCGATATTTATCGTAAAACCGATGGGTATTTTGACCCTACGGTAGGTAACCTTGTTAATGCTTATGGTTTTGGAGCAAATGGAGAGCAAGAAAAAATACCTACTGAAAAAGAAATAGACAGTTTAATGCGATTTGTGGGTTTTCATAACTTGTCACTTGTTCCATCAAAAATCCAAGATAGTGTCTACATTAAAAAAGAAAAGCCTGGTGTTTATATGGATTTTAATGCTATAGGTAAAGGAACATTAGTAGACTACATTGCTAGGTGGCTCACTAAACAAGGAGTTGAAAACTACCTAGTGGATATAGGTGGAGAAGTATATGCCAAAGGTAAAAACCTAGAACGCAACGGTAGTTGGTCCGTTGGAATTGAGGATCCTAAGAAAAAAGGGAATAAGACCAGTTACTTATCTGTTGTTGAGTTAACCGATAAGGCTATGGCAGGTAGTGGTAATTATCGCAAGTTTAAAATTGACTCAAGCTCGGGTCAAGAGTATGTTCACACGGTAAATCCATTAACTGGTAAAGCACGACCTTCACAGGTTATAGGTGTAAACGTGATAGCAAATTCCTGTACTCTAGCTGATGGTTATGCTACAGCCTTTATGGCAATGCCATTAGAAAAATCAAGAATTCATCTTAAAAACTTGCCCGAAATAGAGGTTATAATAATGTATATAGATGAAAATGGTATGTTAAGGTTTGAAACTACTCCAGGATTTAAACAATATGTAAAAAAGGCTATTTAATTATTTCCTTACAACTGGTATAAGTTCACCTGCGGCTAGTCTATAACGGTCAATTTCTTTGCTACTAAGGGTAGTTGTATAATTAACAGCTTCAACCTTAAAACCAATAGATTCTAATTTATTGAAATAATCCATTCCATATATACGAACGTGGTCATACTGCCCAAAAATTTGGGCTCGCTGTTTAGGATCGGTAATACTATCATCTTCAAAGGTTTCCTTTCTATTCATGTCCAGCGGTATTTGGAGAACAGCGGTGCCACCTGGTTTTAAAACCCTATAAAGCTCTTGCATGGCTTTTGTGTCGTTGGTAATGTGTTCCAATACATGATTACACAGAATTAAATCATACTGATTATCTTCAAAGGGTAATTCACAAATATCTGCTTGAACATCAGCAAGTGGTGATTCTATGTCTGTCGTAGTATAATCTATGTTATCGCTGTTGCGAAAACGGTTATAAAAACACTGCTCAGGAGCAAAATGCAATAGTTTTAAAGGTTTGGTGAATACTTGTAATTCCCTATTTAAATAAAGCCATAGAAGCCTATGCCTTTCTAATGAAAGTGTGCTAGGTGACAACACATTTTCTCTTACATTTTCATACCCATAAGGTAAAAATGAAGAAAAAGTTTTACCATCGATAGGATCTTCATATTTATTACCCTTATACCACCACGCAATAATTGGGCGCACCCAATAACTTGCTTTAATGAGCCATGTTCTAGGTATCAGGTTAAGGAAAAATTTGAAAAGTTTTTTCAATATGAGATTAATCTAAAAATTAAATAGAATCAAGGTAAACAATTAATCGATCCAACGATAAGGATCTTCCTCGTTTGATGTAATGCCTAAAACCTCATATATGTAGTCAAAAGTACTCAGTAACCTAGGTTCTCCATTAACAATAGCTACGTCGTGCTCAAAATGTGCACTTGGTTTTTTATCCCGTGTGGTTATCGTCCATCCATCACTATGGTGCTTGATGTTTTTGGTTCCCAGATTAATCATAGGTTCGATAGCTACTGTCATTCCTTCTACAAATTTCTTGCCTCTACCTCTTTTACCATAGTTAGGCATTTGAGGATCCTCATGCATCACTTTACCTATTCCATGACCGACTAATTCTCTTACAACACCGTATCCGAAGCTTTCGCAATAATTCTGTATGGCATATCCCACGTCACCTACACGGTTTCCAGTTTTAAATTGCTCTATTCCTAGATAGAGAGAATTCTTAGTTCGGTCTAATAAATCTTGAGTTTCTTGTGGGATTTCTCCAACGGCAAAGGTGTAAGCATGATCACCATAAAAACCTTCAACGATAGCACCACAATCTACAGATAGTATATCACCTTCTTTAATTTCAACATTTTTAGGAATCCCATGGACAACTTCTTCATTTGGAGAAATAAGTAAAGTACTAGGACAATCGTACAATCCTTTAAAGCCTGGAATTGCACCATGATCTCTAATAAACTGTTCAGCGAGTTCATCGAGTCTTAATGTGGTTACACCTGGTTTAATTTCACTAGCTACCATTCCTAGAGTTTTACTTACCATTAAGGCTGCTTTACGCATTATCTCTAGTTCTTCCTTTGTTTTTGTTACGATCATTAGATTGAAATATACTGCAAAAATACTCCTATTTAAGAGATTTGCATAGAACTACATAAGGGGTTTGCTGGTTAATTTCTGTAAATTCGCTACATGAAAATAGATCTTAAAGATAAAACCGCCCTAGTATGCGGTAGTAGTACTGGAATAGGAGAATCTACAGCGAGGTTAATGGCTGTAGCAGGTGCTAGAGTTGTCCTTCTCGCCCGCAATCCTAATAAACTTCAAAAAGTATTGTCTACTTTGGATACCACGCATAGAGATGATCACACCTATCTTGTTGCCGATTTTTCAAATTATAAGGAAGTGGATGAGGTAGTTTCCGCTTTCGCGAAAGCGAACCCAATTCACATTTTAGTCAATAATACAGGCGGACCTGCACCTGGCTATTTAATAGATGCCGAGGTCAAGGCGCTTGAAGATGGATTCACACAGCATATAAAGTGTAATCAAGTATTAGTTAAAGCATGTGCTCCTGGGATGAAAGAAGCAGGATACGGGCGAATCATAAATATCATATCAACAAGTGTAAAAGCGCCCATTGAATTTTTAGGAGTGTCTAACGTAATTAGAGGAGCCGTTGCAAATTGGGCAAAAACATTGAGTAATGAGTTAGGACCATATGGTATCACAGTGAATAATGTACTACCAGGTTTTACCGCAACCGAAAGATTGGACAAGATTATCGCAGGTAAAGCAAATAGAGCTGGTCATAGCGAGGAACAAGCTGCAGAAATTATGAAAAATTACGTTCCTGCTAGACGTTTTGCGCAACCGGAAGAAGTAGCCAATGCTGTGTTGTTCCTATCTAGTAATCTAGCAGGATATATCAACGGTATAAATCTGCCAGTCGATGGTGGGCGAACTAAGAGTTTGTAGCAAAAAGAAGATTTTAAGAAGAATAGTTTTGTTAATACTCTAAATAAGCAATCTGTTTTACTAATTTTATAAACCATCTACAATATTATGTCCAAAAAACTACGTATTAACGGTCACTCACATTTACTTCCTTATCCAGAGGAGATACCTGATTTCATGCGTGAAAAAGGAATCTTTTGGGTAGATAAGGATCGTAAAAAGATGCTCCAAAAAGATTGGGAGAGACCCGTTACGGATTCTAGCTTTTTCTTGAAAGAGAAACTAGAGTGGATGGACAAATACAAGATTGATCATGCGGTTATTTTAAATTTAAGTCAATTGTATGGAAATGGTTTGAGGTTGGAGGAAATGAAACAAGCCTTACGATTTCAAAACGACTTTAACGCAAGAGTGCAACACGATCATCCTAATAAATTCACCTGTGGATTTGTAGTGCATCCAGGTTTTATACGTGGTGCTTTGTGGGAGATAGAACGATGTGTAAAAGTTCTAGGTATGAGATTACTATGCTTACCTACTCATTATATGGATACTATAGGTCAATGGCGTTGTATTTTTGATGAGGAGAATGAACCTATCTTTGAACTTGCAAGTGAGCTCAATCTCGCTGTAGAAATTCATCCGTATGATGGAGAGAAGTTTATCAAACTTCAAAATACAGCATGGCGTTTTCATCTTATCTGGATGCTTGCACAATGCGCCGATGCCTATCATTTTTTAACTCTTAATGGATACGCTCAAAAGTATCCAGGTATGAGAGTTTGTTTTGCACATGGTGGTCAGTTAGCCCAAATGAACTTAGGTCGCAGGATTCAAGGTTTTGATGGTCGACCAGATTTATTTGAGGGTAAAACACATCCTCGTAAAAGTGTAGGCCATCCTAATATATTCTTTGATACACTAGTCCACGATACTGGTTCTCTAGAACTTTTAGTAAAAAATCAAGGCGCTCAACAAATTCTTGTAGGTCTGGATGATCCATATCCATTAGGAGAAATGGATAGTGAAAAACAAAGTAGTTATCCTGGGAAAATTCTTGATTTGGCCATTGATCGCAAGATTATAACACAATCTGATTATGAAGGCATGTGGGATGAGCATGTGGTAAGATGGTTGTTTGGAAAAGATGAAAACGCAAAAAAAGAATTCTACCAGCGTATACTCTCTTAAAGCTTTTTAAAAAGCTAGATTACGTTATTTAAAACGGTATTTTTGCAACCTCTTAATGCAATTTATGAAATACGCAGAAAATATTTTAGGGACGATAGGTGACACTCCATTGGTTAAAATGAACAAGCTAGTTGAGGATATTCCAGCATTAGTCCTAGCTAAATACGAAACTTTTAATCCAGGAAACAGCGTTAAAGACCGTATGGGACTTAAAATGATAGAAGATGCCGAGGCTGATGGAAGACTAAAACCAGGTGGAACTATCATTGAAGGAACCAGTGGAAACACAGGTATGGGACTGGCACTCGCTGCAATCATAAAAGGTTACAAATTAGTTTGTGTATTAAGTGATAAGCAGTCAAAAGAAAAAATGGATATTTTGAGAGCTGTAGGTGCTCAAGTGCATGTGTGCCCAACTGATGTGGCTCCTGATGATCCTAGATCTTATTATTCTACCAGTAAGAGATTAAGCGAGGAAACTCCTAACTCTTGGTATGTTAATCAATATGATAATCCTTCTAATTGTAAAGCGCATTATGAGTCTACTGGGCCAGAAATTTGGGAACAAACAGAAGGTAAGGTTACTCATTTCGTCGTTGGAGTAGGAACTGGTGGTACCATTTCGGGAGTAGGAACCTATTTAAAATTACAAAACCCAAATGTCAAAGTTTGGGGAGTTGATACCTACGGATCAGTTTTCAAAAAATATCATGAAACAGGAATATTTGATGAAAACGAGATACATCCTTATGTAACAGAAGGTATAGGTGAAGATATTTTACCACTCAACGTAAGATTTGAAGTGATCGACGGTTTTACTAAAGTAACTGATCGAGATGCAGCGGTTTATACCAGAAGACTTGCTGCAGAAGAAGGAATGTTTTTAGGAAATAGTGCAGGTGCGGCCATTAAAGGTTTACGCCAAATTCACGAGCAAGTTGGATTCACTAAGGATGATGTGGTAGTTATTCTATTCCATGATCACGGAAGCCGTTACGTAGGTAAGTTTTTCAATGATGATTGGATGCTGGAAAAAGGATGGTTAAATGAAGATGGTAGTTATTTGCCAGATGAAAAATAATTTACTTCACCTATAGGTAGTGTGAGGTACAGTTGAAGGTTATAATTTTTGTTCTAAGTTTACAAAGATTATGACCTTTTTTTATGCAAGAAGATTTTATTCATTACCTATGGAAGTTTAAAAAGTTATCAGGTATTCCTTTAACTACGACTGATGGGGTTGATCTTGTTATTCAATCCCTAGGTTCCCATAATTTTGAAAGTGGTCCAGATTTCTTTAATGCTAGACTTAAAATAGGAAATCAACAATGGGCAGGTAATGTAGAAATGCACGTAAAAGCTAGTGATTGGTTTCTTCACGGTCACGACGATGATCCTGCTTATGATAACGTGATTTTACACGTGGTGTGGCAGCACGATGCTGAAATTTCAACTCGAGACGGGATTAAAATACCTGTTCTGGAAGTTTCAAGATTTGTTCCAGAAATTCTAGTGATGTCCTACCGCAAGCTTTTTGCACATAAAAACAATCAGTTTATAAACTGTGAGCAGGATTTGCCGCACGTAAATGAATTTAAACTCAACTTATGGTTGGAAAAATTATTTATAAAAAGATTGCAACAAAAATCTGCTAGGATTAAACACTATTTGAATCAATCGAATAACGACTGGGAAGCAGCTTTTTTTCAGTTATTGGC
The DNA here is from genome assembly GCF_002117085.1 of Nonlabens tegetincola. GTDB lineage: Bacteria > Bacteroidota > Bacteroidia > Flavobacteriales > Flavobacteriaceae > Nonlabens > Nonlabens tegetincola. The sequence continues at coordinate 2,009,189 of NZ_CP019342.1, read as the reverse complement.
TCGCAGTTTCGGTACAAAAACAAATGCTGATGCTTTTGAACAGTTGGCACAAAGCATCGATCAGACTACTGTGCGCAAATTGGCTCGTGATTCTTTTCAGTTAGAAAGTGCACTATTAGGTCAGTCAGGATTATTGGTTGAGAAAAAGGAAGATAGGTATTACGAATTGTGTGTTAAAGAGTACGCTTTCGCGAAAGCGAAATATCAAATACAGCCATCGCTCACACCTATGAAGTTTTTTAGATTGAGACCGGCAAATTTTCCTACGGTGAGAATTTCACAGTTGGCCATGTTATACCATAGAAAACCTATGTTATTTGCCGAGGTTTTGCTTGCTGTAACTAAAGAGGATATGTATGATTTATTTGAAGTAAAGGCATCTAAATACTGGGATGATCATCATGTTTTTGATAAGAAGACTAATGACCAGCCTAAAAGATTAACCAAGGCTTTTATAGATTTAATCATTATCAATTGTATCGTGCCTATAAAATTTTATTACGGTCAACAAATGGGTAAAGAAAATACTGAGGAATTACTCGCACTTATGGATTCTGTTAAAGCAGAAAGTAACGCTGTTATAAATGGATTTAAACAGTTGATTAATGTAAAATCGGCATTAACCTCACAATCATTATTGCAATTAAAGCCTAACTATTGCGATAGAAATAAGTGTTTGCAATGTGATGTAGGTGTTTCACTAGTCAGGAATTAATAGTATTTTTACTTTATGGGAATGGTAGCTAGTTTAAGAACTTATCTAGAAAAATACGGGTTTTATGTTTCTACACGGTTAGCAGATCGTTTAGGGATGAGAGCGCGCAGTGTAAGAATTACCTTTATATACTTTACGTTTGCTACGCTCGGTGCTGGATTTGCAGTATATTTAATTATTGCTTTTTGGTTAAAAATAAAAGACTTAGTATACGTAAAGCGAAGTTCTGTCTTTGATCTTTAAGCTAATGAGTAGGAAGATAAAAATTGCACTTACTTTACTTCTTAGTATTCTTTGTGCTGGTGTGATCGGATTCATGGTAACCATGGATCTAGACGTGATCGATGCTCTATATATGACGGTGATTACGATTACTACTGTAGGCTATCGAGAAATTGGAAACCCATCGCCGCAAGCTAAATTATTTATCATAGCGCTTATCTTAGTAAGTGTAGTTGCAGTGGGATATGCTGTTAGTGTTTTTACAGAGTATTTAATTTCACGAAGTTCAGTACGAGATATTATTTTTAAACGACAACTTAAACAAATAAAGAACATGGAGAATCATGTTATTGTTTGCGGTTATGGTCGCAACGGGCGTCAAGCGGTTGAAAAGTTACAAGATTATAATCGTGATTTTATAGTTCTTGAAAAAAATCAAGAAGTTATAGATGAAGCTAGCTTGGATAGTAAATACTTTTTAAGAGGTAATGCTAACGAGGATGAAACCTTGCTTAATGCTGGAATCGAACGTGCCAGTGTTTTAATATCAGCTCTTCCTGATGATGCAGATAATCTCTTTGTAGTTTTAAGTGCTAGGCAGTTGAATAGTAAGTTGATGATTATATCAAGAGCTAGTGAAGAGACAACTGTGCGTAAACTTAAACTCGCAGGAGCCAATAACGTTATCCTACCTGACTTAATAGGCGGGCAGCATATGGCTTCATTAATTGTAAGTCCAGACTTAATAGAGTTTTGGGATAATTTGAGTTATGGAGGTAATGATGGAGTTAATCTAGAACAAGTTTCATTTGAGCAAATGTTTGATCACAAAAGGTCTTGCAATATTCTAGACTTAAACCTAAGAAAAGAAACTGGTTGTACAATTATTGGGTATAAAAACCCTAATGGAGATTATATTGTAAATCCTGATCCCTCGATCGAATTAGTTCCTGGATCAAAAATAATAGTAGTTGGAAATACCAATCAAATACAACATTTACAAAAGGTATATCGCATAGGAGACTAAGGGTTTATCACTTTTAAATTTTTAATTAGCAATATTTTTTAAGATATTGCTGCCTTGTTTAATCAAATTTAATATATGAGGAGTATTTACATACTGGTTGCTGCCTTTCTTATAACCACGTTAGGTAACGCACAAGAGCTTATTTTAAAGGCTCAAACTACTAACCCGACATCAGAGATAAATGATGGTTCTATTACCGTTACTGTGTCAGGTGGTAAAGCACCATATACTTACAAATGGTCCAATCAATCCACTCCATTAAAATCAAATACCGCAACTTCACTTACTGAAGGGATTAATTATACAGTTGAGGTAACAGATGCCGACGGAAATAACGTGGCAGGAGTATACGAAGTTAAAGCAGAAAGTATAGTAGAGCATTTGAATGGTGCTGCCGTGCCTGCTGTAGGAGCTTTAGGAAATGTACTGTTCTGGGATTTATTTTCGGCAATTGGAATTTACGATCCAGTTGTTTATGCAGAATCAAAAAAGATTTCTATACCTAACTGGGAAGCTGGAGATACAAATAAGTACACGCTTAAACAATGGTTGAAAAACGACGGTGAAAAAGTAAAAAAAGGTGATGAGGTTGCTATAGTTGCAGTAGAAAATGGTCAAGATGTTGTTGTTTCCTCACCAGCTAGTGGTGAATTTAACCACTTACAAAGTCGTGGTAAAGACCTTAATCCTGGGGACGTTATTTATAATGGAGAAAACAGTGGCGATGTTATAGAAACAGGAGCTCATTTGTTTGCACAAGTTAAGTATGATGAAAAGGTTCCTTTACTTCATCCTAATGGTGATGTTCAACAAAAGCCTATTCCGTTTATTGTAATTTGGTTAGTGCTAGGGGCTTTATTCTTTACATTGAGAATGGGATTCATCAATTTTAGAGGATTTAAGCATTCCATCGATCTTGCAAAAGGAAAGTACGATGACCCAACAGCACCAGGTCAGGTTACTCACTTCCAGGCTTTGGCAACAGCAGTTTCAGGAACTGTAGGATTAGGAAATATAGCGAGTGTAGCTGTAGCAATTTCTATAGGTGGAGCAGGAGCTACATTTTGGATGATAGTAGCAGGACTATTAGGTATGTCTTCAAAATTTGTGGAATGTACTCTTGGTGTAAAATATAGAGATATTTCAAGTACAGGAGCTGTTTATGGTGGTCCTATGAACTACTTGAGATATGGTCTTGAAAAACAAAATAAAAAAGGTTTAGGTAAAGTATTGGCAGTTTTATTTGCAGTACTTGCAATTGGAGCTTCCTTTGGTGGTGGTAATATGTTCCAGTCTAATCAAGCTTTTGAAGGTCTAGCAACTCAATTTACTTTCCTAGAAGGGCATGGATTTATATTTGGTATAATAACAGCAGTATTAGTAGGTGTGGTAATAATTGGTGGTATCCAAAGTATCGCAAAAGTTACAGGTAAAATTGTTCCATTCATGGCTAGTGTCTACATAATAGCAGCGCTAGCGGTTATAATTATTAATATAGAGAATGTAGGACCTGCATTTTCTGCAATTATTGATGGTGCTTTTAGTCCTTCGGCATTAAAAGGTGGTGTTATTGGGGTGTTGATTATTGGATTTCAACGTGCTGCTTTTTCAAACGAAGCTGGTGTAGGGTCTGCCGCAATTGCTCACAGTGCTGCAAAAACGCATCATCCACCTTCTGAAGGTTTTGTTGCATTATTAGAGCCTTTCATCGATACTGTAGTGGTTTGTACACTTACGGCTTTAGTATTAATTTTCACAGGAATGCACGAGGTAGAAGGACTTACAGGAGCTCAACTTACTTCTGATGCCTTTGGTAGTGTTATATCTTGGTTCCCATATGTTTTAGCAGGAGCAATTTTCCTTTTTGCATTCAGTACAATGATAAGTTGGTCTTATTATGGAATGCGTGCTTGGACCTATCTATTTGGAAAAGGTCGTATGGTAGAGATTGCTTATAAAATGATTTTCTTAATCTTTGTAGTTATAGGTTCTTCTGTATCGTTGGGTGCTGTTTTAGACTTTTCAGATATGATGATACTCGCTATGTCATTCCCTAATATTATTGGATTGTATCTAATGTCAGGTGAAGTTAAACGTGATCTTAATGAATACTGGCGTAAGCTTAAATCAGGAGAATTAGGCTTGAAAAAAGATGCATAATACAGTTTTATGAATCAATTTAAATCCCTCTTTGCTTTTACTAAAAATCAGCTCAGAGGGATTTTTGCATTAAGCATCTTATTGATAATTGCGATAGGGTTTTACGGGTATACAAAATCAACTGAATCGTCTAACCAATTAAGCGTGTCTAGAATTGAAGGGTATCAAGGTCAGATAGATTCCTTAATTGCCTTACAAAAAAGAAAACGTGATACCATCTATCCATTCAATCCTAATTACATCACAGATTATAAAGGCTACAAATTAGGGTTGACTGTTGAGGAAATTGATAGATTATTACGCTTTCGCGAAAGCGGAAAATGGATCAACTCTACTAGGCAATTTAAAGAGGTTACTGGTGTAAGTGACAAATGGTTGGATAGTATAAGCCCCTTTTTTAAATTCCCAAAATGGGTGACAGAAAAGAAAAACCAAACCAGGACTTACACCGATAAACGCACCCATGTTCGCAAAAACATAAATCAAGCTACTAATAATGATTTGAGGTCAGTGTATGGCGTAGGGCCTGCCACAGCAAAGAAAATAATTAATGAAAGAGATAGATTAGGTGGCTTTGTTGATATGTTGCAAGTACAATTAGTGTATGGTTTGCCTGATTCTACTTTTATAAGGATCAAAGAAAAATTCTATTTGACAAACAACGCTTCTCGTACTAAAATAGCATTGAATACAGCTACAAAAGAAGAATTGTTAAGCATTCCATATTTTAACGACTACTTGGTTGATGCTTTAATAGAGCAACGCACATTACGAGATGGATTTAAGAGCTGGGATAAAGTACTGTTAACTTCCCGTTTCCCTGAAGAGAAATTGGACCTAATTCAGTTATATTTGACGCTCGACTAACTAAAAATATTATACGATAATTTTATATGTACTCAAAATACTTTACCGAAGAACACAACGCATTCAGACAGAGTTTTAGAGATTTTCTTCAAAAAGAAGCCGTTCCTCATATTGAACGATGGGAGGAAACCGGTCAAATTGATAGAGAGATTTTCCAAAAAATGGGAGAGATGGGCTACTTTGGTCTTTATTATCCTGAAAAATATGGAGGTCTTGATCTTGACTTTTTCTATACTGTTATTTTTTTAGAAGAAATGCAGCGTATTAACTCCGGTGGGTTTGCGGCTGCGATGTGGGTACAAGCATTTCTAGGTGCACAGCATTTGCTTAAGGAAGGTGATGAAAGAATTAAGGAGAAGTATCTTGTTCCTACTTTAACAGGTGAAAAAATAGGATGTTTGGGTATTACTGAACCGTTTGGAGGAAGTGATGTAGCTGGTATGAGAACTACCGCTGTAAAGGAAGGAGATCATTATATAATTAACGGATCAAAAACTTTCATAACAAATGGAGTCTATTCAGATTATCTGGTTGTTGCTGCAAAAACTGATCCTGATGCAAAAGGAAGAGGTATTAGCATATTCGTAATGGATCGTGAGACGCCTGGTATAAGCGCTACTAAACTCAATAAATTGGGTTGGAGAGCAAGTGATACTGGTGAGATAGGTTTTGATAACGTGCGTGTACCAGTTGAAAACCTGATGGGTGAAGAAGGTAAAGGATTTGCGTACATAATGCAGCATTTTGCTCTTGAGAGATTAATAATGGGTATCAATGCTCATGCTAGAGCAGAATACGCGCTGGAATACACCGCTCAATACATGAGAGACAGACAGGCGTTTGGAAAGTCATTGGACAAATTTCAGGCATTACGCCATAAAATGTCTGATATGCTAAGTGAGGTTGAAATGGCAAAATGTTTCAATTATAACATCGCTGAGGAGCTAGATAAAGGGCTTTATCCTGTTAAAGAGGCAAGTATGTCAAAGTTAGTATCTACTAAAATAGCAGATGAGGTAATCTATCAATGCTTACAATATTTAGGTGGCTATGGATATATAGAAGAATATCCTCTTGCACGTATGTGGAGAGATAGTCGCTTAGGGCCTATTGGTGGTGGTACGAGTGAAATTATGCGTGAGATAATAGCAAAAATGGAACTTGACGGTAAAGACTACAAACCAGCTGCTAAATAATTTATTTGCCAAGAAATACATCTTTTATTACTAGAATTAAAAAATAAATGTATTTTTGCACTCGCTAAAGAAAGGAGGTGATGCCACTATGTTAATAATACCAGTTAAAGAAGGAGAAAATATCGATAGAGCTCTAAAACGTTTCAAAAGAAAATTTGATCGTACAGGGAAGATGCGTGAACTAAGAAGAAGACAACAGTTTACAAAGCCGTCTGTAGCAAAAAGAGCACAAAAGATTAAAGCTGAATACATCCAGCACTTAAGAGATCAAGAGAATATCTAAGAACTCTTTAGTTTAAAATTTAACCGCTAGAAAGAAATGTTTAAATTTACTTTCTAGCGGTTTTTTTATGTTTATTGAAAATTTCATAGAATACTTATCAGTTGAAAAGGGATACTCAACCCATACTTTAAAGGCATATGATAGAGATTTGTGCCAGTTTAAACGGTTTTGTGAATTTGAAGGTGTAGATTTAAATGAGGTTAATTATCAGGTGATAAGATCTTATATCGCATTCTTGCTAGAAGAGGGACTGCTAGCTCAATCTGTAAATAGAAAAATAACTGCGCTTAAAACATACTTTCAATTTTTAAAGAGAATTGAGGTAGTCAAGGAAAATCCACTATTGCATCATAAAAGTATAAAGACTTCTAAAAGATTGACCTTGCCATTTTCCAAAGAAGAAGTGTTAAAAGTGCTTAATGAAAAAATCGATATAGAAGATTTTGAAAATTGTAGGGATAGATTAATTATTGAGTTGCTTTATTTAACAGGAATTCGACGAGAAGAGTTAATTAGTCTTAAAGTCAGCTCCTTTGAGCAATCTGCTAGAACAATTCGCGTTGTAGGAAAAAGAAATAAGCAACGCATCCTGCCGGTAACCGATCGTTTGTATTGGTTGTTGGAAAATTATTTAAGATTGCGGGTGTTTATGGATAAGCGAGATGTGGACACATTATTGATCACAGTTAAAGGTGATAAAATATACCCGTCTCTTGTTTATAGAATTATAAAATCGTATTTTAGTAAGGTGTCTAGTAAGGTAAAAGTAAGTCCTCATGTATTGAGGCACACTTTTGCAACTCATTTACTAGATGAAGGAGCAGATTTAAATGCGGTTAAAGAGCTTTTAGGTCATTCTAGTTTGTCGTCAACACAAATTTATACACATACTAGTATGGCTGCTTTAAAAGGAGTTTATAAAAATGCGCATCCGCGCTCAAAGAAATAGTAACCTCAAAAACGTAAGATTATGAAAGTAAACGTGCAATCAGTAAATTTTGATGCGGACATCAAGTTAATTGAGTTCATTCAAAAAAGGTTAGATAAATTAGAGCAGTATTATAATAAAATTATAAGCGCCGATGTTTATTTGAAAGTTCAAAAGACTAGTAATAAGGAAAATAAGATTACTGAGGTAAGGTTATTCGTGCCAGGAGACGATATGGTTGCTACAAAAACATGTAAAACTTTTGAGCAATGTATTGACGAATGTGCTGCTGCATTGGAGCGTCAGCTCAAGCGCCGCAAGGAAAAATTAATTTCTCATTAATTTTTTTTAATTTTTTTTTGTGAATTAAAAAATAGGTTTACATTTGCAGTCCGTTAAAACAACGGGCTGTTTTTGTGAAGACAAAAAGAGTTTAAAGCCGATATAGCTCAGCTGGCTAGAGCAGCTGATTTGTAATCAGCAGGTCGTGGGTTCGAGTCCCTCTATCGGCTCAAGTTTTTTGAAATAAATGTGTAAGCATTGGGGAGATACTCAAGCGGTCAACGAGGACGGACTGTAACTCCGTTGGGCAACCTTCGCAGGTTCGAATCCTGCTCTCCCCACAAACACATTATTATGAAATTATGTTAAAGTAATTTCTTTAAGCGGGAGTAGCTCAGTTGGTAGAGCGTCAGCCTTCCAAGCTGAATGTCGCCGGTTCGAACCCGGTCTCCCGCTCAATTATTGCACTTTGGTGTGATACGGCATTAACGAGATGTGATGCTTAAAATATGCCTTTGGCTATTACGCTTTCGCGAAAGCATAATAAAAGCCGGTGTAGCTCAGGGGTAGAGCGTTTCCTTGGTAAGGAAGAGGTCACGAGTTCAAATCTCGTCATTGGCTCAATTAAGATGAAAAAGGTCTCAATTAGGGGCCATTTGTGGTATAAGCCATTTTGTAAATTAAATGGTTTTTAAATTGAAACACTAATATAAACTAAGACTATAATTATGGCTAAAGAAACGTACGATCGTTCCAAACCGCACCTTAATGTAGGTACAATTGGTCACGTAGACCACGGTAAGACTACTCTTACTGCTGCTATCACAAAGGTGCTTGCTGATGCTGGTTATTCTGAAGCAAGAAGCTTTGACCAGATCGATAATGCTCCTGAAGAAAAAGAGCGTGGTATTACAATTAACTCTTCGCACGTAGAGTACCAAACTCAAAACCGTCACTATGCACACGTTGACTGTCCAGGTCACGCCGACTATGTAAAGAACATGGTAACTGGTGCTGCGCAAATGGATGGTGCTATTTTAGTGGTTGCTGCGACTGATGGTCCTATGCCACAGACTCGTGAGCACATCCTATTAGGTCGTCAGGTAGGTATTCCTCGTATTGTTGTTTTCCTTAACAAGGTTGACATGGTTGATGATGAGGAGTTATTAGAGCTTGTTGAGATGGAAGTACGTGAGTTACTAAGTTTCTATGAGTATGATGGTGATAATGGACCAGTTGTTATGGGGTCTGCTTTGGGTGCACTTAACGGTGAGCAAAAGTGGGTTGATACTGTTCTTGAATTAATGAACCAAGTTGATGCATGGATCGAAGAGCCAGTACGTGATATGGATAAGCCATTCTTGATGCCTATCGAGGATGTATTCTCTATTACTGGTCGTGGTACTGTTGCTACTGGTCGTATCGAGACTGGTGTTGCAAATACTGGAGATCCTGTAGAGATTATCGGTATGGGAGCTGAGAAATTGACTTCTACTATTACTGGTATTGAAATGTTCCGTCAGATCCTTGATAGAGGTGAGGCTGGAGATAATGCAGGTATCTTATTACGTGGTATTGATAAAAATCAAATCTCTCGTGGTATGGTAATTACTGCTCCTGGTTCAGTAACTCCACACAAACACTTCAAAGCTGAGGTTTATATCCTTAAGAAAGAAGAAGGTGGACGTCACACTCCATTCCATAATAACTACCGTCCACAGTTCTACGTTCGTACAACTGATGTAACTGGTAATATCAAATTACCAAGCGGTGTTGAAATGGTTATGCCTGGAGATAACTTAACTATTGAGGTTGAGCTTATTCAGCCAATTGCACTTAACGTAGGTTTACGTTTTGCTATCCGTGAAGGTGGTAGAACAGTTGGTGCTGGTCAGGTAACTGAGATCCTTGATTAATTTCAAGTATTAATATTATAAGTATCCTTTCTTGAATAAAGAAAGGATACTTTTCACTTGTTAAAGGGCGACTTTTAACTATGCAGGTTTAGCTCAGTTGGTAGAGCACTGGTCTCCAAAACCAGGTGTCGGGAGTTCGAGCCTCTCAACCTGCGCACAAAAGCTGAAAGGCTTATTAAAATAGCATACTTATGGGATTAGTATCTTATGTAAAAAATTCGTTCAATGAGTTATCAGAAAATGTTTCTTGGCCTACTTGGGCTGAGGCACAAAAGTCTATGGTAACTGTAGCTGTATTTTCAGTGGTTTTTGCTTTAGTTGTGGCAGGTATTGATTATGTCTTTAATGGTGTAATCGATAGATATTTTGAATGGGTCATTAACGGATAATCATGCATAGAGATGAGTGAAGAAAAGGATGTAATGAAATGGTATGTAGTAAGATCGGTTAGTGGTCAAGAAAATAAAATTAAAGACTACATCGAATCCGAGATAGCTCATCATGGGTTGTCAGATTATTTAAAGCAAATTCTGGTTCCTACTGAAAAGGTAGTGCAAATTAGAAACGGTAAAAAGATTAATAAAGAACGTGTCTTTTTTCCTGGGTACATTATGATACAAGCTAGGTTAGAAGGTGAAGTTCCACACATTATTAAATCTGTTAATGGTGTGATTGGGTTTCTTGGAGAGGTTAAAGGTGGAGATCCTGTACCATTAAGAAAGTCAGAAGTTAATAGAATGCTTGGTAAAGTTGATGAACTTGCAGAGCAAACCGATAATGTGTCTATTCCTTATAAAGTTGGGGAAACTGTCAAAGTTGTTGATGGTCCTTTTAATGGATTTAATGGGAATATAGAAAAAGTTAATGAAGAGAAGCGTAAGCTAGAGGTAATGGTTAAGATTTTCGGAAGAAAAACACCATTGGAATTAAGCTATATGCAAGTCGAAAAAATATAAATGTTACCTATTCAGATAACTAGTTAGGCTTCCACTTACGGTTATCAAAATTTGAAACAATTTAAAAATGGCAAAAGAAGTATCTAAGATTGTAAAGTTGCAGGTTAGAGGTGGTGCTGCAAATCCATCTCCTCCTGTAGGACCTGCTCTTGGTGCGGCTGGAGTGAACATTATGGAGTTCTGTAAGCAGTTTAATGCTAGAACTCAGGATAAGGCGGGTAAGGTATTGCCTGTTGCTATAACTGTTTATAGTGACAAGTCCTTTGATTTTGTAATTAAAACTCCACCAGCTGCAGTACAAATTTTAGAAGCAGCAAAGTTAAAAGGTGGTAGTGGTGAACCTAATCGTAAAAAGGTAGGTACTATTACTTGGGATCAAGTTAGAGCAATAGCTGAAGACAAGATGCCAGACTTAAATGCTTTTACAATCGAAAGCGCAATGAGAATGGTCGCAGGAACTGCGAGATCAATGGGTGTTAATGTTAAAGGTGGTGAGGCACCTGCTTAAATTTAGTTATTATGGCAAAATTGACGAAAAATCAAAAGGCAGCAAACGCTAAATTCGATAAGGCACAGTCTTACTCACTAGCAGACGCTTCAAAAATCGTTAAAGACACTAGTTCGGCAAAATTTGATGAGTCAGTTGACTTAGCTGTTCGTCTTAACGTAGATCCTAGAAAAGCGAATCAAATGGTTCGTGGTGTCGTAACCTTACCTCATGGTACAGGTAAAGATGTGAAAGTACTTGCTCTTGTTACTCCTGATAAGGAAGAAGAGGCAAAAGGAGCTGGTGCGGACTTTGTTGGTCTAGATGAGTATCTTGATAAAATCAAGGGTGGTTGGACTGATGTTGACGTAATTATCACTATGCCTAGTGTTATGGGTAAGTTAGGGCCTTTAGGTCGTGTATTAGGGCCGCGTGGTCTTATGCCTAACCCTAAAACTGGTACAGTTACTATGGATGTGGCTAAGGCTGTGTCTGACGTTAAATCCGGTAAAATCGATTTCAAGGTTGAAAAGAACGGGATTGTTCACGCTGCAATAGGAAAAGTATCTTTTGATGCTGAAAAAATTGCAGGTAACGCAAGAGAGTTAATTAATACATTAGTTAAGTTAAAACCGACAGCAGCTAAAGGAGTTTATATCAAAAGTATCCACTTGTCTAGTACAATGGGTCCTGGTGTAAATGTAGATGCTAAACGTTTTGCAGACGATTAAAAGATCTAGATCATGACAAGAGAACAAAAAGCAACTGTTATACAAGACTTGACTGCAACGTTAGGAGAAAACTCTACTATTTACCTTGCAGATATATCTGGACTTAATGCTTCTGATACATCTAATTTAAGAAGAGCATGTTTTAAAGCTAACGTAAGTATTGCTGTAGTTAAAAACACACTACTTGCAAAAGCAATGGAAGCTTCTGATAAGGATTTTGGTGAATTGCCAGAACTTCTTAAAGGTAACACTTCTATAATGTTGTCTGAAGTAGCTAATGCTCCAGCTAAAGTTATTAAGAACTTTCGTAAGAAATCGGATAAGCCTTTATTAAAAGGTGCTTATATCGAGGAAGCAATTTACGTTGGTGATGATAAGTTAGATTCATTAAGTGAAATCAAGTCTAAAGAAGAAATGATTGGAGAAATCATTGGTCTTCTACAAAGCCCTGCTAAAAATGTTGTCTCTGCTCTTCAATCGGGTGGTGGTAAACTTGCAGGAATCCTTAAAACACTATCAGAAAGATAGTAAACAATTAGTACGCAATTATTTTATATAAATTTTAAAACGATAGAAATGGCAGATTTAAAAGAATTCGCAGAACAGTTAGTTAACTTAACTGTTAAAGAAGTAAATGAATTAGCAGACATACTTAAAGACGAGTATGGTATTGAGCCTGCTGCTGCAGCTGTAGCTGTTGCAGGTGGTGCTGCTGCAGGTGGTGGAGACGCTGCTGAAGAGCAAACTGAATTTGACGTAATCCTTAAAGCAGCTGGTGCTTCTAAATTAGCTGTAGTGAAGTTAGTTAAAGAATTAACTGGTGCAGGTCTTAAGGATGCGAAAGGTCTTGTTGATAACGCTCCATCTCCAATTAAAGAAGGTGTAGCTAAAGATGAGGCAGAAGCTCTTAAAGCTCAGCTAGAAGAAGCTGGTGCTGAGGTTGAGTTAAAGTAATTTAACATTACCTATATATAAAGGTTTAGACCTGTTGAGCAAGGCTCACAGGTCTAGACCATTTTGCGTATAATGATGAGACGTCATCAACAACGCTATTTTTAACCATTTAATACCGTGCATTGATGCTAGCAACAAACACAGAGAGAATTAACTTTTCAACGGTAAAGAACAAAGCAGAATATCCTGATCTGCTCGATATCCAAATCAAATCGTTTCAGGATTTCTTTCAGTTAGAAACTAAATCTGACAAGAGAGAAAATGAAGGTCTTTATAATACCTTCATGGAAAATTTTCCAATCACAGATACTCGCAATCAATTTGTTCTCGAGTTTCTAGATTACTTTGTGGATCCACCACGTTACTCTATCCAAGAGTGTATTGAACGTGGGCTTACTTACAGTGTTCCACTTAAATCAAGATTAAAATTATATTGTACCGATCCAGAACACGAGGATTTTGAAACTATTGTTCAAGATGTTTATTTAGGTACAATCCCATACATGACTCCATCTGGTACTTTCGTCATCAACGGAGCTGAGCGTGTTGTTGTTTCCCAGTTACACCGTTCTCCTGGTGTGTTCTTTGGACAGTCATTTCACGCAAATGGTACTAAATTATATTCAGCACGTGTAATTCCATTTAAAGGATCATGGATTGAATTTGCGACCGATATTAACAGTGTAATGTATGCTTATATCGATCGTAAAAAGAAATTACCTGTAACAACTCTTTTCCGCGCAATTGGTTATGAAAGAGATAAAGATATTCTTGGAATCTTTGATCTTGCAGAAGAGGTAAAAGCTAGTAAAACAGGATTAAAAAAATACCTAGGTCGCAAATTAGCTGCTCGTGTTCTTAGAACATGGCATGAAGATTTTGTAGACGAGGATACAGGAGAAGTTGTATCGATCGAGCGTAATGAAATCGTATTAGATCGTGATACTGTCCTAGAAAAAGAGCATATCGATGAAATAATCGATTCTCAGGCAAAGACTATTCTTTTACATAAGGAAGATATGATGTCTGCAGATTATGCTATCATTCACAATACTTTACAAAAGGATCCTACCAATTCAGAAAAAGAAGCGGTAGAGCATATTTATAGACAATTACGTAACGCTGAGCCGCCAGATGAGGAAACTGCTCGTGGTATCATCGATAAGTTATTCTTCTCTGATCAGAGATATAACTTAGGTGATGTAGGGCGTTATCGTATGAATAAAAAATTAGGTCTTGATATTGACATGAGTAAGCAGGTTCTTACAAAAGAAGATATCATTACTATAATTAAATACTTAATTGAATTAATTAATTCAAAAGCAGAAATCGATGATATCGATCACTTATCAAACCGTCGTGTACGTACGGTAGGTGAGCAGTTATCATCTCAGTTCGGTGTTGGTCTTGCTCGTATGGCAAGAACAATTCGTGAGCGTATGAATGTAAGGGATAATGAGGTTTTCACACCTATTGATCTTATTAATGCAAAGACGCTTTCATCTGTAATTAATTCGTTCTTTGGAACTAATCAGTTATCTCAGTTTATGGATCAAACGAATCCATTAGCAGAGATTACCCATAAACGACGTCTGTCAGCATTAGGTCCAGGTGGTTTATCTCGTGAACGTGCAGGATTTGAGGTTCGTGATGTACACTACACACACTACGGTAGATTATGTCCTATTGAAACTCCTGAAGGACCGAATATTGGTCTTATCTCGTCTTTAGCTGTTTTTGCTAAGGTGAACAACATGGGATTCATTGAGACACCATATAGAAAAGTTGAGAATGGTGTTATTAATACATCAGAAGAGCCTATATATTTAAGTGCTGAAGAAGAAGAAGGAATGCACATTGCTCAGGCAAACTTGCCACTTGAAAATGGTAAGATTGAATCTGACAAAGTAATTGCCCGTTTAGAAGGTGATTTTCCAGTGGTTGAGCCAGATCAGGTACAATATGCCGATGTCGCGCCTAACCAAATCGCTTCGATATCAGCTTCATTAATTCCATTCTTGGAACATGATGATGCAAACCGTGCATTGATGGGATCAAACATGATGCGCCAGGCAGTTCCATTATTACGAGTTGATTCTCCTATTGTTGGAACAGGACTTGAAAGACAAGTTGCGTCTGATTCACGAGTTTTAATTAATGCGGAAGGTGATGGAGAAGTTGTATATGTTGATGCTCAAAAAATTGTAATTCGTTACGATAGAACCGAGCGTGAAAGAATGATTTCTTTTGACCCAGAAGATACATCTTACAACCTTATAAAGTTCCGTAAGACAAACCAAGGTACTTCTATAACTTTAAAACCAATTGTCCAAAAAGGCGATAGAGTTGAAAAAGGTCAAGTACTTTGTCAAGGATACGCAACTGAAAAAGGTGAGTTAGCTCTAGGTCGTAATATGAAGGTTGCCTTCATGCCTTGGAAAGGATACAATTTTGAGGATGCGATTGTAATCTCAGAAAAAGTTGTGAGAGAAGATTTGTTTACTTCTATTCACGTTGATGAGTATTCTCTTGAAGTTAGAGATACTAAATTAGGTAATGAAGAATTAACAGCCGATATTCCTAACGTAAGTGAAGAAGCAACTGCAAACCTAGATGAAAATGGAATGATAAGAATTGGAGCCGAGGTAAAACCGGGTGATATTCTTATCGGTAAGATCACTCCAAAAGGAGAATCTGATCCTACTCCAGAAGAAAAATTACTACGTGCTATTTTTGGTGATAAAGCAGGTGATGTAAAAGATGCATCTCTTAAAGCTTCACCTTCATTGCGAGGTGTTGTTATAGATAAGAAATTATTCTCTAGAGCAGTAAAGGATAAAAGAAAAAGAGCACAGGATAAAGAGGATATTGCACGATTAGAGCAAAGTTATCAGGCAAAATTTGACGGTTTACGTGATCGTTTGGTTGAAAAACTTTTTGAAATCGTTAGTGGTAAAACATCACAAGGTGTATACAATGATTTAGGTGAGGAAGTACTTCCTAAAGGTAAAAAGTATACACTTAAGATGTTGAACTCTGTAGATGATTATACTCACTTAATTTCTGGTACTTGGACAACAAGTGACGAGATTAATGAAACTGTTGCAGACTTACTACATAACTATAAGATTAAAGAGAACGATCTTCAAGGTGCATTGCGCCGTGAGAAGTTTACAATTTCTGTAGGAGATGAATTACCAGCAGGAATTATCAAACTTGCTAAAGTTTACATAGCTAAAAAGCGTAAACTTAAAGTAGGTGATAAAATGGCAGGTCGTCACGGTAACAAAGGTATCGTAGCACGTATAGTACGTGAGGAAGATATGCCGTTCCTAGAAGACGGAACACCAGTAGATATCGTTCTTAATCCATTAGGTGTACCATCACGTATGAATATCGGTCAGATTTATGAAACTGTATTAGGATGGGCTGGACAAAAATTAGGTAAGAAATTTGCTACACCTATTTTTGACGGTGCTACATTGGATCAAATAAATGAATTGACTGATAACGCTGGTATACCACGATTCGGGCACACCTATTTATTTGATGGAGGAACAGGTGAGCGATTTGACCAGCCTGCAACAGTAGGTGTTATTTACATGCTTAAATTAGGTCACATGGTAGATGATAAGATGCACGCGCGTTCTATCGGACCATACTCACTTATTACTCAACAACCATTAGGTGGTAAAGCACAATTTGGAGGTCAGCGTTTTGGTGAGATGGAGGTTTGGGCACTTGAGGCTTATGGAGCTTCTAGTACACTGCGTGAGATTCTTACTGTAAAATCAGATGATGTAATAGGAAGAGCTAAGACTTATGAGGCGATCGTTAAAGGTGAGCCTATGCCAGAACCAGGTCTTCCAGAATCATTTAATGTATTGATGCACGAGCTTAAAGGACTAGGTTTAGACCTTAGACTCGAGGATTAATTTATCTTTGAGAGTAGGTGGTAGTTTCGCTTTCGCGAAAGCGTAATTACCATTAGTCTCTCTTACACTAATTAAAATAGTACCATAATTATGGCTAGAAATAAAGAAACCCAAACTCAGAAGAAATTTTCAAAAATTTCAATCGGCCTTGCATCTCCAGAATCTATTCTTGCAGAATCTAAAGGAGAAGTACTAAAGCCAGAAACGATTAACTATCGTACTCACAAGCCTGAGCGCGATGGACTTTTCTGTGAGCGTATTTTTGGTCCTGTGAAGGATTATGAATGTGCCTGTGGAAAATACAAGCGTATACGTTATAAAGGTATCGTTTGTGATCGATGTGGAGTAGAGGTAACAGAGAAAAAAGTACGTCGTGATCGTATAGGTCACATTAACCTGGTTGTGCCTGTAGCACACATATGGTATTTCCGTAGTTTACCAAACAAAATTGGATACCTATTAGGATTACCGTCAAAGAAACTGGATATGATTATTTACTACGAACGTTACGTAGTAATACAGCCAGGTATTGCAAAAAATGCCGAAGGTGAGCCAGTTCAAAAAATGGAATTTCTTACTGAAGAAGAATATTTAGATATTTTAGATAGTCTTCCTCAAGAAAATTTATATCTGGAAGATTCTGACCCTAATAAATTTATCGCAAAAATGGGTGCAGAGTGTTTAATTGAATTATTAAACAGAATCGATCTAGATGCGTTGTCTTATGACTTACGTCACAAAGCAAATAATGAGACTTCTAAACAAAGAAAAACTGAAGCTCTCAAGAGACTTCAGGTAGTTGAGGCTTTTAAGGAGTCTAACTTGCACAGAGAAAACAAGCCAGAATGGATGATCATGAAAGTGATTCCTGTGATTCCACCAGAATTACGTCCGCTTGTACCTCTTGATGGTGGTCGTTTTGCAACATCAGACTTAAACGATCTTTATCGTCGTGTAATCATACGTAACAACCGTTTGAAGCGATTGATGGAAATCAAAGCTCCAGAGGTGATATTACGTAATGAAAAGCGTATGTTACAGGAGTCTGTGGATTCTCTTTTAGATAATACTAGAAAATCTAGTGCTGTTAAGACAGATTCTAACAGACCATTAAAATCTTTATCAGATTCCCTTAAAGGTAAGCAAGGACGTTTCCGTCAAAACTTACTTGGTAAACGTGTTGACTATTCTGCTCGTTCTGTAATTGTTGTAGGACCAGAATTGAAACTTTATGAATGTGGTCTTCCTAAAGATATGGCTGCAGAACTTTACAAGCCTTTCATTATTCGTAAGTTGATTGAAAGAGGTATTGTAAAAACAGTAAAATCTGCTAAGAAAATAATTGATAAAAAAGAGCCTGTTGTTTGGGATATACTTGAGAATGTTCTTAAAGGGCATCCAGTATTATTAAACCGTGCTCCTACACTTCACCGTCTAGGTATTCAAGCATTTCAGCCTAAGTTAATAGAAGGTAAGGCGATTCAATTACACCCGTTAGTATGTACTGCATTTAACGCCGATTTTGACGGTGATCAAATGGCGGTACACTTACCACTAGGACCAGAGGCGATTTTAGAGGCTCAACTTTTAATGTTAGCTTCTCATAACATCTTGAATCCTGCAAATGGTAGTCCTATTGCCGTTCCTTCTCAGGACATGGTATTAGGTTTATATTACATGACTAAGTTACGTAGGTCAGAACCTAATCACATTGTTAAAGGTGAAGGTTTAACGTTCTACGGTCCAGAAGAATTGGTAATCGCATTTAATGAAAAACGTGTTGATATTAATGCACCAGTAAAATGTAGAATACCACTTTTACAAGAAGATGGATCATACAAATCAGAGTTGATAGAAACTACTGCAGGACGTGTATTATTTAACGAGAAAGTGCCTAATGAGGCTGGTTATATAAATGAAGTTTTGACTAAAAAAGCTTTACGTGATATTATCGGTGATATTCTTAAGGTGACAGATGTTCCTAGAACAGCTGCCTTCCTTGATGAGATTAAAGATTTAGGTTATGGATTTGCATTCCGCGGTGGATTGTCATTCTCACTAGGAGATATCATGATTCCAGAAGAAAAGCAAGCCATGATAGACGAGGCCAATGCCAAAGTTGACGCGATACGTGGTAACTATGGAATGGGTCTTATTACTCAGAATGAACGTTACAATCAGGTGATTGATGTTTGGACTGCTACTAATGCTCAGCTTACTGAATTAGGTATGAAGAATATTAGAGAAGACCAGCAAGGATTTAACTCGGTGTACATGATGTTGGATTCTGGTGCGCGTGGATCAAAAGAGCAGATTAGACAGCTTACTGGTATGCGTGGTCTTATGGCAAAACCTAAAAAATCGAACTCAGGTGGTGGAGAAATTATTGAAAATCCAATTCTTTCAAACTTTAAAGAAGGATTATCAATTCTTGAGTACTTCATTTCTACTCACGGTGCTCGTAAAGGTCTTGCAGATACGGCTCTTAAAACTGCCGATGCTGGTTATTTAACACGTCGTTTACATGATGTTGCACAAGATGTTATTGTTAATACAGAAGACTGTGGAACATTAAGAGGTATTGAAGTTACTGCTCTTAAAAAGAATGAAGAAGTAATGGAGAAACTAGGAGCTCGTATCCTAGGACGTGTTGCTTTACATGATGTCGTTGATCCAGCTACACAAAATGTTATGGTGGCAGCAGGTGAATTGATTACTGAAAAAATCGCTGATGCAATTGATGAAACAGTAATCGAGTCTGTGGAAGTGCGTTCGCCATTAACATGTGAAGCTAAAAAAGGAGTTTGTACAAAATGTTATGGTCGTAACCTAGCTACTAACCGTCTTGTTATGAGAGGTGAGGCTGTTGGAGTTATCGCAGCACAATCTATTGGTGAACCAGGAACACAGCTTACCTTACGTACATTCCATGTAGGTGGTGTTGCAGGTAACGTTAGTGAGGAGAACTCTGTAATTGCTAAAAATGAAGGAGTTCTTGAAATTGAAGATCTTAAAACGGTTAAGGGTGAAGATAGCGAAGGGAATGCAGTAGATATTGTAATCTCTAGAACATCTGAGGCTAAGTTGATGCACAAGGACACTGGTTTATTACTTAATACCAATAACATTCCTTATGGTGCAGAGTTATTCAAAAAACCTGGAGCAAAAATTAAGAAAGGTGAAGTAATTGCTAAATGGGATCCTTTTAATGGAGTAATTATTTCAGAGTTCTCTGGAGAAATCAAGTTTGAAAATATCATTCAAGGGACAACATTCCAAGTTGAAACTGATGAACAAACTGGTTACGAAGAAAAGGTTATTTCTGAATCCAGAGATAAGAAGTTAATTCCTACACTGCACATTGTTGATGGTAAAGGGGAAACTCAAATTTCTTATAACTTACCAGTAGGTGCACACTTAATGATTAATGATGGTGAGAAGATTAAAGAAGGAAAAATTCTAGTTAAGATTCCTCGTAAGAGTGCCAAAGCAGGTGATATTACCGGAGGTCTTCCTCGTGTGACTGAACTTTTTGAAGCTCGTAATCCTTCAAATCCAGCTGTTGTAAGTGAGATTGATGGTGTTGTTTCTTTTGGTAAAATTAAGCGTGGTAACCGTGAAATTATCGTTACTTCAAAAACAGACGAAGTAAAGAAATATTTAGTAAAATTATCCAATCAGATTCTAGTTCAAGAAAATGATTATGTGAGAGCTGGTATGCCTTTATCAGATGGTTCTATAACGCCTAAAGATATTCTAGCAATTAAAGGACCAAGTGCTGTACAGCAGTATTTAGTTAACGAGGTGCAAGAGGTTTATCGATTACAAGGTGTAAAAATCAATGATAAACACTTTGAGGTTGTTGTAAGACAAATGATGAGAAAAGTTCGTATCGTAGATCCAGGTGATGGTATTTTCCTAGAGAATCAATTGGTTCATAAAGAAGATTTCATTCAAGAGAACGACCGACTTTATGGAATGAAAGTGGTTGAAGATGCTGGTGACTCAGAGAATCTTAAAGAAGGTCAAATCGTTTCTCCACGTGATTTACGAGATGAAAACTCTATTTTAAGAAGAGAAGATAAGAATCTAGTAGTAGCAAGAGAGGTAATGCCTGCAACGGCAGAGCCTATATTACAAGGTATTACTCGTGCATCTCTTCAAACTAAATCATTTATTAGTGCCGCGTCGTTCCAGGAAACTACTAAAGTACTTAATGAGGCAGCTGTAAATGGTAAGGTTGATACTCTTGAAGGTCTTAAGGAAAATGTTATTGTAGGTCATAGAATTCCAGCAGGAACAGGTATGAGAAATTATGATGACATTATTGTAGGCTCAAAAGAGGAGTTCGAGAAGCTTATGCTTAATAAACCAGAACAAGAGGTAAATTATAATTAATAGGAATGGCAAATAATCCTAATCAAGAGAATAAGATCAACATAGAAATTGACGAAAAGATTGCTGAAGGTCAGTATAGTAATTTAGCTATCATAAATCATTCACATTCTGAATTTGTTGTTGATTTTGTTAATATCATGCCTGGTAATCCAAAGTCTAAGGTGAAGTCAAGAATAGTTCTTACTCCACAACATGCTAAACGTTTAGCTCAAGCACTTATGGATAATATTAGAAAATTTGAAAATGCGCATGGTGAAATTAAGGATTATGAGCAGCCTCCTATTCCCTTAAATTTTGGTCCAACTGGACAAGCTTAATATATTCCGCTTTCGCGAAAGCGTAGTTATCATTAAAGCCTAACTTTTATAGTTAGGCTTTATTTTTTGTATATATAAAATAGTTTTTTCTTATGAATAGCAAGAAAATCACTTATTCTAAAAGCGTTTAAGGAGATTTCATACTAAAGACACTAGATATTATTAGTTATAATTTTTCTTTCAGGAGATGTTCTTAAAATGAGATTTAAAAAAATTAGATTTTTAAAAACCACTGAGTATTTTTCTTCGTACATATTAGATCCTAAAGATGTCAAATTTAGTTTTGTTTAATCTTCTGTATTTCAGAGTTTTTTTAACGGAACTTTTTTCATAAGTGTTTTTAACGACTTTAATTGGAATTTTGTCGAAAGAGCACTATAAATACTGGGTTTTTCTTCGCTGGGATGTTGTTACAAGTATTTTTGCAGCTTAGAATAGAACAAGCTATTCTGTTTTTTTGATAATTATTTCATTTACAATGAGTTTTAATTTTCCCTCTAACCTAAAATTCAATGGTAACATTATCTATGTGTTGCTATTATTATTCATTCTTAATCCTAGTTCAGTTTTTGCTGATGGAACCAAGCAGTTGATGCCTTCTGCGACAGGAGTGGAGCCAGCAAATGGTACAGCTCTCTACATAACAAGAGGTCAATTTGGTCCGTATGTTAATGCTCCTAATTCTAGTAGGTTACGTTTTACTATCGCAAATGCTGCTACTGAAAACCTTTATTTTGGGGTGTTTTCAAGGCAGAGGCTAAATGCTTCTAATCATCCAGAGCTGGGAGCTTTTACTTATTATCGTATTTACGATCAAAGTGGTACGTTAGTTGAAGGGGTAAATCCCGCTGGTGTGCAGGTAGGAACATTGTCAGGTAGATTTGATGATGGTGCAGGAGCAAATCCAACAGTGGGAGATGCAGGATTTGTATCAAATTACACAGAGGCTTTTAACGGCCCAAACGGTGTAGGTGGAGTTACAAATGGTTACAATCCTTATGTATTTAACCCTACAACGGCTGGAAATTATTATATTGAATTTTATATTAGTACCGATGGTGGTGCCACTCCATTTACTTTTGGAAATGGAGATCCGGCTATTTTCTTTTTTCCATATTTTGATTTTACTGTGGGGTCTACAGCCTCTGCAATTCCAGGAAGAATATGGTCTGATAAATGGTCGTTAATTGGTTATCAAAATCAGGATGCTGATGGTGATATAGGTACTCCAAATGTACCTAATCCTACACTAGATGCCTCTGTTGAGGGTGAGTTTTACGCGTATACTGATGATCAGGTAATCGTTAAAGTGGATTTTTTACCAGGATTTAGGCCATTAGCCTATGAGTTGTCTATGAATAGATTTGGTGTTGTTGATGATGATGATAATCCAGCGAATGATTTTCTTTTAACACGAAGATCTGTAAATAGACCTTCCAATACTTCTCCTAATTTAGACAATGGGTATCCGGTTTTTTTAACCGTCCCAGATCAATCTGTATTTGTACCTGCTCCACAAGCAGATCCGATATTAACTGGTGAGATTTTTGGTTGTCCTGGTAATTATTACATCCCTTATACTTTAGATGCGCCTGCAGATGTTGCTCTTTTAGTAGATTTTGACGGTAATGGGGTTTTTGATGCAAATACTCGGGATGTAGTTCTTGAAGCATTTGAACAGCCAGTAGGTGATAACTTGCTTTTTTGGGACGGGTTAGATGGATTTGGTGATATAGCCGAAGCAGGTGTAAGTATAAGCTTAAAGTTAGTGTCATTTAGAGGTAGGACCAATGTTCCTATGTATGATGCGGAATTCAATTTAAATGGTTTAACCATGGAGTCTGTGACTCCTACTCTAGCAAGTCAAAAACTCTTCTGGGACGATTCACAATTAACAGCCTTTGGAACTTGTGTTGACGCCTCAACTCAAAATACTGCAAATACAACTACAGGATCATTTGTAAATACTAATTTATTAAATGGTAATGTGGGGCCAGGACACGCATGGAATGGTTCAAATCCGGGTAATACGGTACCTGCAACTGCTGGCGCTGGTGAAGGTACTAATACTCCGACGCTATTGTGTGATGATTATGGAAATATCAGGGTTATAAACACTTGGTTTTATGGTTCTGAGGTAGAATCCTCTGTGGTGCAATTAGTTGTTCCGTCATGTGATCAAGATGGTGATGGGGTTCATGATCTTGTTGATATTGATGATGACAATGATGGGATTCCAGATATAGTGGAACTAGAAAATGTTAATGCTAACGATCCTCTTGGAGATGACGATGGTGATGGATTGTTAAATTATTTTGATCCATCTAATGGTCCAGGAACGGATGGTCCTTCCAGTTCAAACTTTGTTGATAACAATAATGATGGTGTAAGTGATTTATATGATACTGACGGTGATGGAATTATAGACCAGTTTGATTTAGATGCTGATGGAGATGGCGTCCCTGATAATGTTGAAGCTCAAGGTACTTTAGGGTATATAGCTCAAGGTGGTTTAACAGATACTGACGGTGATGGTTTGGTGGATACATATGATCCTGATTGTAACGGTTCGTCCACTACTAGTGCTAGTGGTAATGCTGTTTCAGGATTTACCTATGGAGGTAACCAGGATATTACTCCAGCATTAGGGACACCCGAAGCTAATGGTGTTGCTGCTACTAATCTTAATGGAGTTCGTCTTAGAAATACTGGTTCTGCAGGAGAAACTCAAGGTCCATTAACTTTAGAATTTGATAGAGGACTACCAGTAGGGACTACAATTACTTTTTCAATTGCAAATGATATTGGTGCAGGTGATAGTATGAATATCACTCTTGGTTCACAGGTGATCTCAAATTACAATACGGGTGGAGCTGCTGATTCCTATGTTCAATTTAATGTTATTACGACAAGTTCAACATCATCTGTATTTTTCGAATTGAACTCAGGTGGATTTAGAATAGGCGGAGTTAGCTATAGTTTCACTTCTGCTACCTGTTCAAATGGTTTTGCTGTGTTACCGGTGGATACAGATTTTGATGGGGTTCCTGATTATAAGGATTTGGATTCTGATAATGATTCAATTAATGATACAACTGAAAATAACTTTGCTCTATCTGGAAACGATACAGATTTTGATGGATTAGATGATAGTATTGATGCTACTTCTGGTTATCAAGATCCTAACGGCAATATAAATAATCCATCATCATTACCTGATAATGATGGCGATGTTAATGGTGGTGGTGATGTAAATTACCGTGATACAACTGCTAGCGTTGATTCCGATAACGATGGGATTTTTGACGAAGTAGATTTAGATGATGATAATGACGGAATTTTAGATTCCGACGAATGTTATGTTGAACCAACGGCTACAGGCCCTTATACTAGCACAAATACTACCTTCTCCTTTTCTGGTTCTGGTGGGAATAATAATGCAAATTTGCAATCTGTTACATTAGATGGTACTACTTATAATGATTTTATTGTTCCAGATTTATATACAGAGAATTTCAATTCTACAAGTGATAATGTTGTGTATGAAGTTCTTAATGGTACAAGTGGCCAAGGTACAGGTCCTACTGGAGATAATATTTCGAATCCTAACTGGGAACAAATTATTTTACCAGCCTTTCAATCAAGAAATTTTAATTATTTCCAAGGACTTTCTGGAGCTGTTTTAGACACTGATTTTTATACACTTAGTTACAATGTTCCAATTTCTGTTTCAGGAGAATCTTTCTTATTAGTTTCTGAAAGAGATGGGAATAACACTTTTGATATTGAAGCATTTGATGCACAAGGAAATAGCTTTGGTCTACTAAATGTAGTACTTACTGATTATATAAATACAGGTATTAATACTTCGATTGGTCAGCCAATTAATATTGCAGTTTACCCATTATCACAGCTTGCGCCCGCAGGTTCTGTAATAAAGTCTATTAACATTTCTCCAGGAGCAGATGGTGATGGAGGCGATGGAAAAGTGTTTATTCTTAATGGAGGTTCAACTTGTCCAGATACAGATGGTGACGGGATAATAGATAGTTTAGATGTTGACGCAGATAATGATGGTATTTATGACGCGGTAGAAGCTGGTCATAATGAAGTCAATACTGACGGTCGATTGACTGGTCCTGTTGGTGATGATGGTGTTCCCAATAGTGTTCAAGATCCTGGCGATGTTGATAATGGGATTGTCAACTATGAATTAGTTAACTCTGATGGTATAGATAATTTTGATTTTCAAGATACTGACTCTGATAATGATGGATGTTCCGATGCTAACGAGGCTTACAACAATAGTTCTGCTGATGGTGGAGATGGTGGTGCCTATGGTTCAGGTATCCCACCAACGAATTCTTCAAATGGTGCCGTTCTTGCAGCAAGTTATGCACAACCAGCTGATTCTAATTCGAATACTGTACCAGATTATACCGAGATAGGACCTGATACAGATGGTGATGGGATCATAGATGCATGTGATGATGTTGATGACCGTCCAGATACTGATGGCGATGGAGTGCCGAATGTTGTAGATATTGATGATGATAATGATGGTATTTTGGACGTGGTTGAATGTAAGGATGAGTCTACATTGGACTGGAGCGTAAATACTTGGGCTGCCGGCACACTTAGTAACTCTTATTCAGTTGATTCTAGAGATGTTAATATAACTGTAGTTGACCCTAACGATGCATTACTTAATTCTCCTAATCTGCCTATTTCCGGAGCTTTTTATCAAGGTGGACAACCATCTGTACCGCAAACTCTTATTTCAGGTTTCGACCTACAAACATTAGGAGCAACAGGTACGGTAACTTATACGATCGATTTTAATAGTGAGTCCTTTAACAATGTAGCGTTTACTTTATTGGATGTAGACGGAGAGTTAGGTTCAATAAGACGAAAAGAAAGATACACTATAACTGGTTTTAATGGAGCTTCTCAGGTTTTGCCAAATATAGTTCCAGCAGGAACTCAAGAGGTTATAGGTAATTCTGTTCTAGGCGTTGATCCAGTTGCCCCAACTGGTGCTGCATCAGGAGCAGGAAATGTAAATATATCATTTTCTGCACCAGTAGATACTATCACAATTGTTTTTGATGTTACTGATGATTCTGTGATCAACCCAGGTTCCGAACCAGGATTTAGTATTGGAAATATTCGATTCTCTTCATGTGATTTTGATAATGACGGTATACAAGATTTATTGGATCAGGATAGTGATAATGATGGTATCCCGGATAATGTAGAAGCTCAAGATACTGCTGGCTACATACAACCATCTGGTATAGATAGTGATGGGAATGGTTTAGATGATGCTTATGAAACTACTCCAGGAAGTGGAGAAGGGCTTACGCCAGAAAATACAGATGGAGATCCAAATCCTGATTATGTTGATTTAGATAGTGACAATGATAATGTCCCAGATGCTACCGAAGGTTCTGATTTTAATAACGATGGTAATCCTGATACTACTCCTAGTGGAAATGATATTGATAATGATGGACTCGACGATGCGTTTGACGGTGACACAACGGGATATGGAGATCCTAACGGTACTCCTGTAACAAATGATCCTGGTAATGAATTAAATAATACAGATGGTACTGATCAACCAGATTATAGAGATACCGATGACGATAACGATTCACTTTTGACATCTGGAACTGGAGAGGATACCAATAATGATAATGACCCTACAAATGATGACGAAGATTTAGATGGAGTTCCAAATTATCTTGATCAAGATGATACAGATGGTGATGGGGTTCCTGACACCGTAGATATCGATGACGACAATGATGGTATACTAGATATTAATGAAGATGCTAATTTGGACGGTGATAATAACCCATTTACTAATCCTTCAGATCAAGATGGTGACGGTATACCTAACCATTTGGATTTAGATTCTGATGGTGATGGTATTCCTGATAATAATGAGGCTCAAACTACTTTAGGTTATATTGATCCGTTAGTAAACGATGCAGATGGAGATGGAATTCCAGATGTTACAGCAAATGGTTTACCTACTGCTTATAATCAAAATAACGATGAGCTTGGATTATTGCCAGTAAATACAGATACGGTGGACCTACCTGATTATTTGGATCTAAATTCTGACAATCAAGGTGGTAATGATACTGTTGAAGCTGGATTAACTTTATCAGGTAATGATTCCGATAATGACGGTTTGGACGATGCAGTTGATCAAACACCTACCTATGCTGATCCTAATGGTAATATAGATGATACTGCTAACTTACCAGATACCGATGGCGATTTAAATTCTGGAGGTAATGTAGACTTCAGGGATCGCAGTTTACCAAATGACGAAGATGGTGATGGAGTTGTAGATAGAGATGACTTAGATGATGATAATGACGGAATTACCGATATCACAGAAGGTTTTGAGTTTTACACAGATAATTCTACAACTTGTACTGGTCAAACTTACAATTTTAATGGAGGTACGTTAATCTCAGGTACGGCAGGTCAAGTAGGAGCTAGATACAGATTTTCTGGAGTTCGCGCAGGAATTGATGCTATTGTTGAAATTACACAAAGATCTACTGGAGCAACATTAAATTCCATTGACAATGCTTCTGGTGATGCAAATGCATGGCAGCCAGTAATTAATTATTCTGCAGCATCCTCTGGTGATTTAACAGTTACCTTCAATGTTCAATTGGTAGATGCTGGAACTACTAATCTTACTGTTGTTAATAGAATTAGTGGATTTATTCAGGATGTTGACAGCGACGGGTCAGGTAGAATTAGAGAATTCTATAGATTAAGGAATTTAGTGGGTTATTCATTAAATAATCCTACGAATATTATTGCAACAAATCTTACTGGTGGAGTAACTCAATTTAGAGCAAACGGGACTGGTTCTGCTCCGATTGAGCCTATAGATACCGATGCGAGATATAAAGTATTCTTCCAGCGTCAAGATGTTAATCAATTCGAATATGTAATTGGTGTAACAAAAAATATTAACGCTGCACAAAGTAGATTTTATAGTGTTCAATTCGATGAATGTGTTATAGATGACTTCGGTGGTGAACCAACTGTTGTAATTATCAATGCCCCAGATTTAGATGGAGATGGTATTCCTAATCATTTAGATCCAGATTCCGATGGTGATGGATGTTCTGATACTGTAGAAGCTGGTTTTATTGATGCTTTCGCGAAAGCGCAGGAAGATGGAATCCTTGGTAATTTAGCTCCTGAAACAGTGAACACTAGTAATGGTCTTGTTACTAGCGGTGAATCAGGAGAAGGTTATACCGAACCAGCAGATTTAAATTCTAACGGAACACCAGATTTTCTCGAAGCTGGTTTCGCAGAAGCTTGTTCAACTCAGTTAGAAATTACTAAAACAAGTACATTTGATCCTGCAACAGGAGTTATTAGTTATACCTATATAGTTCAAAATATAGGTTCTAGTTTTGCTTTTGATGTAACGGTTTCAGAGTCTGCCGGACTATTTACAGGTGCAAACACACCTTTGCCTACTCCAGCTTATCAATCGGGAGGAACCAATGAAGATGGTGAAGGAGATGCTATTGATTTAAGACCAGGAGCCTCTGCTACCTTTACAGCGGTTTATACGATTAATCAACAAGATATTAATTCAGGTCAAGTAGATAATCAAGCTATTGCCAATGCAGTTGATGATAATGGAGATCCAATTTCAGATGTTTCTGATGACGGTAACGATGGCGATGGTAATACAGAGGATGATATTACCGAAACTATATTAGGTTCAGGTAACCTTGAAGGAGTTGTGTATAATGATATTAATGGTAATGGAACTTTTGATACTGGAGATGTTCTTCTTTCTAATGTTGATGTAGTTATTACTCCTACAAATGGTGATCCAATAACGGTTCAAACCAATGCAAGTGGTCAATTTACTGCAACGGTGTTATCTGGCGATGCTACCGTAGATATCGACGATGCTGATTTACCAGCCGGAGCGAATCAAACAGAAGGAACCGATCCAACGACAGTAACGGTAGTAGCCGGAACTACAGTAACAGAGGAGAATAACGGATTCAACGTACCAGGAACCATAGAAGGAACAGTTTATAATGATATAAACGGAAACGGTACTCAAGATGCAGGTGAGCCAGGTTTACCAGGAGTAGATGTAGTGATTACCGATGAAGACGGTAACGTACAAACCGTAACTACGGATGCTAATGGAGACTATAGTGCTACCGTAGTAGCTGCAGGCGATGCTACCGTAGACATCGACGATGCTGATTTACCAGCCGGAGCGAATCAAACAGAAGGAACCGATCCAACGACGGTAACGGTAGTAGCTGGAACTACAGTAACAGAGGAGAACAACGGATTCAACGTACCAGGAACAGTAGAAGGAACAGTTTATAATGATATAAACGGAAACGGTACTCAAGATGCAGGTGAGCCAGGTTTACCAGGAGTAGATGTAGTGATTACCGATGAAGACGGTAACGTACAAACCGTAACTACGGATGCTAATGGAGACTATAGTGCTACCGTAGTAGCTGCAGGCGATGCTACCGTAGACATCGACGATGCTGATTTACCAGCCGGAGCGAATCAAACAGAAGGAACCGATCCAACGACGGTAACGGTAGTAGCTGGAACTACAGTAACAGAGGAGAACAACGGATTCAACGTACCAGGAACAGTAGAAGGAACAGTTTATAATGATATAAACGGAAACGGTACTCAAGATGCAGGTGAGCCAGGTTTACCAGGAGTAGATGTAGTGATTACCGATGAAGACGGTAACGTACAAACCGTAACTACGGATGCTAATGGAGACTATAGTGCTACCGTAGTAGCTGCAGGCGATGCTACCGTAGACATCGACGATGCTGATTTACCAGCCGGAGCGAATCAAACAGAAGGAACCGATCCAACGACGGTAACGGTAGTAGCTGGAACTACAGTAACAGAGGAGAACAACGGATTCAACGTACCAGGAACAGTAGAAGGAACAGTTTATAATGATATAAACGGAAACGGTACTCAAGACGCAGGTGAGCCAGGTTTACCAGGAGTAGATGTAGTGATTACCGATGAAGACGGTAACGTACAAACCGTAACTACGGATGCTAATGGAGACTATAGTGCTACCGTAGTAGCTGCAGGCGATGCTATCGTAGACATCGACGATGCTGATTTACCAGCCGGAGCGAATCAAACAGAAGGAACCGATCCAACGACAGTAACGGTAGTAGCCGGAACAACGGTAGTTGAAGAAGATAACGGATTCAACGTACCAGGAACAGTAGAAGGAACAGTTTATAATGATGTAAACGGAAACGGGACACAAGATGCAGGCGAGCCAGGTTTACCAGGAGTAGACGTAGTGATTACCGATGAAGACGGTAACGTACAAACCGTAACTACGGATGCCAATGGAGACTATAGTGCTACCGTAGTAGCTGCAGGCGATGCTACCGTAGACATCGACGATGCTGATTTACCAGCCGGAGCGAATCAAACAGAAGGAACCGATCCAACGACGGTAACGGTAGTAGCTGGAACTACAGTAACAGAGGAGAACAACGGATACAACGTACCAGGAACCATAGAAGGAACAGTTTATAATGATATAAACGGAAACGGGACACAAGACGCAGGTGAGCCAGGTTTACCAGGAGTAGACGTAGTGATTAC
Source organism: Nonlabens tegetincola (assembly GCF_002117085.1). Lineage (GTDB taxonomy): Bacteria > Bacteroidota > Bacteroidia > Flavobacteriales > Flavobacteriaceae > Nonlabens > Nonlabens tegetincola. The sequence goes on along the minus strand of NZ_CP019342.1, from coordinate 1,978,125 downwards.
CGATGAAGACGGTAACGTACAAACCGTAACTACGGATGCCAATGGAGACTATAGTGCTACCGTAGTAGCTGCAGGCGATGCTACTGTAGACATCGACGATGCTGATTTACCAGCCGGAGCGAATCAAACAGAAGGAACCGATCCAACGACGGTAACGGTAGTAGCTGGAACTACAGTAACAGAGGAGAACAACGGATTCAACGTACCAGGAACAATAGAAGGAACAGTTTATAATGATATAAACGGAAACGGGACACAAGATGCAGGTGAGCCAGGTTTACCAGGAGTAGATGTAGTGATTACCGATGAAGACGGCAATGTACAAACCGTAACTACGGATGCCAATGGAGACTATAGTGCTACCGTAGTAGCTGCAGGAGATGCTACCGTAGACATCGACGATGCTGATTTACCAGCCGGAGCGAATCAAACAGAAGGAACCGATCCAACGACGGTAACGGTAGTAGCCGGAACTACAGTAACAGAGGAGAACAACGGATTCAACGTACCAGGAACAGTAGAAGGAACAGTTTATAATGATATAAACGGAAACGGGACACAAGACGCAGGTGAGCCAGGTTTACCAGGAGTAGATGTAGTGATTACCGATGAAGACGGCAATGTACAAACCGTAACTACGGATGCCAATGGAGACTATAGTGCTATCGTAGTAGCTGCAGGCGATGCTACCGTAGACATCGACGATGCTGATTTACCAGCCGGAGCGAATCAAACAGAAGGAACCGATCCAACGACAGTAACGGTAGTAGCCGGAACTACAGTAACAGAGGAGAACAACGGATACAACGTACCAGGAACAGTAGAAGGAACAGTTTATAATGATATAAACGGAAACGGGACACAAGATGCAGGCGAGCCAGGTTTACCAGGAGTAGACGTAGTGATTACCGATGAAGACGGTAACGTACAAACCGTAACTACGGATGCCAATGGAGACTATAGTGCTACCGTAGTAGCTGCAGGCGATGCTACCGTAGATATCGACGATGCTGATTTACCAGCCGGAGCGAATCAAACAGAAGGAACCGATCCAACGACAGTAACGGTAGTAGCCGGAACTACAGTAACAGAGGAGAACAACGGATTCAACGTACCAGGAACAGTAGAAGGAACAGTTTATAATGATATAAACGGAAACGGTACTCAAGATGCAGGCGAGCCAGGTTTACCAGGAGTAGACGTAGTGATTACCGATGAAGACGGTAACGTACAAACCGTAACTACGGATGCTAATGGAGACTATAGTGCTACCGTAGTAGCTGCAGGCGATGCTACCGTAGACATCGACGATGCTGATTTACCAGCCGGAGCGAATCAAACAGAAGGAACCGATCCAACGACAGTAACGGTAGTAGCCGGAACTACAGTAACAGAGGAGAACAACGGATTCAACGTACCAGGAACCATAGAAGGAACAGTTTATAATGATATAAACGGAAACGGGACACAAGACGCAGGTGAGCCAGGTTTACCAGGAGTAGATGTAGTGATTACCGATGAAGACGGTAACGTACAAACCGTAACTACGGATGCCAATGGAGATTATAGTGCTACCGTAGTAGCTGCAGGCGATGCTACCGTAGACATCGACGATGCTGATTTACCAGCCGGAGCGAATCAAACAGAAGGAACCGATCCAACGACAGTAACGGTAGTAGCCGGTACTACAGTAACAGAGGAGAACAACGGATACAACGTACCAGGAACCATAGAAGGAACAGTTTATAATGATATAAACGGAAACGGTACTCAAGATGCAGGCGAGCCAGGTTTACCAGGAGTAGATGTAGTGATTACCGATGAAGACGGTAATGTACAAACCATAACTACGGATGCCAATGGAGACTATAGTGCTACCGTAGTAGCTGCAGGCGATGCTACCGTAGACATCGACGATGCTGATTTACCAGCCGGAGCGAATCAAACAGAAGGAACCGATCCAACGACGGTAACGGTAGTAGCTGGAACTACAGTAACAGAGGAGAACAACGGATACAACGTACCAGGAACCATAGAAGGAACAGTTTATAATGATATAAACGGAAACGGTACACAAGACGCAGGTGAGCCAGGTTTACCAGGAGTAGACGTAGTGATTACCGATGAAGACGGTAACGTACAAACCGTAACTACGGATGCCAATGGAGACTATAGTGCTACCGTAGTAGCTGCAGGCGATGCTACTGTAGACATCGACGATGCTGATTTACCAGCCGGAGCGAATCAAACAGAAGGAACCGATCCAACGACGGTAACGGTAGTAGCCGGAACTACAGTAACAGAGGAGAACAACGGATTCAACGTACCAGGAACAGTAGAAGGAACAGTTTATAATGATATAAACGGAAACGGGACACAAGACGCAGGTGAGCCAGGTTTACCAGGAGTAGATGTAGTGATTACCGATGAAGACGGCAATGTACAAACCGTAACTACGGATGCCAATGGAGACTATAGTGCTATCGTAGTAGCTGCAGGCGATGCTACCGTAGACATCGACGATGCTGATTTACCAGCCGGAGCGAATCAAACAGAAGGAACCGATCCAACGACAGTAACGGTAGTAGCCGGAACTACAGTAACAGAGGAGAACAACGGATACAACGTACCAGGAACAGTAGAAGGAACAGTTTATAATGATATAAACGGAAACGGGACACAAGATGCAGGCGAGCCAGGTTTACCAGGAGTAGACGTAGTGATTACCGATGAAGACGGTAACGTACAAACCGTAACTACGGATGCCAATGGAGACTATAGTGCTACCGTAGTAGCTGCAGGCGATGCTACCGTAGATATCGACGATGCTGATTTACCAGCCGGAGCGAATCAAACAGAAGGAACCGATCCAACGACAGTAACGGTAGTAGCCGGAACTACAGTAACAGAGGAGAACAACGGATTCAACGTACCAGGAACAGTAGAAGGAACAGTTTATAATGATATAAACGGAAACGGTACTCAAGATGCAGGCGAGCCAGGTTTACCAGGAGTAGACGTAGTGATTACCGATGAAGACGGTAACGTACAAACCGTAACTACGGATGCTAATGGAGACTATAGTGCTACCGTAGTAGCTGCAGGCGATGCTACCGTAGACATCGACGATGCTGATTTACCAGCCGGAGCGAATCAAACAGAAGGAACCGATCCAACGACAGTAACGGTAGTAGCCGGAACTACAGTAACAGAGGAGAACAACGGATTCAACGTACCAGGAACCATAGAAGGAACAGTTTATAATGATATAAACGGAAACGGGACACAAGACGCAGGTGAGCCAGGTTTACCAGGAGTAGATGTAGTGATTACCGATGAAGACGGTAACGTACAAACCGTAACTACGGATGCCAATGGAGATTATAGTGCTACCGTAGTAGCTGCAGGCGATGCTACCGTAGACATCGACGATGCTGATTTACCAGCCGGAGCGAATCAAACAGAAGGAACCGATCCAACGACAGTAACGGTAGTAGCCGGTACTACAGTAACAGAGGAGAACAACGGATACAACGTACCAGGAACCATAGAAGGAACAGTTTATAATGATATAAACGGAAACGGTACTCAAGATGCAGGCGAGCCAGGTTTACCAGGAGTAGATGTAGTGATTACCGATGAAGACGGTAATGTACAAACCATAACTACGGATGCCAATGGAGACTATAGTGCTACCGTAGTAGCTGCAGGCGATGCTACCGTAGACATCGACGATGCTGATTTACCAGCCGGAGCGAATCAAACAGAAGGAACCGATCCAACGACGGTAACGGTAGTAGCTGGAACTACAGTAACAGAGGAGAACAACGGATACAACGTACCAGGAACCATAGAAGGAACAGTTTATAATGATATAAACGGAAACGGGACACAAGACGCAGGTGAGCCAGGTTTACCAGGAGTAGACGTAGTGATTACCGATGAAGACGGTAACGTACAAACCGTAACTACGGATGCCAATGGAGACTATAGTGCTACCGTAGTAGCTGCAGGCGATGCTACTGTAGACATCGACGATGCTGATTTACCAGCCGGAGCGAATCAAACAGAAGGAACCGATCCAACGACAGTAACGGTAGTAGCCGGAACTACAGTAACAGAGGAGAACAACGGATACAACGTACCAGGAACAGTAGAAGGAACAGTTTATAATGATATAAACGGAAACGGGACACAAGATGCAGGCGAGCCAGGTTTACCAGGAGTAGACGTAGTGATTACCGATGAAGACGGTAACGTACAAACCGTAACTACGGATGCCAATGGAGACTATAGTGCTACCGTAGTAGCTGCAGGCGATGCTACCGTAGATATCGACGATGCTGATTTACCAGCCGGAGCGAATCAAACAGAAGGAACCGATCCAACGACAGTAACGGTAGTAGCCGGAACTACAGTAACAGAGGAGAACAACGGATTCAACGTACCAGGAACAGTAGAAGGAACAGTTTATAATGATATAAACGGAAACGGGACACAAGATGCAGGCGAGCCAGGTTTACCAGGAGTAGACGTAGTGATTACCGATGAAGACGGTAACGTACAAACCGTAACTACGGATGCTAATGGAGACTATAGTGCTACCGTAGTAGCTGCAGGCGATGCTACCGTAGATATCGACGATGCAGATTTACCAGTAGGTTTTGTACAAACAGAAGGAACCGATCCAACGACTGTAACGGTAGTAGCCGGAACTACAGTAACAGAGGAGAACAACGGATACTTTATAGTTGATTCAAATCTTGCCCTTGAAAAAACTAGCGGAGGCGTAGTTGATACTAATGGTAATGGTATTACCGATGCAGGAGACACTATCACATATAGCTTTACCGTAATTAACAATGGTAATGTTCAAGTCGAGAACTTGGTTATTAACGATAATACAATTGGATTAATTAATGCTATTGTAACACCGTCTACGTTACTACCTGGACAAACAGGAACTATAGTAGATCAGGTTTACACCTTAACGGCTTCGGATATTGCTGCAGGTGTAGTAATCAACACCGCAATTGTTGATGGTGATTCGATAGATCCTAACGGTGATCCAGCAGGTCCTGTTAGCGATGATAGTGATGACCCTAATAATCCAGCAAACGTTAACCCAGATGCTGACACTGATCCTGATGATCCTACCATAACTAATTTAACGGCAGGTGGTATCTTAAATGGTGTTGTGTTTGATGATGAAAATGGTAATGGTCTTCAGGATGTAGGAGAAGTTGGAATAGGAGGAGTTACAATCGATATAACTAACTCCGATGGTACAACACAGCAAGTTATTACTAATCCTGATGGTAGTTGGTCGGTTGTAGTTCCAGCAGGAGTTACCACTTCAAATATTGATGAAACGACCCTACCAAATGGGACAGAGGTTCAAACAGCTGGTACTGATCCTACAACAACTAATGTTGCAGCAGGTACAAGTGTAGGCGAGCCTGCAGATGGTTTCCAAACACCTGAACCTAACTTAAGCTTAGATAAGGTTGCTAGCGCGGTCGCAGATGTTAATGGAAATGGATTTATTGATGCAGGTGATACAATTACATATTCCTTTACTGTTACTAATAATGGAAATGTACAAGTCCAGAATATTGTAATTGATGATGCAATTATTGGTGTATCAGGATTAGTGATTACTCCTTCTGTGTTAAATGCAGGTGACGTTAGTAATGTTGTAACTACAAACTACACGTTAACAACAAGTGATATAATAAACGGTAGCATAATAAACACGGCAACTGCTACTGGTGAGGCTTTGGATTCAAATGGTACGAGTCTAGGAAATGCTTCAGATGACTCTGATGATCCTAACGATCTTACTGGTCAAGACATAGATAGTGACGGTGATGAAGAGGACCCTACATTCGTAGATTTGAGCTCTCCTAATCTCGCTTTCGCGAAAGCGGACTCATATACCGATAGTAATGGTAACGGTATAGCAGATGTCGGTGATATTGTTACTTATTCATTTACAGTTCAGAATACTGGAAACACTGTTGTGACAAATGCAAGTATTAATGATACAACAATTGGAGTGGCTAATTTACCAGTAGTACCAGCTACCTTGAATCCAGGTGATATAGGGACTGCATCTTTTGATTATTCACTTACAGCAAGTGATATTGCCAATGGACAAATAATTAATTCGGCAACGGTTACTGCTCAAACTACGGATTCTCAAGGAAATGCATTGCCTAATGTTTCTGATGTTTCAGATGATCCTGATGATCTTACAAATGTAGATACTGATTCTGACGGAGATTTTGAAGACCCAACTATTTTCAATATTCCTCAAGAAGGAATCTTAAACGGATTAGTCTTTGAGGACTTAAACGGAGATGGAGTACAGAATGCAGGCGAGCCAGGTTTAGGCGGTGTAGATGTAGTAGTTACAGATTCAAACGGAGTTGTACAAGTAGTTACAACTCAGCCAGACGGAAGTTGGTCAGTGGTAGTTCCATCAGGAGATACGACAACCGATATAGACGAGTCTACATTACCAGCAGGCACTGATATTCAGACAGCTGGAACAGATCCAACGACTACAACAGTAGGATCAGGATCAAATGTAACCGAGCCAGCTGATGGATTCTTTACAGCAGAAGCAAACTTATCTTTAGAGAAAGTAAGCGGAGGAGTAGTAGATGCTAATGGGAATGGTATTACAGATGCAGGAGACACGATTACCTACAGCTTTACAGTGACCAATAATGGTAATGTATTAGTAGAGAATGCAGTAATCAGTGATGCTTTACTAGGTTTAGTAAATGAGCCAGTAGTTCCAAGTACGTTAGCTCCAGGCGCAGTAGGAAGTATAGCAGATCAGGTTTACACGTTAACGGCAGTAGATATAGCAAACGGAAGTGTAACCAATACAGCGGTATCAGAAGCAGACGCTATAGATCCAAATGGAGATCCATTAGGACCTGTGAGCGATGACAGTGATGATCCAAACAATGTGAATGATGTAGATCCAGACGCAGATGGCGACCCAGATGATCCAACGGTGACACCTTTAGATCAGAATGGAATCTTAAACGGATTAGTCTTTGAGGACTTAAACGGAAATGGAGTACAGGATGCAGGCGAGCCAGGTTTAGGTGGTGTAGATGTAGTAGTTACAGATTCAAACGGAGTTGTACAAGTAGTTACAACTCAGCCAGACGGAAGTTGGTCAGTGGTAGTTCCATCAGGAGATACGACAACCGATATAGACGAGTCTACATTACCAGCAGGCACTGATATTCAGACAGCTGGAACAGATCCAACGACTACAACAGTAGGATCAGGATCAAATGTAACCGAGCCAGCTGATGGATTCTTTACAGCAGAAGCAAACTTATCTTTAGAGAAAGTAAGCGGAGGAGTAGTAGATGCTAATGGGAATGGTATTACAGATGCAGGAGACACGATTACCTACAGCTTTACAGTGACCAATAATGGTAATGTATTAGTAGAGAATGCAGTAATCAGTGATGCTTTACTAGGTTTAGTAAATGAGCCAGTAGTTCCAAGTACGTTAGCTCCAGGCGCAGTAGGAAGTATAGCAGATCAGGTTTACACGTTAACGGCAGCAGATATAGCAAACGGAAGTGTAACCAATACAGCGGTATCAGAAGCAGACGCTATAGATCCAAATGGAGATCCATTAGGACCTGTGAGCGATGATAGTGATGATCCAAACAATGTGAATGATGTAGATCCAGACGCAGATGGCGACCCAGATGATCCAACGGTGACACCTTTAGATCAGAATGGAATCTTAAACGGATTAGTCTTTGAGGACTTAAACGGAGATGGAGTACAGAATGCAGGCGAGCCAGGCTTAGGTGGTGTAGATGTAGTAGTTACAGATTCAAACGGAGTTGTACAAGTAGTTACAACTCAGCCAGACGGAAGTTGGTCAGTGGTAGTTCCATCAGGAGATACGACAACCGATATAGACGAGTCTACATTACCAGCAGGCACTGATATTCAGACAGCCGGAACAGATCCAACGACTACAACAGTAGGATCAGGATCAAATGTAACCGAGCCAGCTGATGGATTCTTTACAGCAGAAGCAAACTTATCTTTAGAGAAAGTAAGCGGAGGAGTAGTAGATGCTAATGGGAATGGTATTACAGATGCAGGAGACACGATTACCTACAGCTTTACAGTGACCAATAATGGTAACGTATTAGTAGAGAATGCAGTAATTAGTGATGCTTTACTAGGTTTAGTAAATGAGCCAGTAGTTCCAAGTACATTAGCTCCAGGCGCAGTAGGAAGTATAGCAGATCAGGTTTACACGTTAACGGCAGCAGATATAGCAAACGGAAGTGTAACCAATACAGCGGTATCAGAAGCAGACGCTATAGATCCAAATGGAGATCCATTAGGACCTGTGAGCGATGATAGTGATGATCCAAACAATGTGAATGATGTAGATCCAGACGCAGATGGCGACCCAGATGATCCAACGGTGACACCTTTAGATCAGAATGGAATCTTAAACGGATTAGTCTTTGAGGACTTAAACGGAGATGGAGTACAGAATGCAGGTGAGCCAGGCTTAGGTGGTGTAGATGTAGTAGTTACAGATTCAAACGGAGTTGTACAAGTAGTTACAACTCAGCCAGACGGAAGTTGGTCAGTGGTAGTTCCATCAGGAGATACGACAACCGATATAGACGAGTCTACATTACCAGCAGGCACTGATATTCAGACAGCCGGAACAGATCCAACGACTACGACAGTAGGATCAGGATCAAATGTAACCGAGCCAGCTGATGGATTCTTTACAGCAGAAGCAAACTTATCTTTAGAGAAAGTAAGCGGAGGAGTAGTAGATGCTAATGGGAATGGTATTACAGATGCAGGAGACACGATTACCTACAGCTTTACAGTGACCAATAATGGTAACGTATTAGTAGAGAATGCAGTAATCAGTGATGCTTTACTAGGTTTAGTAAATGAGCCAGTAGTTCCAAGTACATTAGCTCCAGGCGCAGTAGGAAGTATAGCAGATCAGGTTTACACGTTAACGGCAGCAGATATAGCAAACGGAAGTGTAACCAATACAGCGGTATCAGAAGCAGACGCTATAGATCCAAATGGAGATCCATTAGGACCTGTGAGCGATGATAGTGATGATCCAAACAATGTGAATGATGTAGATCCAGACGCAGATGGAGATCCAGATGATCCAACGGTGACACCTTTAGATCAGAATGGAATCTTAAACGGATTAGTCTTTGAGGACTTAAACGGAGATGGAGTACAGAATGCAGGCGAGCCAGGTTTAGGCGGTGTAGATGTAGTAGTTACAGATTCAAACGGAGTTGTACAAGTAGTTACAACTCAGCCAGACGGAAGTTGGTCAGTGGTAGTTCCATCAGGAGATACGACAACCGATATAGACGAGTCTACATTACCAGCAGGCACTGATATTCAGACAGCTGGAACAGATCCAACGACTACAACAGTAGGATCAGGATCAAATGTAACCGAGCCAGCTGATGGATTCTTTACAGCAGAAGCAAACTTATCTTTAGAGAAAGTAAGCGGAGGAGTAGTAGATGCTAATGGGAATGGTATTACAGATGCAGGAGACACGATTACCTACAGCTTTACAGTGACCAATAATGGTAATGTATTAGTAGAGAATGCAGTAATCAGTGATGCTTTACTAGGTTTAGTAAATGAGCCAGTAGTTCCAAGTACGTTAGCTCCAGGCGCAGTAGGAAGTATAGCAGATCAGGTTTACACGTTAACGGCAGTAGATATAGCAAACGGAAGTGTAACCAATACAGCGGTATCAGAAGCAGACGCTATAGATCCAAATGGAGATCCATTAGGACCTGTGAGCGATGACAGTGATGATCCAAACAATGTGAATGATGTAGATCCAGACGCAGATGGCGACCCAGATGATCCAACGGTGACACCTTTAGATCAGAATGGAATCTTAAACGGATTAGTCTTTGAGGACTTAAACGGAAATGGAGTACAGGATGCAGGCGAGCCAGGTTTAGGTGGTGTAGATGTAGTAGTTACAGATTCAAACGGAGTTGTACAAGTAGTTACAACTCAGCCAGACGGAAGTTGGTCAGTGGTAGTTCCATCAGGAGATACGACAACCGATATAGACGAGTCTACATTACCAGCAGGCACTGATATTCAGACAGCTGGAACAGATCCAACGACTACAACAGTAGGATCAGGATCAAATGTAACCGAGCCAGCTGATGGATTCTTTACAGCAGAAGCAAACTTATCTTTAGAGAAAGTAAGCGGAGGAGTAGTAGATGCTAATGGGAATGGTATTACAGATGCAGGAGACACGATTACCTACAGCTTTACAGTGACCAATAATGGTAATGTATTAGTAGAGAATGCAGTAATCAGTGATGCTTTACTAGGTTTAGTAAATGAGCCAGTAGTTCCAAGTACGTTAGCTCCAGGCGCAGTAGGAAGTATAGCAGATCAGGTTTACACGTTAACGGCAGTAGATATAGCAAACGGAAGTGTAACCAATACAGCGGTATCAGAAGCAGACGCTATAGATCCAAATGGAGATCCATTAGGACCTGTGAGCGATGACAGTGATGATCCAAACAATGTGAATGATGTAGATCCAGACGCAGATGGCGACCCAGATGATCCAACGGTGACACCTTTAGATCAGAATGGAATCTTAAACGGATTAGTCTTTGAGGACTTAAACGGAAATGGAGTACAGGATGCAGGCGAGCCAGGTTTAGGTGGTGTAGATGTAGTAGTTACAGATTCAAACGGAGTTGTACAAGTAGTTACAACTCAGCCAGACGGAAGTTGGTCAGTGGTAGTTCCATCAGGAGATACGACAACCGATATAGACGAGTCTACATTACCAGCAGGCACTGATATTCAGACAGCCGGAACAGATCCAACGACTACAACAGTAGGATCAGGATCAAATGTAACCGAGCCAGCTGATGGATTCTTTACAGCAGAAGCAAACTTATCTTTAGAGAAAGTAAGCGGAGGAGTAGTAGATGCTAATGGGAATGGTATTACAGATGCAGGAGACACGATTACCTACAGCTTTACAGTGACCAATAATGGTAACGTATTAGTAGAGAATGCAGTAATTAGTGATGCTTTACTAGGTTTAGTAAATGAGCCAGTAGTTCCAAGTACATTAGCTCCAGGCGCAGTAGGAAGTATAGCAGATCAGGTTTACACGTTAACGGCAGCAGATATAGCAAACGGAAGTGTAACCAATACAGCGGTATCAGAAGCAGACGCTATAGATCCAAATGGAGATCCATTAGGACCTGTGAGCGATGATAGTGATGATCCAAACAATGTGAATGATGTAGATCCAGACGCAGATGGCGACCCAGATGATCCAACGGTGACACCTTTAGATCAGAATGGAATCTTAAACGGATTAGTCTTTGAGGACTTAAACGGAGATGGAGTACAGGATGCAGGCGAGCCAGGCTTAGGTGGTGTAGATATAGTAGTTACAGATTCAAACGGAGTTGTACAAGTAGTTACAACTCAGCCAGACGGAAGTTGGTCAGTGGTAGTTCCATCAGGAGATACGACAACCGATATAGACGAGTCTACATTACCAGCAGGCACTGATATTCAGACAGCCGGAACAGATCCAACGACTACGACAGTAGGATCAGGATCAAATGTAACCGAGCCAGCTGATGGATTCTTTACAGCAGAAGCAAACTTATCGTTAGAGAAAGTAAGCGGAGGAGTAGTAGATGCTAATGGGAATGGTATTACAGATGCAGGAGACACGATTACCTACAGCTTTACAGTGACCAATAATGGTAACGTATTAGTAGAGAATGCAGTAATTAGTGATGCTTTACTAGGTTTAGTAAATGAGCCAGTAGTTCCAAGTACATTAGCTCCAGGCGCAGTAGGAAGTATAGCAGATCAGGTTTACACGTTAACGGCAGCAGATATAGCAAACGGAAGTGTAACCAATACAGCGGTATCAGAAGCAGACGCTATAGATCCAAATGGAGATCCATTAGGACCTGTGAGCGATGATAGTGATGATCCAAACAATGTGAATGATGTAGATCCAGACGCAGATGGCGACCCAGATGATCCAACGGTGACACCTTTAGATCAGAATGGAATCTTAAACGGATTAGTCTTTGAGGACTTAAACGGAGATGGAGTACAGAATGCAGGCGAGCCAGGCTTAGGTGGTGTAGATGTAGTAGTTACAGATTCAAACGGAGTTGTACAAGTAGTTACAACTCAGCCAGACGGAAGTTGGTCAGTGGTAGTTCCATCAGGAGATACGACAACCGATATAGACGAGTCTACATTACCAGCAGGCACTGATATTCAGACAGCCGGAACAGATCCAACGACTACAACAGTAGGATCAGGATCAAATGTAACCGAGCCAGCTGATGGATTCTTTACAGCAGAAGCAAACTTATCTTTAGAGAAAGTAAGCGGAGGAGTAGTAGATGCTAATGGGAATGGTATTACAGATGCAGGAGACACGATTACCTACAGCTTTACAGTGACCAATAATGGTAACGTATTAGTAGAGAATGCAGTAATTAGTGATGCTTTACTAGGTTTAGTAAATGAGCCAGTAGTTCCAAGTACATTAGCTCCAGGCGCAGTAGGAAGTATAGCAGATCAGGTTTACACGTTAACGGCAGCAGATATAGCAAACGGAAGTGTAACCAATACAGCGGTATCAGAAGCAGACGCTATAGATCCAAATGGAGATCCATTAGGACCTGTGAGCGATGATAGTGATGATCCAAACAATGTGAATGATGTAGATCCAGACGCAGATGGCGACCCAGATGATCCAACGGTGACACCTTTAGATCAGAATGGAATCTTAAACGGATTAGTCTTTGAGGACTTAAACGGAGATGGAGTACAGAATGCAGGCGAGCCAGGCTTAGGTGGTGTAGATATAGTAGTTACAGATTCAAACGGAGTTGTACAAGTAGTTACAACTCAGCCAGACGGAAGTTGGTCAGTGGTAGTTCCATCAGGAGATACGACAACCGATATAGACGAGTCTACATTACCAGCAGGCACTGATATTCAGACAGCCGGAACAGATCCAACGACTACAACAGTAGGATCAGGATCAAATGTAACCGAGCCAGCTGATGGATTCTTTACAGCAGAAGCAAACTTATCTTTAGAGAAAGTAAGCGGAGGAGTAGTAGATGCTAATGGGAATGGTATTACAGATGCAGGAGACACGATTACCTACAGCTTTACAGTGACCAATAATGGTAACGTATTAGTAGAGAATGCAGTAATTAGTGATGCTTTACTAGGTTTAGTAAATGAGCCAGTAGTTCCAAGTACATTAGCTCCAGGCGCAGTAGGAAGTATAGCAGATCAGGTTTACACGTTAACGGCAGCAGATATAGCAAACGGAAGTGTAACCAATACAGCGGTATCAGAAGCAGACGCTATAGATCCAAATGGAGATCCATTAGGACCTGTGAGCGATGATAGTGATGATCCAAACAATGTGAATGATGTAGATCCAGACGCAGATGGCGACCCAGATGATCCAACGGTGACACCTTTAGATCAGAATGGAATCTTAAACGGATTAGTCTTTGAGGACTTAAACGGAGATGGAGTACAGAATGCAGGTGAGCCAGGCTTAGGTGGTGTAGATGTAGTAGTTACAGATTCAAACGGAGTTGTACAAGTAGTTACAACTCAGCCAGACGGAAGTTGGTCAGTGGTAGTTCCATCAGGAGATACGACAACCGATATAGACGAGTCTACATTACCAGCAGGCACTGATATTCAGACAGCCGGAACAGATCCAACGACTACGACAGTAGGATCAGGATCAAATGTAACCGAGCCAGCTGATGGATTCTTTACAGCAGAAGCAAACTTATCTTTAGAGAAAGTAAGCGGAGGAGTAGTAGATGCTAATGGGAATGGTATTACAGATGCAGGAGACACGATTACCTACAGCTTTACAGTGACCAATAATGGTAACGTATTAGTAGAGAATGCAGTAATCAGTGATGCTTTACTAGGTTTAGTAAATGAGCCAGTAGTTCCAAGTACATTAGCTCCAGGCGCAGTAGGAAGTATAGCAGATCAGGTTTACACGTTAACGGCAGCAGATATAGCAAACGGAAGTGTAACCAATACAGCGGTATCAGAAGCAGACGCTATAGATCCAAATGGAGATCCATTAGGACCTGTGAGCGATGATAGTGATGATCCAAACAATGTGAATGATGTAGATCCAGACGCAGATGGAGATCCAGATGATCCAACGGTGACACCTTTAGATCAGAATGGAATCTTAAACGGATTAGTCTTTGAGGACTTAAACGGAGATGGAGTACAGAATGCAGGCGAGCCAGGTTTAGGCGGTGTAGATGTAGTAGTTACAGATTCAAACGGAGTTGTACAAGTAGTTACAACTCAGCCAGACGGAAGTTGGTCAGTGGTAGTTCCATCAGGAGATACGACGATAGATGTTACTGATCCAACTGGTACAGTATTAACAACAGTGGGAAGTGATCCCGAAACAGTTACTGTTGTGGCTGGTACAACTAATAGTAGTACAGATGATGGATATCAAGGTCAAGGAACTGTAACAGGATTTGTGTTTGAAGACATAAATAATGATGGGTTATATGATCCAACTGTTGATAATTTATTCCCTGCCGGTACACTAGTTAATTTGACTGATATTAATGGCGTTGTAACTACAGTAACAGTAGATGCTACTGGTAACTGGACGGCTACAGTCCCTTCTGGTGATTATAATGTGGATGTAGTTGATCCATCAGGTTATATTTTATCTACCATCGGATCAGATCCAGAGAGTATAACGGTAGTGACTAATACAACTGTGACAACTACAGATGATGGATTTATACTTGAAACAGGTTCCATACAAGGGCACGTGTATAACGATTTAAATAACAATGGTGTACAGGATCCTGGTGAACCAGATCTTGCAGGTGTAAATGTCATCGTAACTGATAGTTTAGGAAATACCCAAATTGTCGTGACTGATAGTAATGGTGATTATACAGTTACAGTAACCGGAGGACAGGATGTTACTATTGATATAGATGAAGCTACATTACCTGCCGGAGCTATTTTAAGTGAAGGTACAGATCCAACTACAGTAACTGTGATTTCTGGTACTACTGTATTTGAGGAAAATAATGGTTATTATATCCCAGGAGTAGTTACAGGTCACTTGTATGAAGATTTAAATGGTAATGGAGTACAGGATGCTGGTGAACCAGATTTAGTTGGTGTAGATGTGGTAATTACTGATAGTAACGGTAACATACAAATTGTTACTACGGATGTTAATGGAGATTATTCTGCGTTGATTATAACACCTGGTAATGTGGTTGTAGATATTGATGACAATTCCCTACCATTAGGTTTTGTACAAACAGAAGGTACCGACCCTACAACCGTTGTTGTAACATCAGGTAGTACTGTTTTCGAAGAGAACAACGGTTTCAATATACCATCTGTAATTACAGGTCATCTATATGATGACGTTAATGGCAACGGCGTGCAAGATCCAGGAGAACCAGATTTAGCAGGAGTAACTGTGATAATAACAGATTCTTTAGGTATGGTGCAGACTGTAGTTACTGATGTTAACGGTGATTATACAGTAAATATCTCTGCTCCTGGAGCGACAATTATAGATATTGATGAAACTACTTTACCAGTAGGAGCTGCTCAAACAGAAGGAACAGATCCTACAACGGTAATAGCTGTTTCAGGAGTAACGGTATTTGAAGAAAACAATGGTTTCAATGTTCCAGGAACGGTGTCTGGTACTATCTATGATGATGTCAATGGTAATGGAGTTCAAGATCCAGGTGAGCCTGGATTATCAGGTGTCACAGTAGTCATTACAGATTCACTAGGTAATATAGTTACAGTAGTAACAGATGCAAATGGAAATTACACAGCAGTAGTTTCGGCACCTGGTAATGCTACAGTAGATATAGATGAAGCAACACTACCGGTAGGTGCTATTCAAACACAAGGAACCGATCCAACTGTTGTAACCGTAGTCTCTGGCATTGATACGTTTGAAGAAAATAATGGTTATAATACACCAGCAACCGTAACAGGTCACTTATATGAAGACCTAAATGGTAATGGAGTTCAAGATCCAGGAGAGCCAGATCTTGCAGGAGTAACTGTAATTATAACTGATTCTGATGGAAATATTCAAACTGTAATTACAGATAATAATGGAGATTATACTGCAACAATTGTGGTACCTGGAGATGTTGTGATTGATATTGATGAAACTACGTTACCTGCAGGTGCAACCCTTACAGAAGGAACAGATCCTACAACTGTAACAGTAACAGCAGGTGCGACAGTGTTTGAAGAAAATAATGGTTTCAATATTCCAGGGACTATTTCAGGACACGTTTATCTGGATTCAAATGGAAATGGAATTCAAGATCCTGGAGAACCTGATCTTGCAGGAGTAAGTGTAATTATAACCGATTCTGAAGGGAATACTCAAACTGTAATTACAGATGCAAATGGTGATTATGTGGCTACCGTGATAGCAGCAGGAGATGCGATTGTAGATATAGATGAAACAACATTGCCAAATAGTGCATCACAAACAGAAGGGACAGATCCTACAACTGTAACAGTAATTTCAGGTGTAGATGTCTTTGAAGAGAACAATGGTTACAACTATCCAGATAATGATGGAGATGGAATACCAGATGTTGATGATATTGATGATGACAATGATGGTATTATTGATATTCTTGAAGGTAATGGTGATAGTGATGGAGACGGAATTCCAGACTGGTTTGATTTAGACAGTGATGGAGATGGTATTCCTGATAATGTTGAAGGTCAATCAACAGCTGGGTATGTCGAGCCTTCTGGAGTTGATTCTGATGGAAATGGATTAGATGATGCGTATGAAAATACACCAGGATCTGGAGAGGGAATTATGCCAATAGATTTTGATGGTGATGGACTTCCTGATTATCTAGATGAAGATTCTGACGATGATGGAGTTCCTGATAGTACAGAAGGATTTGATTACGATAATGATGGTCAGCCAGATGCTACGCCTTCAGGAAATGATGCAGATAATGATGGTCTTGATGATGCGTTTGATAGCACACCTAATAGTGGTTATGACGATGCAAATGGAGCATTTGTGGACAGTGATCCTCGCAATGATCTTAATAATACAGATGGGGATGAGGAGCCAGATTATAGAGATTTAGATGATGATAACGATGATATTATAACAGGTCCAGATTTAATAAATGGAGACTTTGATAATGATGGAATCCCAGATTATCTAGATTCAGACCCAAGAAAAATTAAGATATTTAATGGAGTTACACCAGATGGTGATGGACGTAACGATTTCTTCATCATTCAAGGAATCGAGAATTTTGAAAACACAGTTAGTATTTTCAACCGTTGGGGTGTAGAGGTTTATAATACTGAGAACTATAACAATGGTAACCGTGCATTTAGAGGTATATCAGAAGGTAGAGTGACAGTAGCACAAGGCGAGAAATTACCAGAAGGAACATACTTCTACGTAATTGAGTACATCAATGATCAGAATGAGACAGTTCAATTAGCTGGCTATCTTTATATTAATAGATAAATCATTCAAGCCTTGATTTAGGTCAAGGCTTGATTTTTTTTATAACTTACAAGCATGAAAAAATTAATAGTTGTCTTTGTTTTTTTCGCTTTCGCGAAAGCGTTAACAGCTCAACAGGATCCACAGTACAGTCAGTATATGTATAATCCGATAGTTATAAATCCGGCCTATGCTGGTAATCGCGGTGTAGCGAGTATAGTTGGATTACATCGTAGTCAATGGGTTGGATTGGATGGAGCACCACGCACACAAACCTTGTCGTTTCATACTCCTATTGCCAATAGTAGAGTAGGATTAGGTTTGAGTGTTGTAAATGACGAAATAGGACCAGCTGATGAGACCTATGTAGCGGCAGATTTTAGTTATACGATTCCTGTAGGAGACGAGGCAAGATTAAGTTTTGGACTTAAGGGAGGAATCCACGTGTTAAATGTTGATTTTAATAAGCTAAATATTTTTGATCCAGGAGATCCTAGATTGAGTGAGAATGTAGACAATAGATTGTCACCTACTGTAGGATTAGGACTGTATTATCATACGGATAGGTTTTACGTAGGATTGAGTTCGCCTAATTTATTACAGACGGATCATTTTGATGAGGATAACGACACGAGTTCAGCCACGTTTATAGCAGAGGAGCGTATACACTTATTTGGAACCGTGGGATATGTTTTTGATTTAAATGATAACATTAAGTTCAAGCCAGCTGGGCTAGTAAAGATGGTACAAGGAGCACCTTTACAGGTTGACTTAACGGCAAATTTCTTATTCAACGAGAAGTTCACAGTAGGAGCGGCCTATAGGTGGAGTGCTGCTGTTACCGGATTAGTAGGATTTCAAATAAGTGATCAAATGATGATAGGATTTGCCTATGATCGCGAGACTACAGAATTAGGTAATGCGATATACAACGATGGTAGTTATGAATTATTCTTGCGATTTGAATTGTTCAACAGCTACGATAGAATTATCACACCAAGATTCTTTTAATAAAATAGTATCATGAAATTAAAATATATATCTACACTTTTATTGGTGTCATTTATTCTGAATTTTTCATATGCACAGAAAAAGTCAGATTTAGAGAAAGCAAATAAAAAGTATGATCAATTAGCCTTTTTTGAAGCTCAAAAGCTTTATAAAAAACTATTTGAAGATGGTTACGAATCACCAGAGATTTTATCAAAACTTGCCGATGCTTATTACTTTAATGACGAGTTAGAAAAATCCAATAAATATTATACACTACTATTTGAAAAATACAAAGAGTCAGTAAAACCAGAGTATTATTTTAGACATGCGCAAACTTTAAAAGCTACTGGTCAGTATCAGAAAGCAGATGAATTGATGGCAACTTTTAATTCCTTCAAGGGATTTGATTCAAGAGCCAAAAAATATTCTGACGAGCCTAATTATCTGCAAATCATCGATTTTCAGTCAGGAAGATTTATTATAAAAAATGCGGAGGATGTTAATAGTTATACCAGTGATTTTGGTACGGCTTACTACGACGCCAAAGATAAAGTAGTGTTTGCCACATCTAGAGATACTTCTTCATTGATAAATAGAAGACATACATGGAGTGGACAGGCTTTTCTAGAGCTCTATGAAGCTGATGAAACAAATGCTGGAGAATTAAGAAATGCCAAGGAATTTAAAGGGGTTCTTAATACAAGGTTTCATGAAAGTACACCAACATTTACTAAAGATGGAAACACTGTATACTTTACGCGTAATAACTACTCCGAAGGTGTTGCAAGACAAGATATTGATGGTGTTAACAGGCTTAAAATATACAAATCCGTTAAAAAGGGAAAAAGATGGTTACAACCTGTTGAACTACCTTTTAATAGCGATGAATACTCTACAGCGCATCCAGCATTAAGTCCAGATGAGACTAAGTTGTATTTTTCTAGTGATATGCCAGGATCAGTTGGTTATGACATGAGAGAAAAATTTGGGAAGTCTGATTTATGGGTAGTTGATATTTTAGAAGATGGTAATTACAGTGAACCTCGTAATTTGGAAAATGTCAATACAGAAGGTAGAGAAAGTTTTCCTTTTGTAAGTAGCAATAATACACTCTATTTTGCAAGTACAGGTCATCAAGGATTAGGAGGACTAGATGTATTTGCAAGTTCCATCAAACCAGATGGATCTGTATCTAATGTGGTAAATATTGGTAGTCCTATAAATACACAATATGATGATTTCTCATTTATTATAAATGACGGTAGTAAGCGAGGATATTTCAGTAGTAATAGGCCAGGAGGAATCGGAGATGACGATATTTATAGTTTCATTCAAACAGAAGAGATGCGTAAAGAATGTGAGCACCTTCTTTCTGGTACAGTAACTGATAAAAATACAGGAGCTCCTATAGATGGTGCATTAGTAACCGTTCTTGATGCTAATAATAATATTGTAGGAGACGTGATTACTAAGGCTAATGGAAAATTTGTATTTAAATTAGAGTGCGATAAACAATATTTCCTACGAGGTGAAAAACAAGAATATGGTACCGACGAGGATTTGTTTACAACACCTTCTCAAACAGATTATAGTGATATACCGCTGGAATTGTCCAAAAACAAACAAGCGCTAGCAGATTGTGATGATATAGCGCCTTTATTAAACATAAAACAAATATACTTTGATTTTGACAAGTCCAATATAAGACCAGATGCAGCTGCAGAATTGACAAAGATTAAAGCATTCATGGAGCTATATCCACAGATAGCTGTTGAAATTAGGTCTCACACAGATAGTCGTGCGCCAGATGATTACAATGAGGCTTTAAGTGATCGTAGAGCGCGAAGTACTCGTCAGTGGTTGATCGATAATGGTATCGATGCGTCCAGATTAACAGCCAAAGGTTATGGAGAGCGTCAATTACTTAATAAGTGCTCAAATGGAGTTGAATGTACTCCAGAGGAACATCAACTTAATCGTAGGTCAGAGTTTATAATTTCTGGTCTAGGTAAGATTTCCAATTGTAATTAATAAAAAAGAGGTTCTTCAAGAACCTCTTTCTATTTTTATAATAACGCTTTCGCGAAAGCGTAGCAAAGATTATACAGCTATGGATTCAAATTCCGATACGAAGTGGAATTTGATACTAGGGTATTTTTGTTGCGTCATTTGAAGAGAGAAAGCACTATCTGCTAGAAATACCAATTGACCTTGTTTATCTTTAGCTAAGAACTTGGACTTAACTCTTTTAAAATCTAAAAATTCCTCACTTTTCCAATCCTTAGTATCCACCCAGCAAGCTTTGTGCACGTTAAGGTTCTCGTAGGAACATTTTGCTCCATATTCATGTTCCAGTCTATATTGAATTACTTCAAATTGCAGAGCGCCAACAGTACCAATAACTTTACGACCATTTAGTTCTAGAGTAAATAATTGTGCTACACCTTCATCCATTAATTGATCAATACCCTTAGCAAGCTGTTTTGCTTTCATAGGATCGGCATTATTAATGTATCTAAAATGTTCTGGTGAGAATGAAGGAATTCCCTTATAATGTAGGATCTCACCACTAGTTAAAGTGTCACCGATTTTAAAATTTCCCGTGTCGTGAAGACCTACAATATCTCCTGGGTACGATATGTCAACAATTTCTTTCTTTTCTGCAAAGAATGCATTAGGACTAGAGAATTTTAAGTTTTTATCTAACCTAACATGTTTATAAGGTTTATTACGCTCAAAAGTCCCGCTTACAATTTTCACAAAAGCCAGTCTGTCTCTATGTTTAGGGTCCATATTCGCGTGTATCTTGAAAACGAATCCACTAAAATCTTTTTCTTTAGGATTTACTAATCGTTCCTCAGCATTTTTAGGTCTAGGAGTAGGGGCTATTTTAATGAATGCGTCTAGCAGCTCTTTTACGCCAAAATTATGTAGTGCACTACCATAAAATACGGGTTGCAATTTGCCGTCTAGGTAATCTTTCTCATTAAATTCTGGATAGATACCTTCTACCATTTCAAGTTCTTCTCGTAATGTTTGAGCGCTTTCAGCTCCAATTAGATTGTCTAATGCCGTATCATTTAAATCGTCTACGGAAGTAGTTTTATTAATGTCTTTAGAAGACTCTCCAGTGAACAATCTTATATTTTTTTCAAAAAGATTATAAATTCCTTTAAGATCATATCCCATTCCTATAGGAAAACTCAATGGTGTCACTGTGAGTTGTAACTTTTGTTCAATTTCATCGAGTAGATCAAAGGCATCTTTTCCTTCTCTATCCATCTTATTGATGAATACAATCATAGGAATGTTGCGCATTCTACAAACCTCTACAAGTTTTTCAGTTTGCTCTTCCACACCTTTTGCAACGTCTACTACGACTATGACACTATCAACAGCCGTTAAAGTTCTAAAGGTGTCCTCGGCAAAATCTTTGTGTCCTGGTGTGTCTAGAATATTAATCTTTGTGTCGTTATATTCAAATGCTAGAACCGATGTAGCCACCGATATACCACGTTGACGCTCGATTTCCATAAAGTCACTAGCCGCACCTTTTTTAATTTTATTGCTCTTTACGGCTCCTGCTTCCTGAATAGCACCTCCATAAAGAAGAAGTTTTTCTGTAAGTGTAGTTTTACCTGCATCTGGGTGAGAAACAATACCGAAGGTACGTCTTCTATTAATTTCTTTTTGTAAGGACATGAATGATTAATTATTCGGAAATGCAAAAATACAGCATCCTTGATTAATCAATGGATTGTTTAATTGATTTGCTAATTTCTATATTTTAATAAAGTTACCTATGGGTAACTCATGAAATAATCAAGTTTTTATAATTAACAATAAGAATATAACTGATGTTTTTTATCGAACTTGTAAAATGTTAATTACCACTATTTAAACGATAAAAATTATCATTTTAACGATTTTTTATGATCTTAACAGTAATATTTTTAAACTAGGCATTACATCGAATATATTTATTTATTATCGAATGATTCTATCAAGTTAATAAAAAGGATTATGAATAACGCTACTCAGTTTTTTAAAAATATACCGATTGCAAAGAAACAAGCATTTATTAAGGTGCTACTATTTTTTCTCTACGGGTTCTTTCTTAATAGTATGTATTCACAAAGTCCTGTAGATTTAAAAAAGACTTTTATTTTTTCTACGGATGATGTTGAGGATGTGTCCAAAACAGTTAATGTCTATAAAAAGATTATTTCATCAAAAAAGAAATCTAAAACTTCACCTTCCTTTACATCCAAAACGGTTACTACTCTAGATCTAAATGGACCATTCCCAGGTAATGATTATAGTTTAGATGTTCTTATTAATTTTATATACCAACCTGCTGCCTTAGACTGGCAACTTGTAACCACATCAGGGTCTTTTACCAGTGCAACTATTACATTCTCTCAAAATCCAACTGGTGCTCCTAATGGTGTTTACGATAATGGTCAAGAAAGATTAGTTATATATAATGAAGCAGGAACTGGTATAATTTCCGCTCCGTTTTTAGGAAACACTTCGAATCCAGCCCCATTTGGGCCGTTTAATGTTGTTTATGGTACTAATAGTTTTACTATTACTAGTGTAGATGGTATTACCTACAATATAACAGAAACAAATGGTAATCCTATTCTTACCGATAACTTTGAAACTTTTTTATTAAACTTTAGATATTTACATCAAGGTACAGGTGTGGTAACAGAAGCTATACGTTATATGCAAATTAGCGTCACAGATCCTGTTAACGCTCTATCTGCGACTACAGAACTATTCCCTCATTATCCACCTGTAGTTATAGATGATACGGCATCATTAGCAGCAAATGCTGCAGCACCAATAACGGGTAATTTATTGTCCAACGATACTGATAATTCGCCAAATCCACCAGGAAATGTGTTAAGTGTTGCAGATGTTAATGGATACGTGGCAGAAGTTGGTATGCCTTATAATTCAACCTATGGTACCTTAACTGTTCAAAGCGATGGTTCCTATAGTTATCAGGTGGATACAAGTAACATAGCAGTTCTTGGTATAAGGAATGGTGAGACATTAGAAGATATAATTGCTTACCGAGCAGCAGATGGTCTCGGATTCAGTGATACTGGATTCATTACAGTTACAATTAATGGAGTGACTGAGCCACCAGTAGCAACAGATAATGCAAATTCTGTTATTATAGGCTCTAGTCCAACAGCAACTGGTAATGTTATTACTGACGATGATGGTAATGGTCCGGACAATACAGATAGGCCATTTGCAAGGTTTATCTGGGAGAATGAGTTTTCTGCCACAGGTGGTGAAGTTGGATATTCTCCTCCTATAGATGGTGAAAGTAGATTGAATACTACAACAGGTGTAACTATTTCTTTTACATCAACAGATCCTGATAATGTAGGTACTATTAATAGAAATCAAGTCGTTCATCAAACTAGAACAAACGGAGGGCATACAGGATATTTAGGATATCAAATTAATGGTACTACTAATCCTGTAGCTTCGACAACTACAACAATTGATTTTGATGCTCCAATTGTGAGTTTAAGTTTTGCGGCTTCTGATATAGACCAAGACCAAAGTTTTAATACGACATGGCAAGATCAATTCACCGTAACCGCATTTTTAGATGGGGTTCCTGTGGCCTATAACGCACAAGTTGCAGGAACAGTAATTCAAAGTGGGAATTCATTTTATGGAACTGGCTCGGTTCCTGCCTCTGAGGCAATGGGTAATGTGAATTTCTTTTTTCCTGATCCTATAAATCAGGTTGTTATTGAATATAACTATGGTCCTGACGTAATAGCGCCGGATCCAAATGGACAAATTGCTGCAATAACAGATCTGATTTGGCAAGCAACTGATGTTCCTAGAGTGTCAGAGGTAGATAATGATACAGCAAATGTTGGTAATGTTATTGCAACCACTTATGGATTTATTACAGTTAATTCAGATGGATCTTATACTTACAATGTAGATCCTGCTAATCCAGCGGTCGTGGCATTAAGTCCAGGTTCTACGCTCACAGATACAATTCCTTATCAACTTATAGATTCCTTAGACAATTCTGGTGCAACTTCGGACGCAAACCTGATTATTACAATAATTCAACCAGCCCAAGCAGTCGCTAATGATGACGACTTTTCTTCTTCTCCAATAAATGGTACATCAGGTGGGACAACTGCAACAGTGTTTGGTAATGATACCAGTAATGCAGATCCCGCTAATGATGCAAATATTAATGATAACATTAGTATTACTAATGATGGAGGTTTAACAGGTATCACGATTAATACAGATGGTACTATTAATGTTCCACCAGGAACAGCTGGAGGTTCGTATACAGTAACCTATCAAATTTGTTTAAATTCTCCGGACGACTCGGTATGTGACTCTGCTATTGTTACAATTGAAGTTTTTGAGTCTCCCGTTGCGCAAGATGATGTGAGTGTTGATAATAATGTAGGTGTTACGGTATTTGTAAATCCTTTTGCAGATAATGGTAGCGGAATAGATAGTGATCCTGATGGAAGCTTAGATCCTACTTCTGTCAGTCTTGTAGTTCCTTCGGGTGTAACCATGATCATTACTGATAGTAATGGGGATTTTATTGGATTTACCGTCCCAGGTGAAGGAACTTGGGAAGTTAATCCAATAAATGGAGAAATAAGTTTTACACCAGAAACAGGTTTCAATGGTTCTCCAACTCCAATTCAATATACAGTCGATGATAATGATGGTTATATTTCCAATCCAGCTTTTGTTACTATTATATACAATATTCCACCAGTAGCAGATGATGAGATTCTATCAAACCAGACGATCAATACACCGATTACGGTAGATGCGTTAGCTGGCGATGATGATCCAGATGGCGATAATGCAAACTTGATAATCACTGAGGTAGAAGGTCAGGCGATATCGGTAGGTTCACCAGTGACATTAGCCGATGGTACGGTAGTAGAGCTAAATCCAGATGGGACCTTAAATGTTATTCCAGCGACAGACAGCACAGAGCCAATCAGTTTTGAATACACAGTTGCAGATGAAGACGGTTTAACTGATACAGGTATGGTAGATATAACTTTCACTCAGTTACCACCAGTAGCAGATGATGAGAGTTTAACAGATCAAGCTATAAACACACCTATTAATATCAATGTGTTAGACGGTGATGATGATCCAGACGGCGACAATGCTAATTTGACGATTACCGAGATCATCGATCCAGCAACAGGAGTAGTAACTCCGATAGCACCAGGATCTACAGTAACCTTAAGTGATGGTACTACGGTAACCCTTCAGACAAACGGGACCTTAGATGTTACACCGGCTACAGACAGTACGGAGCCGATTAGTTTTGAGTATACCTTAGAAGATGAAGACGGTTTAACTGACACGGGAATGGTAGATATAACCTTCACCCAGTTACCACCAGTAGCAGATGATGAGATTCTAGCGGATCAGACGATCAATACACCAGTGACGGTAGATGCGTTAGCTGGCGATGATGATCCAGATGGTGATAATGCAAACTTGACAATTACCGAGGTAGAAGGTCAGGCGATATCGGTAGGTTCACCAGTGACTTTGGCTGATGGTACGGTAGTAGAGTTAAATCCAGACGGAACCTTGAATGTTATTCCAGTAACGGATAGCACAGAGCCGATTAGTTTTGAATACACAGTTGAAGATGAAGACGGTTTAACTGATACAGGTATGGTAGATATAACCTTCACTCAGTTACCACCAGTAGCAGATGATGAGATTCTATCAAACCAGACGATCAATACACCGATTACGGTAGATGCGTTAGCTGGCGATGATGATCCAGATGGCGATAATGCAAACTTGACAATCACTGAGGTAGAAGGTCAGGCGATATCGGTAGGTTCACCAGTGACATTAGCCGATGGTACGGTAGTAGAGCTAAATCCAGATGGGACCTTAAATGTTATTCCAGCGACAGACAGCACTGAGCCGATTAGTTTTGAATACACAGTTGCAGATGAAGATGGTTTAACTGATACAGGTATGGTAGATATAACTTTCACTCAGTTACCACCAGTAGCAGATGATGAGAGTTTAACAGATCAAGCTATAAACACACCTATTAATATCAATGTGTTAGACGGTGATGATGATCCAGACGGCGACAATGCTAATTTGACGATTACCGAGATTATCGATCCAGCAACAGGAGTAGTGACTCCGATAGCACCAGGATCTACAGTAACCTTAAGTGATGGTACTACGGTAACCCTTCAGACAAACGGGACCTTAGATGTTACACCGGCTACAGACAGTACGGAGCCGATTAGTTTTGAGTATACCTTAGAAGATGAAGACGGTTTAACTGACACGGGAATGGTAGATATAACCTTCACCCAGTTACCACCAGTAGCAGATGATGAGATTCTAGCGGATCAGACGATCAATACACCAGTGACGGTAGATGCGTTAGCTGGCGATGATGATCCAGATGGTGATAATGCAAACTTGACAATTACCGAGGTAGAAGGTCAGGCGATATCGGTAGGTTCACCAGTGACTTTGGCTGATGGTACGGTAGTAGAGTTAAATCCAGACGGAACCTTGAATGTTATTCCAGTAACGGATAGCACAGAGCCGATCAGTTTTGAATACACAGTTGCAGATGAAGACGGTTTAACTGATACAGGTATGGTAGATATAACCTTCACTCAGTTACCACCAGTAGCAGATGATGAGATTCTATCAAACCAGACGATCAATACACCGATTACGGTAGATGCGTTAGCTGGCGATGATGATCCAGATGGCGATAATGCAAACTTGACAATCACTGAGGTAGAAGGTCAGGCGATATCGGTAGGTTCACCAGTGACATTAGCCGATGGTACGGTAGTAGAGCTAATCCAGATGGGACCTTAAATGTTATTCCAGCGACAGACAGCACTGAGCCGATTAGTTTTGAATACACAGTTGCAGATGAAGATGGTTTAACTGATACAGGTATGGTAGATATAACTTTCACTCAGTTCCACCAGTAGCAGATGATGAGAGTTTAACAGATCAAGCTATAAACACACCTATTAATATCAATGTGTTAGACGGTGATGATGATCCAGACGGCGACAATGCTAATTTGACGATTACCGAGATATCGATCCAGCAACAGGAGTAGTAACTCCGATAGCACCAGGATCTACAGTAACCTTAAGTGATGGTACTACGGTAACCCTTCAGACAAACGGACCTTAGATGTTACACCGGCTACAGACAGTACGGAGCCGATTAGTTTTGAGTATACCTTAGAAGATGAAGACGGTTTAACTGACACGGGAATGGTAGATATAACCTTCACCCAGTTACCACCAGTAGCAGATGATGAGATTCTAGCGGATCAGACGATCAATACACCAGTGACGGTAGATGCGTTAGCTGGCGATGATGATCCAGATGGTGATAATGCAAACTTGACAATTACCGAGGTAGAAGGTCAGGCGATATCGGTAGGTTCACCAGTGACTTTGGCTGATGGTACGGTAGTAGAGTTAAATCCAGACGGAACCTTGAATGTTATTCCAGTAACGGATAGCACAGAGCCGATTAGTTTTGAATACACAGTTGAAGATGAAGACGGTTTAACTGATACAGGTATGGTAGATATAACCTTCACTCAGTTACCACCAGTAGCAGATGATGAGATTCTATCAAACCAGACGATCAATACACCGATTACGGTAGATGCGTTAGCTGGCGATGATGATCCAGATGGCGATAATGCAAACTTGATAATCACTGAGGTAGAAGGTCAGGCGATATCGGTAGGTTCACCAGTGACATTAGCCGATGGTACGGTAGTAGAGCTAAATCCAGATGGAACCTTAAATGTTATTCCAGCGACAGACAGCACAGAGCCATCAGTTTTGAATACACAGTTGCAGATGAAGACGGTTTAACTGATACAGGTATGGTAGATATAACTTTCACTCAGTTACCACCAGTAGCAGATGATGAGAGTTTAACAGATCAAGCTATAAACACACCTATTAATATCAATGTGTTAGACGGTGATGATGATCCAGACGGCGACAATGCTAATTTGACGATTACCGAGATCATCGATCCAGCAACAGGAGTAGTAACTCCGATAGCACCAGGATCTACAGTAACCTTAAGTGATGGTACTACGGTAACCCTTCAGACAAACGGGACCTTAGATGTTACACCGGCTACAGACAGTACGGAGCCGATTAGTTTTGAGTATACCTTAGAAGATGAAGACGGTTTAACTGACACGGGAATGGTAGATATAACCTTCACCCAGTTACCACCAGTAGCAGATGATGAGATTCTAGCGGATCAGACGATCAATACACCAGTGACGGTAGATGCGTTAGCTGGCGATGATGATCCAGATGGTGATAATGCAAACTTGACAATTACCGAGGTAGAAGGTCAGGCGATATCGGTAGGTTCACCAGTGACTTTGGCTGATGGTACGGTAGTAGAGTTAAATCCAGACGGAACCTTGAATGTTATTCCAGTAGCGGATAGCACTGAGCCGATTAGTTTTGAATACACAGTTGAAGATGAAGACGGTTTAACTGATACAGGTATGGTAGATATAACCTTCACTCAGTTACCACCAGTAGCAGATGATGAGATTCTATCAAACCAGACGATCAATACACCGATTACGGTAGATGCGTTAGCTGGCGATGATGATCCAGATGGCGATAATGCAAACTTGATAATCACTGAGGTAGAAGGTCAGGCGATATCGGTAGGTTCACCAGTGACATTAGCCGATGGTACGGTAGTAGAGCTAAATCCAGATGGGACCTTAAATGTTATTCCAGCGACAGACAGCACAGAGCCAATCAGTTTTGAATACACAGTTGCAGATGAAGACGGTTTAACTGATACAGGTATGGTAGATATAACTTTCACTCAGTTACCACCAGTAGCAGATGATGAGAGTTTAACAGATCAAGCTATAAACACACCTATTAATATCAATGTGTTAGACGGTGATGATGATCAGACGGCGACAATGCTAATTTGACGATTACCGAGATCATCGATCCAGCAACAGGAGTAGTAACTCCGATAGCACCAGGATCTACAGTAACCTTAAGTGATGGTACTACGGTAACCCTTCAGACAAACGGGACCTTAGATGTTACACCGGCTACAGACAGTACGGAGCCGATTAGTTTTGAGTATACCTTAGAAGATGAAGACGGTTTAACTGACACGGGAATGGTAGATATAACCTTCACCCAGTTACCACCAGTAGCAGATGATGAGATTCTAGCGGATCAGACGATCAATACACCAGTGACGGTAGATGCGTTAGCTGGCGATGATGATCCAGATGGTGATAATGCAAACTTGACAATTACCGAGGTAGAAGGTCAGGCGATATCGGTAGGTTCACCAGTGACTTTGGCTGATGGTACGGTAGTAGAGTTAAATCCAGACGGAACCTTGAATGTTATTCCAGTAGCGGATAGCACTGAGCCGATTAGTTTTGAATACACAGTTGAAGATGAAGACGGTTTAACTGATACAGGTATGGTAGATATAACCTTCACTCAGTTACCACCAGTAGCAGATGATGAGATTCTATCAAACCAGACGATCAATACACCGATTACGGTAGATGCGTTAGCTGGCGATGATGATCCAGATGGCGATAATGCAAACTTGACAATCACTGAGGTAGAAGGTCAGGCGATATCGGTAGGTTCACCAGTGACATTAGCCGATGGTACGGTAGTAGAGCTAAATCCAGATGGGACCTTAAATGTTATTCCAGCGACAGACAGCACTGAGCCGATTAGTTTTGAATACACAGTTGCAGATGAAGATGGTTTAACTGATACAGGTATGGTAGATATAACTTTCACTCAGTTACCACCAGTAGCAGATGATGAGAGTTTAACAGATCAAGCTATAAACACACCTATTAATATCAATGTGTTAGACGGTGATGATGATCCAGACGGCGACAATGCTAATTTGACGATTACCGAGATTATCGATCCAGCAACAGGAGTAGTGACTCCGATAGCACCAGGATCTACAGTAACCTTAAGTGATGGTACTACGGTAACCCTTCAGACAAACGGGACCTTAGATGTTACACCGGCTACAGACAGTACGGAGCCGATTAGTTTTGAGTATACCTTAGAAGATGAAGACGGTTTAACTGACACGGGAATGGTAGATATAACCTTCACCCAGTTACCACCAGTAGCAGATGATGAGATTCTAGCGGATCAGACGATCAATACACCAGTGACGGTAGATGCGT
The DNA here is from genome assembly GCF_002117085.1 of Nonlabens tegetincola. Classification (GTDB taxonomy): domain Bacteria; phylum Bacteroidota; class Bacteroidia; order Flavobacteriales; family Flavobacteriaceae; genus Nonlabens; species Nonlabens tegetincola. The sequence continues at coordinate 1,947,142 of NZ_CP019342.1, read as the reverse complement.
TAGCTGGCGATGATGATCCAGATGGTGATAATGCAAACTTGACAATTACCGAGGTAGAAGGTCAGGCGATATCGGTAGGTTCACCAGTGACTTTGGCTGATGGTACGGTAGTAGAGTTAAATCCAGACGGAACCTTGAATGTTATTCCAGTAGCGGATAGCACAGAGCCGATCAGTTTTGAATACACAGTTGCAGATGAAGACGGTTTAACTGATACAGGTATGGTAGATATAACCTTCACTCAGTTACCACCAGTAGCAGATGATGAGATTCTATCAAACCAGACGATCAATACACCGATTACGGTAGATGCGTTAGCTGGCGATGATGATCCAGATGGCGATAATGCAAACTTGACAATCACTGAGGTAGAAGGTCAGGCGATATCGGTAGGTTCACCAGTGACATTAGCCGATGGTACGGTAGTAGAGCTAAATCCAGATGGAACCTTAAATGTTATTCCAGTAACGGATAGCACTGAGCCGATTAGTTTTGAATACACAGTTGCAGATGAAGATGGTTTAACTGATACAGGTATGGTAGATATAACTTTCACTCAGTTACCACCAGTAGCAGATGATGAGAGTTTAACAGATCAAGCTATAAACACACCTATTAATATCAATGTGTTAGACGGTGATGATGATCCAGACGGCGACAATGCTAATTTGACGATTACCGAGATTATCGATCCAGCAACAGGAGTAGTGACTCCGATAGCACCAGGATCTACAGTAACCTTAAGTGATGGTACTACGGTAACCCTTCAGACAAACGGGACCTTAGATGTTACACCGGCTACAGACAGTACGGAGCCGATTAGTTTTGAGTATACCTTAGAAGATGAAGACGGTTTAACTGACACGGGAATGGTAGATATAACCTTCACCCAGTTACCACCAGTAGCAGATGATGAGATTCTAGCGGATCAGACGATCAATACACCAGTGACGGTAGATGCGTTAGCTGGCGATGATGATCCAGATGGTGATAATGCAAACTTGACAATTACCGAGGTAGAAGGTCAGGCGATATCGGTAGGTTCACCAGTGACTTTGGCTGATGGTACGGTAGTAGAGTTAAATCCAGACGGAACCTTGAATGTTATTCCAGTAGCGGATAGCACAGAGCCGATCAGTTTTGAATACACAGTTGCAGATGAAGACGGTTTAACTGATACAGGTATGGTAGATATAACCTTCACTCAGTTACCACCAGTAGCAGATGATGAGATTCTATCAAACCAGACGATCAATACACCGATTACGGTAGATGCGTTAGCTGGCGATGATGATCCAGATGGCGATAATGCAAACTTGACAATCACTGAGGTAGAAGGTCAGGCGATATCGGTAGGTTCACCAGTGACATTAGCCGATGGTACGGTAGTAGAGCTAAATCCAGATGGAACCTTAAATGTTATTCCAGTAACGGATAGCACTGAGCCGATTAGTTTTGAATACACAGTTGCAGATGAAGATGGTTTAACTGATACAGGTATGGTAGATATAACTTTCACTCAGTTACCACCAGTAGCAGATGATGAAGTAGCTACTACAGATACAGAAACTTTGATCAATATCAATGTATTAGACGGTGATGATGATCCAGACGGCGACAATGCTAATTTGACGATTACCGAGATCATCGATCCAGCAACAGGAGTAGTAACTCCGATAGCACCAGGATCTACAGTAACCTTAAGTGATGGTACTACGGTAACACTTCAGACTAATGGAACATTAGACGTTACGCCTGGACCAAATTTAACAAGTGTTAGTTTTGACTATACGCTAGAAGATGAAGATGGATTAACTGATGTAGGTAATGTATCCATAACTGTTGTTATTGATTGTGACGATGTAACATCTGGAACGGTTGATGTCTGTCTAATTTTGACCAGCGATCCAGCAAACTCAATTGGTTTTGAAGACTGTGATGGTGACGGTGTTACTAATTCTGCAGAATGCGCAGACGGAACCGATCCAAACGATCCATGTAGTTATGATCCAGCAAGTGTAACAGTAGCAGTAACAAGTGGAGTAGATTGTGATGGAGACGGCGTAACTGATGCTGATGAGATAGCAGCAGGAACCGATCCAAACGATGCATGTAGCTACAACGTTGCAGATATTACTGTAGCAGTAACAAGTACTGTAGACTGTGATGGCGATGGAGTGATAGATGCTGATGAGATTGCAGACGGAACCGATCCAAACGATGCATGTAGTTATAACGTAAGTAGCGTAACTGTACCAGTAACCAGCACAGTAGACTGTGATGGAGATGGAGTAATCGATGCTGATGAGATCAATGGTCCAGATGGAGATCCAGGTACACCAGATGGTACCAATCCTAACGATCCATGTGATTACAACGTGTCACAAATAACAGTAGCAGTAACAAGTGGAGTAGATTGTGATGGAGATGGAGTAACCGATGCTGATGAGATTACAGACGGAACCGATCCAAACGATGCGTGTAGTTATGATCCAGCAAGTGTAACAGTAGCAGTAACAAGTGGAGTAGATTGTGATGGAGACGGCGTAACTGATGCTGATGAGATAGCAAATGGAACCGATCCAAACGATGCGTGTAGTTACAATGTTGTAGATATTACTGTAGCAGTAACGAGCACAGTAGATTGTGATGGAGATGGAGTGATAGATGCCGATGAGATTGCAGACGGAACCGATCCAAACGATGCTTGTAGTTATAACGTAAGTAGCGTAACTGTAGCAGTAACGAGCACAGTAGATTGTGATGGAGATGGAGTAACGGATGCTGATGAGATCAATGGTCCAGATGGAGATCCAGGTACACCAGATGGTACCAATCCTAACGATCCATGTGATTACAACGTATCACAAATAACAGTAGCAGTAACAAGTGGAGTAGATTGTGATGGAGATGGAGTAACCGATGCTGATGAGATAGCAGACGGAACCGATCCAAACGATGCGTGTAGTTATGATCCAGCAAGTGTAACAGTAGCAGTAACAAGTGGAGTAGATTGTGACGGAGATGGAGTAACTGACGCTGATGAGATAGCCGCAGGAACCGATCCAAACGATGCGTGTAGTTACAATGTTGTAGATATTACTGTAGCAGTAACGAGCACAGTAGATTGTGATGGAGATGGAGTGATAGATGCCGATGAGATTGCAGACGGAACCGATCCAAACGATGCTTGTAGTTATAACGTAAGTAGCGTAACTGTACCAGTAACCAGCACAGTAGATTGTGATGGAGATGGAGTAACGGATGCTGATGAGATCAATGGTCCAGATGGAGATCCAGGTACACCAGATGGTACCAACCCTAACGATCCGTGTGATTACAACGTATCACAAATAACAGTAGCAGTAACAAGCACAGTAGATTGTGATGGAGATGGAGTGATAGATGCTGATGAGATAGCAGACGGAACCGATCCGAACGATGCGTGTAGTTATGATCCAGCAAGTGTAACAGTAGCGGTAACAAGTACCGTAGATTGTGATGGAGATGGAGTAACTGACGCTGATGAGATAGCAAATGGAACCGATCCAAACGATGCGTGTAGTTACAATGTTGTAGATATTACTGTAGCAGTAACGAGCACAGTAGATTGTGATGGAGATGGAGTGATAGATGCCGATGAGATTGCAGACGGAACCGATCCAAACGATGCTTGTAGTTATAACGTAAGTAGCGTAACTGTAGCAGTAACGAGCACAGTAGATTGTGATGGAGATGGAGTGATCGATGCTGATGAGATCAATGGTCCAGATGGAGATCCAGGTACACCAGATGGTACCAACCCTAACGATCCGTGTGATTACAACGTATCACAAATAACAGTAGCAGTAACAAGCACAGTAGATTGTGATGGAGATGGAGTGATAGATGCTGATGAGATAGCAGACGGAACCGATCCGAACGATGCGTGTAGTTATGATCCAGCAAGTGTAACAGTAGCGGTAACAAGTACCGTAGATTGTGATGGAGACGGAGTAACGGATGCTGATGAGATAGCAAACGGAACCGATCCAAACGATGCATGTAGTTATAATGTTGTAGATATTACGGTATCAGTAACCAGCACAGTAGACTGTGATGGAGATGGAGTAACGGATGCTGATGAGATTGCAGACGGAACCGATCCAACAGATGCTTGTGATTATGATCAAGGTAGTATTACAGTTCCAGTGACCAGCACAGTAGATTGTGATGGAGATGGAGTAACGGATGCTGATGAGATTAATGGTCCAGATGGAGATCCAAGTACACCAGATGGAACTAACCCTAACGATCCATGTGATTACAACGTGTCACAAATAACCGTAGCAGTAACGAGCACAGTAGATTGTGATGGAGATGGAGTGACCGATGCTGATGAGATAGCAGACGGAACTGATCCAAACGATCCGTGTGATTTAAATGTTGGAAGTATTACGGTAGCTCAATCAGGAGACTATTTGTCAGCAGACTGTGATGGTGATGGAGTGACTAATGGAGACGAATTAACAGCAGGAACAGATCCTAATGACCCATGTGATTACGATGCATCACAACAGGATGTGTCTGTTACCTCTCCAGCGTGGCAAGGTGCTGATTGTGATGGTGACGGTGTTTCAAACGGTACCGAATTAAATGATGGAACCGACCCACAAGATCCTTGTAATTATGATGTGAATAGCCAAGATTTAACAATAGTAACATCCGTTTGGAATGCGCTAGACTGTGATGGTGATGGTGTTACTAACGGTGATGAAATAATCGATGGGACTGATCCAATTGATCCTTGTGATCTAATAGTAGGAAGTATTACTTTAACTCAAGGAGGCGATTTTCTAGATGCAGATTGTGACGGTGATGGAGTTACTAATGGTGATGAGATCGCAGACGGTACTGATCTAAATGACCCTTGTGATTATCTTACCACTAGTCAGACAATATCTCCAAGTGATGAATGGGCTATGTTAGATTGTGATGGTGATGGAGTAACTAACGGACAGGAATTAATCGATGGGACTGATACTCAAGATCCATGTGATTATGACTCAATATCACAAGACGTAAGTCTAGCATCAGGAGCATGGGATGCCTTAGATTGTGATGGAGATGGCGTATCCAATATTGATGAATTATTCCCTCCAAACGGTGGAGATCCTACAGATCCACAAGATGCATGTAGCGTTAATCTAGATGATCAATCAACAACACCTTCTCAAGAATGGTTAGATGCAGATTGTGATATGGATAATGTTCCAAATGGAGTGGAACTTACAAGAGGCGATACAGATGGAGATGGTGTTCCAGATGTTTTTGATACCGATGATGATGGAGATGGTGTAGATACGATTTTTGAAGACTACGATGGTGATAATGATCCTACCGATCAAGACTCTGATGGCGATGGCATACCAGACTACCTAGATACAGACGATGATGGCGATGGAATTGATACTATGGATGAAGGGCCAAATCCAGATGGAGATGGTGATCCAAACACAGGAGATACTAGTGATATCGATGGTGATGGAATTCCAGATTATCTAGATTCAGATCCACGTCGAATAAGAGTATGGAATGCCGTTACGCCTAATGAGGATGGTAGAAATGATTACTTCATATTAGAAGGAATTGAGAATTTTGAGAATACAGTTCATATCTATAATAGATGGGTATTGAGGTTTATAACACTGAGAATTACGATAATGAAACTCGTAGGTTTGAAGGTGTTTCAGAAGGACGAGTTACCGTCGAGCAAGGTGAGAAATTACCGACTGGTACATACTTCTATGTAGTAGAATATATAGATGATTTTGGAAAAACTCAGAAATTGGCCGGTTATTTATACATCAGATAAAATGAAATAAATCTAGGCTTAGATGGAAGTCTAAGTCTAGATTAATTATTAAGAATACAAGCATGAAAAAATTAATAGTTGTCTTTGTTTTTTTCGCTTTCGCGAAAGCGTTAACAGCTCAACAGGATCCACAGTACAGTCAGTATATGTATAATCCGATAGTTATAAATCCGGCCTATGCTGGTAATCGCGGTGTAGCGAGTATAGTTGGATTACATCGTAGTCAATGGGTTGGATTGGATGGAGCACCACGCACACAAACCTTGTCGTTTCATACTCCTATTGCCAATAGTAGAGTAGGATTAGGTTTGAGTGTTGTAAATGACGAAATAGGACCAGCTGATGAGACCTATGTAGCGGCAGATTTTAGTTATACGATTCCTGTAGGAGACGAGGCAAGATTAAGTTTTGGACTTAAGGGAGGAATCCACGTGTTAAATGTTGACTTTAATAAGCTAAATATTTTTGATCCAGGAGATCCTAGATTGAGTGAGAATGTAGACAATAGATTGTCACCTACTGTAGGATTAGGACTGTATTATCATACGGATAGGTTTTACGTAGGATTGAGTTCGCCTAATTTATTACAGACGGATCATTTTGATGAGGATAACGACACGAGTTCAGCCACGTTTATAGCAGAGGAGCGTATACACTTATTTGGAACTGTGGGATATGTTTTTGATTTAAATGATAACATTAAGTTCAAGCCAGCTGGACTAGTAAAGATGGTACAAGGAGCACCTTTACAGGTTGACTTAACGGCAAATTTCTTATTCAACGAGAAGTTCACAGTAGGAGCGGCCTATAGGTGGAGTGCTGCTGTTACCGGATTAGTAGGATTTCAAATAAGTGATCAAATGATGATAGGATTTGCCTATGATCGCGAGACTACAGAATTAGGTAATGCGATATACAACGATGGTAGTTATGAATTATTCTTGCGATTTGAATTGTTCAACAGCTACGATAGAATTATCACACCAAGATTCTTTTAATAAAATTAAAAAGTTACAATGAAATATTTAATTGTTATACTAGGATTAGTTTCCACGATATCTCTCGCTCAAGATAGAAATGTAATAGAGCCAGATAAAGTATATGATGAGTATGCTTTTATAGATGCACAACAAATGTATTTAAATATGGTGGAGGACGGTTACGGAACAAGTAATGTCTATAAAAAACTAGGAGATACTTATTACTTCAATAACGACTATTCAAATTCACACAAATGGTATACAAAACTATTTGAGAATAACGATGGCGCGATAGAAAGTGAATACTATTTTAGATATGTTCAAAGTTTAAAAGCGGTAAAGGATTACGATAAGGCTGATGCGTTATTAATAGAATATCAAAAAATTAAAGGAGCAGATTCTTTTACTGAAATTTTTGTAAACGATAAAAATTATCTTGAGATGATTGAACTTCAATCATGGAGATATACCATTAAAAATTTAGAGATAAATAGTGAGTCTCAAGAATTTGGAACCGCTTATCTTAATGGGAGTAATGAAGTGGTATATGCAAGTTCAAAGGATTCTGCTTCTATGATTAACAGACGTCATAAATGGAGTGAACGACAGTTTTTAGATTTATACGTTGCTCAAATTGATAGTACAAGTTTAGAACTTGTTAATCCTAGAAAATTTGGAAATGGCGATCAAAAGTTGAATACTAAATTTCATGAAAGTAATGCAGTATTCACGAAAGACGGTCAAACGATCTATTACACCAGCAATAATTATTTCAATAAAAAGTATAAGAAAAGCAAAGATGAAATAAATAAGTTGAAAATATTTAGAGCTAGTAAAACAGAAGACGGATGGGGAAATATAGAAGAACTAGCAATCAATAGCGACGAGTGGTCAACAGCTCACCCAGCTTTAAATAAAGAAGAATCTAGGTTGTATTTCTCTAGCGATAGACCTGGAAGTGTACTAGGTTTGGATGGAAAGAGTAGTTCAGATATCTGGTATGTTGAAATAGATTCGACAGGCACCTTATCAGAGCCTGTGAATCTTGCTGCTGTAAATACAATAGGGAAGGAGTTATTCCCATTTATTTCAGAAAAAGAGGATCTTTATTTTTCATCTACAGGACACATGGGATTAGGAGGATTAGATGTTTTTGTGACTTCACTTGCAGAAGCCCATGATAGCGAAAAGTTAAAAATCACCAATGTAGGAAAACCTATTAATAGTTCTTACGATGACTTTTCATTTGTCATTAAGGATAGCAATATGACGGGTTACTTTAGTTCAAATAGAAAATCAGGACAAGGTCTTGATGATATATATAGTTTAAAGCAAAACAAACCTTTAGCTTGTAAAGATGAAATAGTAGGAGTAGTAACAGATGAAGAAACGGGAGAATTAATCCCAGGAGCAACCGTTGTTCTTTTAGATGTAGATAATAACGAGGTAGAACGAGTAATTGTTAAAAAGGACGCGGCTTATTCCTTTACAGTGCTATGTGAATCAACATATTCCATCCAAGCATCCAAAGAAGAGTATGCTCCTGCCGATGCAGTAACAACAACACCAGATGTTATTGCTACCATAGATTTACCTATATCATTAAAAAGGTCTATCGATGATAAGATTAAGAACCTCCAAATCGGTGATGATCTAGCTAGCGTGCTGGATATACCTATGATCTATTTTGACTTTGATAAATCAAATATAAGACCTGATGCAGAAGTTGAACTGCAAAAAGTGTTACAATTTATGAAGGCATTTCCTACTGTTAAAGTAGATATTAGATCCCATACAGATAGCCGTGCGCCAGATTTATATAACATGAAATTAAGTGACCGCAGAGCCAAGTCTACTAGGGCTTATTTAATAATGAAAGGTATCAATGCAGATAGATTGACAGCTCAAGGTTATGGAGAATTTCAATTGGTTAACGAATGTTCAAATGGTGTTGATTGTACCGAGGAACAACACCAACTTAACAGAAGATCTGAGTTTATCGTGGTAGGTAAATAATCGTAAAAAAAGATTGAAGCCATAGCTCATATCTAATTATTAGAAATACATTTTTTTAAATTTATTATTCCTATTGCTTTGTTGGGCCATTGTAAAGGTTTAAAAGAAAATGTTATTAATAATTAAAGTTTGACTATGGCTTTTTAAGTGCTAGTTGCTTGTTCATTATATTTGTGAAATACAAAAGGTAAATCATGATTACACTTAAAGATTTAGCCAGCACTCTAGGTGTTTCAGTATCTACTGTTTCTAAGGCATTAAAGGATAGTCCAGAAATTAGTCAGGATACTATTAAAAGAGTGAAAGAAATCGCAAAAGAATTAAATTATCGCCCAAATACATTAGCACTTAGTTTAAAAAATAGACAAACTAAAACCTTAGGTGTAATCATACCAGATATTTTAAACCCTTTCTTTGCAAATACCTTATACGGGATTGAGCAACAGGCAAATAAATTGGGATATAATATTATTACATGTATCTCAAATGAGTCCTTTACAAAAGAAAATGACTCAATAAACTTATTGTCAAATGGTAGTGTTGATGGATTTATACTCTCCATTTCACAAGAGACGCAGGCCAAAGACGATTTAAACCACCTGAAAGATTTACTTAAACAAGATGTTCCAGTAGTAATGTTTGATAGGACCTCACAATCGATTGAATGTGATAAGGTAGTTATAGACGACTTTATGTCGACCTTCAACGCTGTCAATATGTTTATTGAAGAAGGTCGTAAGAAGATAATACTAATAAATACTTTAGGAGATTTAAGCGTTGCAAAACTTAGGGTTTTAGGATATAAAACCGCTCTAGAAAAATCAGGTAATACTAATCAAGAACCAGTCATCATCAATGTTGACAATGCAAAAGATGTAAGAGAACACATAAAAAATATGTGTGAAGTACATCCCGATGTTGATGGAGTCCTATGCATTGATAATAAATCGGGATTAGTAGCGGTAAGTGCTCTTAATAGACTCAATTATAACATTCCTAAAGACGTATCAATTGTAGGTTTCTCTAGCGAGGAATTTTCATATTTGTCGGATCCTGTTCTATCTACAGTTACTCAACACGGTGAAGAAATAGGTGCCGTTGCGGTAGATATGCTAGTTGATCGTTTAACTGGGAACAAGAAAAAACCAGTTTCTACAACTACAGTAGATTTTACCATTGATCACAGAGGAACTACTCTAAAAAAGTCCTAGATCGGAATATTCAATCAGTGATTTATCATCAATTCTCTTAACAAATTACTAAGAGGTTGATTAAACTTCTTTTGTAAATTTGAAACAAAATTTTATAAATGGAGCAAGTCATTCTGGTAAATGAAAACGATGAAAAAGTAGGCCTTATGGAAAAAATTGAGGCCCATGAAAAAGCATTATTGCATCGTGCGTTTTCCGTATTTGTAGTAAATGATAAGCAACAAATTATGTTGCAGCAACGAGCATTACACAAGTATCATTCACCAGGCTTATGGACTAACACATGTTGTAGTCATCAACGAGATGGTGAGACTAATATTGAGGCAGGTAAAAGAAGACTACAAGAGGAAATGGGATTTTCTACAGAGCTTAAAGAACTTTTCAATTTCATATACATAGCTCCGTTTGATAATGGCCTTACAGAACACGAATTAGATCACGTGATGATAGGTTATTACAATGATGAGCCTGTAATTAATCCAGATGAAGTAGCAGCTTATAAATGGATGACAGCTCAAGAAATTAAAACTCATATGGATGAAAATCCACATGAGTATACAGCTTGGTTCAAAATTATTTTTGATAAATATTCCAAATTCATCTCATGAGATTAACAGCATATCGTAAAGCGCATTTTAATGCAGCACATCGACTGTTTAGACCAGATTGGTCTAGTGAACAAAACGAATCAATATTTGGGAAATGTAGCAATCCACATTTTCACGGTCACAATTACGAATTAGAAGTAGGTGTGACAGGTGAAGTTGATCCAGAAACTGGTTATTTGATTGATTTGAAAATACTTAAAGATATCATCAAAGAACAAGTAGAAGATGCATTTGATCACAAAAATCTCAATGAAGAAGTTCCTGAATTTAAAACCTTAATTCCTACGGCAGAACATATTGCCTATGTCATTTATCAAAAAATAAAACCTAAATTAGATCCTAAATACGATTTGAGTATTAAATTATACGAGACACCTCGTAACTTTGTTGTATATTCAGGTGATTAATGAAACTATATCCACTACAGTTTAAACCTATTTTTAAGTCCAAAATTTGGGGTGGAGATCAATTAAATACACTCAAAAAAATCAATCCACCGATTAACCAATTAGGAGAAAGTTGGGAAATCAGTGTTGTGCCCGATGATGAATCTATTATTACCAATGGTAATTATAAGGGGCAATCGCTCACAGAATTGATTGAACAATATCCCTTACAACTGTTAGGAGCTACTAGTGTAAACAGATTTGGAAATCAGTTTCCTTTGCTTATAAAATATATAGACGCAGCACAAGATTTGTCTATACAAGTGCATCCTGATGACAGTGTAGCTCAAAAGAAACATAATAGTTTTGGTAAAACTGAGATGTGGTATATCATGCATGCCGATGAAGGTGCACGATTAATTATGGGTTTTAATGAGGATTGTGATAAGGAGGCTTTCGCGAAAGCGATACAAGAAAAATCCTTACTAGATTTATTAAATAAACAGCAAGTTAAAACAGGCGATGCATTCTTTATCAAGCCTGGATTAATTCATGCTATAGGTGGTGGAATAACCCTTGCTGAAATTCAACAAAGTAGTGATGTTACCTATCGGGTCTATGACTTTGACCGCAAAGATGATGAAGGTAATACCAGAGAATTACATATTCAGGATACCATTGACGTTGCTGACTATAACAAGGTTAAAGGTCACCATATTAATTATAATCCTTCCAAAACGGGTAGTCAAAATCTTGCGACAAATAGATACTTTAAAACAGACTATGTGAGTTTTGATGATCACTACCAGATAAACCCAGCACAGCTCGAATCTTTTGTAGTGCTTATGAATGTAGGTGATACAATTATCGATATTGAGGTAGATGATGAAAATGTAACATTAAAACCAGTAGAAACAGTTTTATTGCCAGCGAGCCTAGTAGCTGTTGATTTGCATTCAACCGCAGGTGCAAAAGTGCTACAGGTTTCTATATCATAAGATTAATAAATAGGTTATTTTTGCCATAAATTCACAATTATGGCAAGCATAAGACACTTAAAGCAAGATATCAACTATGTACTAGGTGATATCATTGATGCGGCAATTATCCATCAAGGAGCGCATCCAGAATCTGATCATAAAAAATCTGAAGAAATTATAGACGATAGTATAAAAACTTTTGACGCTCTTATCGCACGTGTTAACGACCGCAGCGTAGAAAATAGAGCAAGTCATTTAAAACAAGTAAGAGTTGATTTACAAAACGAAGCTAACCAATTAGCTGATCGTATAAACGCTCTATAATTCTTTATTAGTTTTAATTAATTCAGACAGTTGTTTTCCATAACAACTTGTCTGAATTTTTTTTGGCATCATTTGATAAGCGCTATCCAGTAGTTCTGCCTTTGCATCAAAAGCATCTTTTACAAGGATATATGGAGATACTTCGTAATCTTTGTGCAATTGAGCATAGTTGATCGCATATAGGACTTTTTTACGCAGGTATTTATCGTAAGCAGTTGTAAGTGAATCAATTTTTTCCTGAGAAACGTCTTCCGTTGCATTCAATTGCATACTGCGTTGTACTAACTTAGTATAGACCTGGTTTAAAGGTTTTTTGTTCGTCTCATAAATATTTAAAATATCTTGATTCTTTGAACCAGTAATTTGAGCATTATCCTCAAACTTCTCTAGGTCAGTTTCTATATTGATAATTGTATCTTCAGCAAAAAATTGTATACGGTCATCATATTTAACGCCATCTTTAATATCTAGATATAGATATAAAATTTCTGGATTTTCTAGTGTAGTGGTTAATTTAAATACAGGCTCACCATCTATTTTTATACTATCAACGTTTACGATGGTTGTGTCTACTAATTTTTGAAGATATACGGTTCCTTGTTTTAGCCCCTTAATATTTCCATTAACGGTAAGAGTGCCTTTTGAATCAGAACAAGCTGTGACTCCAGCAAATAAAAGAATTAAGATGATGAGATTTTTCATTTCAAAAATTTGAGGTGCAAATATGCATTATATCCTTGTAAAATACTAGGCTGTTGCTGCCAGTTGCATAAGAATTGTGCAGGCAATAGCTCCTAGAGTTCCTACTACATATCCAAATACAGCAAGTAGAACGCCCACGCTGGTTAAGGATGGGTGAAACTCGGCAGCTACAACTGGAGCGCTGGCAGCACCACCTACATTTGCTTGACTTCCCACAGCTAGGAAAAAGTAAGGAGCTTTAATAAGTTTTGCCACGATTATTAATAACATCGCATGGAAAAACATCCACACCAGGCCGATTAGAATTAAGAATGGATTATCCATTATTTTAGTTAAGTCCATTTTCATACCTATCGTGGCTACTAGTATGTAAATGAATATACCGCCTATTCTACTTGCTCCTGTGCCTTCATAACGTTTAGCTGGAGTAAAAGAAAGTAAGATTCCAATCAAAGTAGCTATAGCAATAATCCAGAAAAAACCACTAGTCAAAAAGGACAAATAAATGTTACCAGCTATCGATTCATTTGCTTGAAAAGTTGAAGACAGAAACTCTGAAAGTAAGTGTGATACTGCCACAGCGCCAAAACCGATTCCAGACATTACAAAAATATCTGTAACTGTAGCTTCTCGCTTTACAGCAGTAGTATAATCGCTAACTTTTTGTTTGAGTTCTTCTATGGCTGTATTATCAGCTTTGGTCCATTTATCGAACAGTTGACTTTTACCGATACCGAAAAGCAAAATAGCCATCCATAAGTTTGCTACAACAATGTCTACGATTACCATACCGCCATATTTATCTTGGCTATATTCATATACTTCTAACATAGCAGTTTGATTTGCTCCACCACCTATCCAGCTTCCGGCTAGTGTAGCTAGTCCTCGCCAAACAGCGTCTGTGCCTTCACCACCTATAGCCTCTGGTATAAAAGAACCTATTAATAGTACTGCTAGTGGTCCGCCAATAATAATTCCAGCGGTACCAGTCAAAAACATGAGTAGTGCTTTTGAACCTAAATTAAAAACGGCTTTAAGATCAATGGAAAGGGTCATAAGAACAAGTGCTGCAGGAAGTAAGTAACGACTGGCCATGTAGTAAAGGTTAGACTCCTTTTCAACTAGCTTTCCATTTTCAATAATTTGCCACGATTCACCAGATATAATTCCAGTTGTGCTCAAAAAACTAGGTAATAAATAGCACATGAGTAAGGCGGGAACATAAGTAAAGAATTTTTTCCAAAATCCGTCTTCTCTTGACGAGGCATAAAACACAATAGCTAGACAAATCATTAAAAGTCCAAAGACTATTGCGTCATTGGTGATTAATGGTGCTGCGTTTTCAATTTTAGGAATATCCATTGATACAGGCTTGTTTTAAAGGTTGCCTGCAAAATACAATGAAACGAGAATAATTTGTAACTATTCTGTTACAAACGTATGTACTTGATTAATTAGTTCAGGGTGAATAGGAAAGTTGGGTTCCACATAGCTTTTTGCTGCAATAATTTCATCATCACCAACTTTTTTAAATACATAATTCATGCCTGTAATAATCACCTTTTTAGAACTAGGTGATGCTTCATGTAACAGTTCAGTTTGCATGGTAGAAACCTGTCTGTTCTTATCACCGTTTAATAAAAGAATCGGACACTCTATTTTTTTTATCAGTTTTGTTGGGTCATATTTCATCCAACTTTTCATAAAAGGTTGGATTCCAGGATTTGCTACATTCCAAAGATCTCGTTCAATGTTTTTAACAGGTTTTTCCTGCTTTTTTATTTTGTCAAAGGTTGCTCTTGCTACCTTATCTAGACCTGGGATTTCTTTAGATATTTGATCCACTATTAAATCATCGATAGACTGGCCGTGACCTGCAATAGAAATTACCCCAGAAATGGATTCGTCATAAACTCTCATAGCTATCAGTGACCCTTGGCCATGTCCTAATAAATAGATTTTAGAGAATCTATCATCCCTATTAAACGTTTTTACGGTAACTCTCGCATCGGTAATGAATGTATTTAAAGTAACCTCATCCGTAGGTTTTCTATTTTTCATTAGTGTAAGAGTACGCTTATCATAACGATAACTAGCAATACCCTTAGATAACAAACTGTCTGCTAATTGTTTGTAGTGATTGCTTCTTGTTCTAGGCTCATTTCCATTTCTATCAACGGCGCCTTGTCCTGCAATAAAAATCACTAGCGGTACTGGTTGCAATGTATCGGGAACCAGCAGAGAGCCTTGAATATTATCATTAATATTATAGATGGTAGGATCGATTTGTTCCTTTTGCATTTGACCTTTACTGAAAACGTCTTGTGCGTTTAAAGAAATACTTACAATAAATAAAGTGAATACTAGAAAATACTTCATTAGCTCTTACCTGGTTTTTGATATAAATAATAACTGTATGCAAAACTTGCAATTGCTATGCCAATGGTAGCTGACATGACAATAATAAACGTTGTTTGCATGGAGAATAGTATACTAGAAATTACCATTACGATCCCTGCTATTAAAAACCAGTATCCACCGTAATAATGTGTTTTTTTCCATACCTCATTACTCTCTAGCGTCCATGGCGTGCGTATTCCAATGAAATAATTAGGTTTAATATGTCTCATATATAATCCTAATAAAACAAACAATAATCCCACACCAGCAAAGATTAATCTAGGTAGTTCTTTTCTGAAGGTTGATGAATCTGTATGTGAACAAGCGTAAATAATGATAATGCTGATGGCACTCATAAAAACTGTAAGGCCTAACCTAAGTCCTGGCCATATCCTAGAATTATTGTTTTTAGGATCTAGTTGAGGTAGGTACTTAAACAAAAAATACATGACGCCACATAAAAGGATAGGAAGTATCCACAATTCCTTTTTGCTTCCCATTCTATCCACTTGTCCGCTAGAATTAAAATGCATGGCTACTTCTTCTGGTAATTCGCTGTAAATAAAGCCTAAATAAAGAAACGGAATTAGATTAAGAGCAATAATTAAGTACTCTATAAAATTTTTATTTTGCATATTTAAAGGTAAAAAAAGAGTATTATCTGCTACTATCAATGTAATGAATAAATATTGAAGCGACTATATCACTATGGCAAGAGCAAAAGACATAATCAAAAACTTAGACGAAAGAGCTATTGATCGTATAGTAGAAATGGGCTGGGAAGACCGCACTCCATTTGATGCTATCGAGGCTCAATTCGGCGTTTCTGAAGGCGAGGTTATCAAAATCATGCGCAATCAAATGAAACCTAGTAGTTTTAAAATGTGGCGTGAGCGTGTTCAAGGTCGTTCTACAAAACATAGAGCACAACGCATGGAAGGCATTGATAGATTCAAGTGTTCTAGACAGCGATCTACGGGTAATAAAATAGCCAAACGTTAATCGCTAATTACCTTTCTAAAGGTTAAGTTTAATCGCGGTTTTATAGTCTTTTTCGTTTTGGCAATTTGATGTTTATAAAAATGTTGCGTGCCACCGCTCATTATTAGCACACTGCCGTGCTCCAGTTTAAACTTATATTGGTGTTGCTTAAGCGTGTTATGTTTCAAGTGAAAAAATCGTTCCTCACCAAAACTTACTGATGCAATTGTTGGATTTTCACCTAGAGCTTTTTCATCGTCTGCATGCCATCCGTTAGAATCATTCCCATCTCTATATAAATTAAGCAAACAAATATTGAAGTCGGTTTTAGCAAGTTGCTCAACATCTTTTTTAATCATGGCTAAAGTTTTGGTCCAGGGTAAGGGTTCAAATTCAATACCTGAATATCCATAATTCAATTTTGGATCACCATATAATTGAGTAAGCCTAGGTTCAAGGTGCTCTTTTCCAAACAACTTTATTTTGTTCTGGCGCCATTTCGTTTCCTCAATAATTATACGCTGTAATGTGTCCGCTTTCGCGAAAGCGTAATAATCACCTACATAATGTAGTTCACCATCAGGTAGTTCGGGAAGATTACTAGAAAACAACTTATTATGCATGCATATAAAAACTAAAGGAAACCATAGCAAGATAGGGTAGTGGGTTATTATCTTGCAAGGCTTTTAAACAATAAATATGTACACTTCTAGAATAGCCGGAATGGGGAAGTATGTCCCTGAAAATGTGGTGACTAATGATGATCTTTCTAAATTAATGGATACAAATGATGCGTGGATTCAAGAGCGTACAGGTATTAAGGAACGACGTCATATTAAAAAAGGCGATGGAAATTCAACTGCAGTAATGGGAGTGAAAGCTGCCGAAATTGCTCTTGATCGAGCTGGAATATCTAAGGATGAGATTGATTTAATCATTTTTGCAACCCTATCTCCCGATTATTACTTTCCAGGATGTGGTGTCCAAGTACAAGATATGATGGGAATTCACACTTGTCCAGCCCTTGATATACGTAATCAATGTAGTGGTTTTATTTATGGAATCTCTGTAGCTGATCAATTCATTAAAACAGGTATGTATAAAAATGTACTTTTAATAGGATCAGAAAATCACAGCGGTGGATTAGATTTTTCTACTCGTGGTCGCGGTGTAACGGTAATTTTTGGTGATGGAGCAGGAGCCGCCGTTCTTACCCGATCAGAACAAGAAGGTCATGGAGTACTTTCAACACATTTACATAGTGAAGGGAAACACGCGCTAGAACTTTCTCTTAAAGGTCCTTCTACTAACCATTGGGTTCCTCAAATAATTGAGGAGAATCCACAGGAAGATATTCCTTACTACCCATATATGAATGGCCAGTTTGTATTTAAAAATGCAGTAGTCCGTTTTAGTGAAGTGATAATGGAAGGATTGAAAACTAATGGATTGGATGTTAATGATATTGACATGCTTGTGCCGCATCAGGCTAACTTGCGTATCTCACAATTTATTCAAAAGAAATTTCAATTATCTGATGACAAAGTATACAACAACATACAGCGCTATGGAAATACGACTGCAGCCTCTATCCCAATAGCGTTGTGTGAAGCGTGGGAAGAAGGTAAAGTAAAAGAAGGAGATACGGTCGTTCTTGCAGCCTTTGGAAGTGGATTTACTTGGGGTAGTGCAGTAATTAAATGGTAGTTATTTTAGAAAAACTGATCAGTTATTCTATTTGAATTCTTTATATAAACAAAATCCCGAGCCTGCAAGCTCGGGATTTCTAGTTATCGTACAATAACACCAACCATTAATTATGAATTATACGAAACGTTAACCTTTGAATTTTTCTTTTTCAAACAATTCAATTATCAAATAAATCGTAAAGGGTTTATCACGTCCTTCAATTAAAAGACGCTAACTTTGTTGAAATGTTACAGCTTAAATCTTAAATATGTCTAAAAAAACACTTGTATTAGGAGCATCCCTTAAAACAGACCGTTACTCAAACATGGCTATAAATAGACTGGAATCTTATCAGGTTCCTACCGTAGCTATAGGTTTGAAAACTGGTGAGGTTGCAGGAGTAACTATTGATACTGATCAACCACAATATGAGGATATTCACACGGTGACTTTATATTTAAATCCAAAGAGACAGCAGCCTTATTACGATTACATTTTAAGTCTTAAGCCTAAACGTGTCATTTTTAATCCTGGCACAGAAAACCCTGAATTTTATGAAATTCTAAGATCAAATGGTATAGAGGTAGAAGTGGCGTGTACTTTAGTAATGCTAGGTACAAACCAATACTAATTATGTGCTGATTTAGAAGGTAGTAATATTGACGCAATCAATAACAACGAAAAGGTTATTGCACCATTTAATAAAAGAATAAAAAACCCAAATTCAAATCCCGCTTTTTCGGCTAGTACACTCACGGTGTAGGCAATAAATGGAGATATTATCGCTATAACAGGAACGCTGTATCGATGAGGTTTAAGCGAAGTGAGTATTCCAAAGCTAAACAAACCTAAAAGTGGTCCATAAGTGTAACCAGCAAAAACAAAAAGTTTAGTAATTACACTGGCATCTCGAATCACGTATTCAAAACTTACTATCACAAGAATTAATAGGATTGAAAACGCGATATGCGTTAACATACGTACTTTCTTTTGCCTAGATTCAGAGTATTTTTTTTCTACGTTTAAAATATCGACAGAAAATGAGGTGGTAAGTGAAGTTAGAGCACTGTCAGCACTGCTATAAGCAGCGGCAACAAGTCCTAGCATAAATACAAGTCCTAGTCCTATTCCCATATCACTTTGTAACGCAATTGCAGGGAACAAGCTGTCCTTAGAAGCTTGAATGTTTTCCGCTTTGGCAAACGCAGTTAAAAGAACTCCTAGTACTAGAAATAATAAATTAACTATGGTAAGCACAATCGTGAACCAAAACATATTCTTTTGAGCGTCTTTGAGACTGCGACAAGTCAAGTTTTTTTGCATCATATCTTGATCTAATCCTGTCATTACAATTGCTATAAATGCACCAGATAAAAATTGTTTCCAGAAATATTGATCACTTTTCCAATCATCAAAAAAGAATACTTGAGAGTAGTTACTGCTATTTATATAGTCAATTAAGTTATTAAAAGAAGTGAATTCTAGTCTCTCATAAAGGAAATACAAGGCTACACCTACGGCTATAAGCATAAATAAAGTTTGCAAGGTGTCTGTCCATACAATGGTTTTAATACCGCTTTTAAAGGTATACAACCAAATAAGAATAACAGTAAGAGTTACCGTTTGCCAAAATTCAATCCCTACTTGCATAGGATCAAAAACAAAAGTCTGAAGTACGCCTGCCACCAAATAAAGCCTAAAACTCGCTCCTACAACTCTACTCAATAGGAAAAAGCTGGATCCGGTATATTGAGCCGATTTTCCGTATCTATCATTTAAATAGGTATAAATACTAGTTAGATTGAGTCTGTAATACATGGGAAGTAAGACTGTTCCTATTACAAGATACCCTAAGGTATACCCAAGTACAACTTGAAAATATCCCATAGAATCTGCCTCAACATTACCAGGAATACTTATAAAGGTTACACCGCTCAATGAAGCACCTATCATCCCAAAGGCAACTATGTACCATGGTGAAGAACGGTTACCTCTAAAAAAGGTTGCACTATCATTTTTACGACCGACTAAAAAGGAAATACCAATTAGTACGGCAAAATAACCGATGATTGTAAATAATATCTGATTAGGACTCACTAACTTATTTTAATGGCGAATTTACAAAAGACATTGTTAGATATTAGATAGTAAAAACCTATAATTGGAAAATTAAGGTACTGGGTCATGACCACTGCCACCCCATGGATGACAGCTAGAAATACGTTTAATGGCTAGCCAGCCACCTTTAAAAAAACCGTGCTTAATAAGAGCTTCTTTGGAATAGCTAGAACATGTAGGAGTGTATCTACAACTAGCAGGAGTAAAGGGAGATATCGCATTTTGATAAACCCATATTATTCCTAGAAAAGGATATGTAAGCCACTTTTTCAATCTAATTTATTCGTATATAAAATTAAACAAGTTCAACATGAATTAAAAATGTGGCATTTTAATTTCTAGTTTAGAACTATTTATAACTATGCATAAATAGTAATCCCTTTAATCAACTATAATGATAATCATTTAAAAAACGATGCTATCAGTATAGCTTTAAGTCTAAGCGCTTATAAGGTATAAGTAGTTCCGTCTGGACCATCTTTAAGTTGAATTCCAGCTTCTAGTAATTGATCCCTGATTTTGTCACTTGTTGCAAAATCACGATTTGCTCTAGCCTGTGCTCTTAAATCAATTAACAATTGCATAGCTTTATCTAAGTGCTCTGTTTCATCACCAATTAAGGATTCTTGAGAACTTTTTAGACCTAAAACATCATAGAAAAAATCCCTGAAAGTTTGCTGCAATATGGTTAAGTCCTCTTGATTTATAGATTCTGAACCGCTGTTAATTTTTTGAATTAAACTCGCTCCTTCAAATAATTCTGCTACTAGGATAGGAGTGTTAAAGTCATCGTTCATTGCTGCATAACATTTCTCTTTCCATTCATTAATGGAAAAGCTACTAGTTTGAGAAACAGGTAGTTTGTCTAATAAAGTAATAGCTTCATTAATACGATTATAACCTTTTTCAGCCGCTAGGATAGCATCATTACTAAAATCTAAAACAGATCGGTAATGAGCTTGCATCATGAAGAAACGCACTACACTAGGTGAAAAACCTTTTTCCATGAAGTCATTATCACCGGTAAATAGTTCTTTAGGTAAAATGCTGTTACCAGTTGATTTTGACATTTTCTTGCCATTAAGAGTCAGCATATTAGCATGTAACCAGTAGTTTACAGGGCTACAACCGTGTGCTGCTTCACCTTGAGCAATTTCACATTCATGATGTGGAAATTTAAGATCCATTCCACCACCGTGAATATCAAAGGTATCTCCTAAATATTTACTGCTCATCACAGTACATTCTAAATGCCAACCGGGAAAACCATCACCCCATGGGCTAGGCCATCTCATGATATGATCTGGATTTGCTTTTTTCCACAAGGCAAAATCTTGAGCATTTTCTTTTTCATCCTGAGCATTAAGGTCACGTGTGTTTGCGATCATATCCTCTAGATTTCTGCCGCTTAATTTTCCGTAACGATGATCAGTATTGAATTTAACGACATCAAAATAGACAGATCCGTTACGCTCATACGCATAACCTTTGTCAATGATGTTTTTGATAATTTCAATTTGCTCAACAATGTGTCCAGTTGCAGTAGGTTCAATGCTAGGTGGTAAGGCATTAAACTGCCTCATTACGTTATGAAAGTCTAGGGTATACTGCTGTACCACTTCCATAGGTTCTAGCTTTTCTAGTCTAGCTTTTTTGGATATTTTGTCTTCTCCTTGATCGGCATCATCGGTTAGGTGACCAGCATCAGTAATATTACGTACGTATCGCACTTTATATCCTAGATGCTTTAGATACCTAAATATCATATCAAAGCTTATGAAAGTACGACAATTCCCTAGGTGTACATTGCTGTAAACAGTAGGTCCACATACATACATACCTATTCTTCCTGGCGTTATAGGAGTAAAAACTTCCTTCTGGCCATTAAGTGAATTGTAAAGCTTTACTTCATTGCTTTGGTATAATTCCATAATGTTGATTTATAAGGTAAAGATATTAGATGTTACGCTTTCGCGAAAGCGTAATTAATAACAAACTATCACGTAAAGAAGTTGATTCTAGAATTTGGTTTCTAGACTTATGTAATCCAGAAATTCCTTTTTAACTTCTGGCTTTTTAAATTCGCCTCCAAACTCACCCGTAACTGTACTACTTTCAATGTCGCGAATACCTCGACTATTTACGCAAAGGTGTTTTGCATCAATCACACAGGCAACATTCTCTGTTCCAAGAACTCTTTGAAGTTCCCTCACTATTTGGATATTTAATCGCTCTTGCACCTGCGGTCTCTTAGCATAATAATCTACAATACGATTCATTTTTGAAAGTCCAACCACAGTTCCATTTGAAATGTAGGCAACATGAGCACGTCCTACTATAGGTAGTAAGTGGTGTTCACAGGTAGAATACAATGTTATGTTTTTCTCGACTAACATTTCATTGTATTTGTATTTATTGTCAAAGGTGCTTGCCTTTGGTTTTTTATCGGGTCTTAATCCTCCAAAGATCTCATTAACAAACATTTTTGCAACCCTTTTAGGTGTTCCCTGCAGGCTGTCATCGGTCATGTCCATTCCCAATGTTTGTAAGATGTTATGAACATCTTTTTTAATACTCTCTATCTTTTCCTCATCGGTAAGACTAAAAGCGTCTTCACGTAGCGGTGTTTCTTCACTGGACCATGAGTGATCGTGGTTGTTTATATCATCCAAAAGATCTTCTACTTTCATAAAATACTATCGCTTTAAAAGCGTTAAAATGCGGTTGCAAAGATACAACTAAGGTCTTTAATTTAACTAACTAGAGTGGTAGGCGTGTTAATAATTAGCTTACAGTTAACGCTATGTTAATGAAAATTAAGATATTTGTTACTTACTCAAGATTTAATCTAAGTTCAAAGCAATGATTTCTATTAAAAAACTCTTGTTGAGTTTGCTCTTTTTTACAGTGGCAATCACAGCATACAGCCAGGTTCAAACTATTAACATGCCCACCAATGCAACCGAGAGATATGTAGGTTGTAACAATGCTTTTTTAAATGATAGTGGTGGTCCTGCAGGAAATTATGGAAATAATGAAAATGGTGAACTTATTTTATGTCCTATTATTCCGACAGATAGAATGCAATTCAATATTGGACTTATAGATATAGGTCCTAATGATGTTCTAACTATTTATGACGGTGATGATAATACAGCACCTGTTCTTTACACAGGTACAAATACAACTACTGCGCCAGGAGTGATAGAAGCTTCTCCTACTAATTCGACAGGTTGTTTGTTTATCACCTTTGTTTCAGATGGTACAAATACGAATAATGCAGGTTGGAGAGCGACGCGAGGTTGTTTTGATCCATGTCAAACAATAACGCCTTCTATTACAACAACTCCAGCAACCGATGCAGACGGGATTTTAAGAATTTGTCAAGGTACTACTGTGAATTTTGACGGAAGCGCAACTTTTAGTTTAGATGGAACAGGAGCAACATACGAGTGGGATCTAGGTAATGGTAATGGAACAGTAACTGGCCAAATGGTGAGTGAAACGTATGCGAGTCCTGGAATATACAACGTTCAATTTACTGTAACTGATAATATTGGCTGTACTGATAGAGAGGAAATAGACTTAATAATCTTTGTTTCAACAGATCCTGATTTTACGGGTACTCAACCTGATGACACCACCATTTGTTTTGGAGATAGTACCGACATTACTGGAGTAGTTACGCCGGTTGAATTTTCGATAAACCCAACTCCACCTGTCGCAGGACAAACTTTCCTTCCTGATGGTAGTGGTGTTTCCTATCAAACCTGTATAAATGTTGATATTTTTACTCCAGGCGCAGTGGTAACTAATGCATCTGATATCGTAGATATCTTCTTAGAAATGGAGCATTCCTATTTAGGAGATCTAGAGGTGACTATAATTTCTCCAAATGGGCAAACAGCAGTTCTTCATCAATATTCTAATGGTGGCGGAACATTTTTAGGAATCCCAATAGATAATGACTCAGACTTGAGCCCTGGAAGAGGATTTTTATACTATTTTACAGAACAACGAGCAGCGACACAAACATGGGCTCAGGCCGCAGCTGCAAACGCGACTATTCCTGCTGGTGATTATCTTCCATTTGATCCTTATACTAATTTAATAGGAAGTCCATTAAACGGTCAGTGGTGTATAGATATAGTAGATAATTTAGGTTCGGACAACGGTTATATTTTTCAATGGGGTATTAATTTTGATCCAGCAATAATACCAGGTGAGTTCAACTTTACTCCTGGTAGTAGTGCAACGAGATGGTTGCCAGATCCTTCTATTACAGCCACAAATGGTGATGTGATAACAGTAACACCTACTACTGAAGGTCTGAACTGTTATACTTATGAATTTACGGACAGCTTTGGTTGTATTTATACAGAACAGGTTTGTATAACTGTAGAACAGGAAATTCTCGATGCTGCACCAAATGACATTGTTGAATGTGGAACTTTAGGTACTACAGCTGTTGACCTTACAGTTAATACACCTATTGTATTAAATGGTTTAAATCCGGCCGATTTTTCAGTCGCTTACCATAACACCTTAAACGACGCAGAGAATGCAACTAATCCTATTGCAAATCCTAGTGCATACGTAACAACTACTTCTCCAGAGACTGTCTATGTTTCTATTACAAACCTAGCAAATAGTTGTATTGAGGTAGATCCAGCTGGTTTTCAAGTGTCGATTATAGACTTTGGAACAGTAACAATTCCAGATATTAACAGCTGTACGGCTCTTGTTAATTTTGATTTACAAGGTTATGTAAATAGTAGCTTGTCTGGCGGCGGCGGTGGAACGGTAGGAACTAATTTTACGATGACATTTCACACCTCACAGGCAGATGCTACAACTGGAGCAAATCCAATACCGCTTCCTTATAACCAAGCTGCTGGTACTGTAACTATTTGGATAAGAATTGTGAGCACTGCTGATCCTTCTTGTAACGCAGTATTGCCTTTTGATATAACGGTTAATCAAACCATTACTGGTGCGGTTAACGATATAGTGGTATGTGATGATGCTAGCAATGACGGTGTTGAGGTTTTTGATCTTACTACTCAAGATGCAGATGTTCAATCGGTAACTGGTGGTAACGTTACCTATTTTGAAACTCTGGCAGATGCTTCTGCAAATACAAACGCTATTACTAACACTACTGGATACTCAAATATTTCTAATCCTCAAATTATTTACGCGAGGTTGGAAAACCCTATTGATCCATCATGTTTTGATGTAGCACAATTTGCAATACAAGTTGATTATTTAGGAGTGTATAATACAGCCTCTGATATGGTGGTGTGTGATGATGCCACTAATGATGGAATAGAAATCTTTGATTTAACTACTCAAGAAGTTGATATCTTGAATGGTCAAAATCCAGCAGATGTTTCTATAACATACCACCTTTCTCAAGGCGATGCAGATGCTAATATCAATGCTATTGCAACTCCTTCTTCTTACACTAATGGAGTTGTAGGTGGTGAACAAATTTTTGTACGAGTAGAAGGCGTGCCTAATGCTGCTTGTTATACTACTGGAAGTTTCAATATTGTCGTTAATGAATTACCAGTAGCAACCACGCCAAATGATATGACGGTTTGTGATGACGCAAGTAATGATGGGGTAGAAATTTTTGACCTTACCTCACAAGACGCCAGTATTCAAACGGTAACAACTGGAAATGTTAGTTACTTTGAATCAATGGCTGATGCTACTTCAAATACAAATCCAATTACTAACTCAACAGCTTATTCAAATATTTCAAATCCGCAAACAATCTATGCTAGGTTAGAAAATTCTAGCAATACCGCTTGTTTTGATGTAGTTCAATTCGCATTACAAGTTGATTATTTAGGTGTTTTTAATACAGCACAGGATATAATTGTTTGTGATGATGTAAGTAACGACGGTATTGAAATATTTGATTTGACCTCGCAAGAGGTTGATATTCTAAACGGACAAAATCCAGTAGATGTTTTGATAACTTACTATCTTTCTCAATCAGATGCTGATGCTGCGGCTAATGCTATAGCTTCTCCAAGTTCTTATACAAACAGTACAATAGGAGGAGAGCAAATTTTTGTAAGGGTAGAAGGTGTGCCTAATGGTTCGTGTTTTACAACAGGTAGTTTTAATCTTGTTGTTAATGAGTTACCGGTAGCAACAAGTCCTGCAGATCTAGTGGTTTGTGATGATCCTTCTAACGACGGTATTGAGAATTTTAACTTAAGTACACAAGATGCGGTAATTTTAAACGGATTAAACGCAGCAGATTATGTGATAACTTATTTTTCTTCTCAAGCTAATGCTGATTCAAATACCAATCCTTTAAATTCAACAAGTTATGATAATACTGCAGCTACAGAGACCATTTATGTAAGAATGGAAAGTGTGGTGAATGCGACCTGTTTTTCAACAGTTAATTTTGATATAATTGTTAATCCAGCTCCTTCTATTATTAATGGTAATGATTTGGAATTGTGTGATGATATTTCAGGAGATGGTATAGAAGTTTTTGACTTATCTCAAAACGATGCCGTGATATTGAATGGTTTAAATCCTGCTGATTATACTATAACTTATCATGCGTCTCAAACCGATGCAGATTCAGCTATTAATCCTTTAAATACCAATTATTCAAATACTTCCACTTCTGAAACGATTTACGCTAGTGTAGTGAATAATACAACAGGCTGTTCAAATACATCAAGTTTCAACATCACCGTAAATCCAATTCCACAAACGGTTACGGTTTCAGATCTTGAAGTATGTGACGATGATAATGATGGTGTAGGTATGTTTTCTTTAAGCGATCGCACTGCAGAAATAACTAACGGTCAATCGGCAGTAGTAACATTTTATGAGTCACAAGCAGATGCTGTTTCACAAACAAACCCATTAGATGGTAACAGTTACAATAATATTTCTAATCCACAAACCATTCATTATCGATTAGAAAATGCTTCAACCGGTTGTTTTGCTGTGGGTACTTTTGAAATAGAGGCACTTGCAGCGCCTAATGCGTTTGTTGCAACACCACTTGAATCATGTGATGATGGAACTGGAATAGCTACGGTAGATTTAACTACTGCTATCCCAGAGATAACAGGAGGACAAACAAGTGATGTAACCTTCCATGAAACCTCTCAAGACGCCCAGGATGGCATTAACCCATTGAATGCTAATTATGATTTTAGCGGTGATACAACTGTATTCGTTAGGGTTGAAATCCCAGGTTTAGGCTGTGAAGGATTTACCACCTTAGATTTATTGTTTAATGATTTACCAGATCCACAATTACTACCGCAATATATTTTGTGTAGAGATGAAAACGGAGTTCTTATAAATGGACCTGAATTACTTGATACAGGTCTTAATAATCAAGATTATTCTTTTGAATGGACTCGAAATGGTACAATCATAGCTGGTGCATCTGATTCCTTTTTAAATGCAACAGAAGATGGAGATTATGAAGTGGTAGTGACAGACTTGTTTACTGGCTGTCAACAAACTGAAAATACTAATGTACGTTTTTCGGGAATTCCTCTTTCCTATGATGTTGAGGTTACCACAGACCCTTTTGATTTTTCACATAATATTTTTGTAACTACAGAAGGTCCAGATCAATATTGGTTTAGTTTAGACGGTGGACCTTACCAAAATTCACCATACTTTAATGACGTAAGTCCTGGACCTCACACAATGGCAATTGCAGAACGAACTGGTTGTGGTGAAGTAGTTGTAGAGGTGTTTGTATATGGATATCCTGATTATTTTACTCCTAATGCAGACGGCTATCACGACACTTGGAATATTATTGGAGGTGATAGACTACCAGGAACACAGGTATACATTTTTGATCGTTATGGGAAATTCCTAAAACAAATAGCAACCGATGGTCCTGGTTGGGACGGAACTTTTAATGGAGAGCCTTTACCAAGTTCTGATTATTGGTTTAAAATTGAATATCAATTTGAAGGACAATCCGCAGAGGCTACTGGACACTTTGCTTTAAAAAGATAATCTCTTTATGGTATGCATTATTAAAGCCCGCATTTTAAATGCGGGCTTTTGCTTACTAGGTTTTAAAAATTGCTTGTTATTTATTTGATTACGCTTTCGCGAAAGCGTAATAACTAAACACTACCAAGCACAATAATTATAAAAATCATTTAATCCTAGGCATAAAAAAAGCTGCATCTATCGGAAATGCAGCTTTTTTCTTGTTAAGAGTTAACCTGTTATAAATTAAATCCTAAGGTTAATACGATATTAGTTAGGCTGTTTTGTACGTTCCCAGAGGTATCTAATCCTCCAGAAGCAAGGTTTTGAGAGAAATCTTGTTCGGAGTAATCATAAGACAAATCTAGAACCGTATTTCCCCATGAATATCCCAAACCTAAACTATAACCTGTAAGATCATCCATAATACTTTTATCCTTGTAAGGCGAATCAATCATTCTATAACCACCACGCAGAGACCAATTTTTAACGCGATATTCTCCACCTATTCTCAAAGTGGTAGCTGTGTCTAGATTGTTGGAAATAAATTGGTTGTTTTGAGAAAAAATGAAATCGTTTTCTGGAGAAAACTTCATATTCGTGTAATCTCTTATACCGTAGTCCAGACTTATAAGCCCTTTTTTGCCAAAAACATAACTAGCACTTGCCATCCAACTTCCTGGAAGCCTTAAATCGTAAGGGGCAAATAAGTTTTCTACTCTAGGAGCAACTATAGCATTAATGTTAGCTCCTGATGCTTCGATCTCCTGAACTAAATTATCTTCAATAGTATACCATGTTGGTGACTCATAAGACAAACCTAGACGAAATTGCTTTGTAACCTTTGCTATCGTACCTAATTGAAAACTTACGCCACTACCGTCTGTTCTTAATACATTGTCAAACCTAGTTCTAGAAACATTACCATTGCTGTTTTCGGTTGCGCGAGTAAACTTTTCATTAAATAAGTAATGAATATTTACATTAAGACCTAAGCTAAATTTATTATCAATTTCTAAAGCTCCGTTGAAAGATGTTTTGTTTTGATACCCATTAGAGTCTTCAAAATATGTCTGGTTGTATGGACCATTACCAGTGTTTGATACGTAATCAATATTATTTGGGTCGGTATCATCAATAGCGTTTATTATAAAAGCTTCATATCCTAAGAAGGCTTGTTGTGCGTCAAAACCTACATTTTCTCCAAGGAACCTATAAAGACCGCTTACTGTTTCTCCATTTTGTAACTGTAAATTGTCAAGAGTAATACCGTTAGCGTTATTCAAAAAATATTGAGAGATAGAAGTGTCACTTACGCCATTAAAAAAGAGCCTAGTATCATAATTTCTTAAAGCGTCGTAATTGATACCTAGAGAAAATTTAGTAACGCCAGATTCATTGTTGCCTTCAAAAACTAGAACACCACCTACCTGATTGATAGTTACATCAGTACTGCCATCATTTGAAGTGCTTCCAAAGTAATCTGTGTCGGCATCTTGATTAAATACATTTAAACCTAATGAAACGTAATTATTTGCAAATACTGTTGAACCAGCAGGATTTACTCCAATTGCAGATAAATCACCTCCTAATGATCCCATTGCTCCGCTAAGAGCTCTAAATCTAGCTGTTCCATATATATCTTGTGGAGTGTAAGTAAGTCCTTCTTGAACAGATTGAGCGCTTGAAAAAAGCGCACCCAGTGCGAGCGCGCCTATAATTATTGCCTTTTTCATATAATTTAACTTTCTAATTATCCTCTACGACCTCTCGAGCTTGATGAACGTCCACCACCTGAAGATCTACCACTAGATCCTCCACTTCTCATTCCTGAGGATCTTGAAGAGCTACCACTGCTTCTCATACCTGAAGAACGGCTTGTTCTAGAGCTACCAGATCTCATTCCGCTACTACGAGAACTAGAACTTCTTGTTCCTACTCTGGTACTACGAGTAGAGCTTCTTGATGTTCTTGAAATACTACTATTTCGAGAGGTTCTACTACTTCTAGATATCGAACTACTTCTTCTATTTGAGGTGCTTCGGCCAGAATAGTATCTACCATTTGTGGTATTGCGACTTCCATAAGCAGCTCTACCTCTTGTATTTGGGTTTAAGCTATAACCTCTTAAAGATCTACTTCCGTTTACATAGGCGAAATTATTTCGGTTATAACCCCATCCAAAATTATTTCCGTACCATCCATTTCTGTAAGCCCATGCACCGTTCCAGCCCCATCCAGGTCCGAAACCAGCATTCCAACCCCAAGCGTTCCAGCCCCAGTTGTTCCAGCCCCATCCAGGACCAAATCCTGCATTCCAGCCCCAATTATTCCAACCCCAAGTAGGACCGAAGCCGGCATTCCAGCCCCAGGCCCAGTTGTTCCAACCCCATCTAGGCCCAAATCCTGCATTCCAACCCCAAAAACCATTGTCTATATAATTGATTGATATTTGAGTGGGACTTTCTCCCCATGCAGGACTACCACCACCATAGGTAGCTGTAGCATCTGGATTTGAAGAATCATAACTACCTCCAGAATATGATTCCACATCAGTAAATACGCTGTCGACTTCAAAGTTATTCCCAAATTGTTCACCTTCTTGTTCAAAAAGTCTTTGATAGTAGCCCGCGCTGTCATCTTGATATGTAGGAGTGTTATCAACTTTTACCGATTCTGATTCACCATAAATGCCATCGTTATAAGAAACATTGTCATAGGTACCACATGAAGATATGATTACACTAAGAGCAATAAGCATGCTCGCAGAAATCCATTTTTTTCTAAAATTGTAATTGATACTCATAACTTTTGATTTTTTTGATAGCATTTGATAAAAATAAGTAGTTTTGCTATCCTAATAATAAGGATTAACAAACTTCTAATCTAAGCACAATATTTGTGCCAAAAAATTAATAAATGTCTAAAAACCTAACAAGTAGAGCAGAGGATTACTCCAAATGGTATAATGAACTAGTGGTAAAGGCTGATCTTGCAGAAAACAGTGCTGTAAGAGGATGTATGGTTATCAAACCTTATGGGTTTGCTATTTGGGAAAAAATGCAAGCAGAGTTAGATCGTATGTTTAAAGAAACAGGTCATCAAAATGCTTATTTTCCTTTGTTTGTTCCTAAAAGCCTGTTTGAAGCGGAAGAAAAAAATGCTGAAGGTTTTGCTAAGGAATGTGCTGTAGTAACTCATTATAGACTTCAAAATGATCCTGAAAATCCAGGAAAATTAAGAGTAGATCCACAAGCTAAATTGGAAGAGGAGCTGGTTGTGCGACCTACCAGTGAGGCGATCATATGGAATACTTATAAAGGATGGATTCAAAGTTATAGGGATCTACCTTTATTAATAAATCAATGGGCCAATGTTGTTAGATGGGAAATGAGAACAAGGCTGTTTTTAAGAACTGCAGAGTTTTTGTGGCAAGAAGGTCATACTGCTCATGAAACTAAAGAAGAAGCGATTCAAGAAGCAGAGTTAATGAATAATGTTTACTCTGATTTCGTTCAAAATTTCATGGCGATTCCAGTGGTTAAAGGTTTGAAAACTGAAAGTGAACGATTTGCCGGCGCTGATGAGACTTATTGTATTGAAGCTCTAATGCAGGATGGTAAAGCTTTACAGGCAGGTACTAGTCACTTTTTAGGTCAAAATTTTGCCAAGGCATTTGATGTTAAGTTTACCTCTAAAGAAGGAAAGCAAGATTATGTATGGGCAACGTCTTGGGGAGTTTCTACTAGATTAATGGGTGCTTTGATTATGACTCACAGTGACGATAAAGGTTTGGTATTACCTCCAAATCTGGCACCAAATCAAGTTGTCATAGTACCTATATATAAAGGAGAAGATCAATTGAAGGAAGTTACAACCGTTGCAGATGAGATGATGAAAGATCTTAGGTCACTAGGAGTAACTGTTAAATATGACAATCGAGATACCTTAAGACCAGGAGCAAAGTTTGCACAGCATGAATTACAAGGAGTTCCATTAAGAATTGCGATTGGCGCAAGAGACATAGCAAATGGCACGGTAGAACTCGCTAGAAGAGATAACCTGACTAAAGAAGTGGTTCCTTCTGAAGGAATAGCCATGCGTGTGAAAGAATTGCTCAAAGAGATTCAAGAGTCATTGTTTAATAAAGCATTAGATTTTAGAGATAATCACATTACTAAAGTTGAAACATTTGATGAGTTTAAAAAAGTTTTAGAAAACAAAACGGGCTTTATAAGTGCTCATTGGGATGGCACGGCAGAGACAGAAGATAAAATTAAAGAACTGACTAAGGCCACGATTAGGTGTATCCCTCTTGATGCTAAGGAAGAACAAGGAACTTGCGTATTCTCTGGGAAACCTAGTACAAGAAGGGTATTGTTTGCTAAGGCTTATTAGGGATCTAATTAATTGAAATTGAGAATAGTAAAAATAATTTGAAAAATTTATTCATTTTTTTTACTTAATAGTTTGGCAAATCGTAAAAAGCTCTTATTTTTGCATCCGCTAAACGAGCAAAACTCAATGGCCCGTTCGTCTATCGGTTAGGACGCCAGGTTTTCATCCTGGAAAGAGGGGTTCGATTCCCCTACGGGCTACAATAAAACAAGTCTTTAGATAGACGATTTTTACAAAGATTATGGCAAATCACAAAAGTGCTTTAAAAAGAATTAGAAGAAACGAGACAGCTAGACTTAGAAATAAGCACCAGCACAAAACAACTCGTAATGCTATCAAAAAATTACGTGAGACTTCTGATAAAGGAGCTGCTGAAAAATTATATGTTGAAGTATCATCTATGATTGATAAATTAGCAAAAAAGAATATTATTCATTCTAATAAAGCAGGTAATTTAAAGTCAAAACTTGCTAAGCACGTTAATGCACTTTAATTAGTAGCTATTTAAAAAAAATCAAAAGCTCGCTTTAAGCGAGCTTTTTTATTTATATAGTTTGTCTAAGCTACTGCGATTTAATAAACTTCCAAGTAATGATGTCATTATTAGTCGTAACCGTTAAGAAATATACACCAGTAGCCAAGTTTGAAATGTCAATTTTGGTGAGGTTTTGATTTATTTCTTGATGCTGCAATAATTGTGTTCCAGATAGACTAGAAATAGTAACCGATTTTTCTACATCACCATTTCCTTCAATAAATATATAGTCTTTGGATGGGTTAGGGTAAAACTCAATTTGAGATTGTTGATTTGAATCTAAGCTAAGGGTACTACTACCATATAGTTGTCCATAAACTTCATATTCTTGATTTACCATCATACTTCCACTTGAAGTATCCTCTGCTTTGTACACAATTAAAAGGGCCGCTTGACCGTTGCTAACTATTCTGGGTAAAAATGCACTTCCATCAGCATTAACTGGTGCTGCAGATACACGCAACAATGAATTTCCTGTCACTCCTGTAGTGGTTACAGTTCTCATGAATATTTCTCTTTCGAACCTGTTTGAGAAAAAAGGATTTGCGTTGAAAACGACATAAAATGTATTGTCGTTTGGGTTCCAATCAACATCTGCAGTTGCTGCATCGTGCCTAGTGTCCTGAGCACCTACTTGACTAATTTCAAACTCAGGAACTAGAATATTCATAGAATCATCGTATATAACTCCAAATACATCTATTTCTCCTGCTCGAGAATTATCAGCTTCATAAACAAAGATGTACCGATTGTCTGTCGTGCTGTATGCAGCTCTTACCCATTTATTACCAAAACTGTTGCTGTTTATACTTCCTCTATTACTTAATTGATATTGGTTAACTAGATTACCATTTTCACTAACAGTGGTAACAAAAGCCTCTTCTTGATTATTAATAGGTGATGCAACATAGGTAACAGCATATTCTCTTGCATTAGGATTAAAGATCACATCGGGTATGGATCCGTTGGTTTGTATACCGTTGGCAGAGTTGGTTAAAGGAAAACTTGTGCCTAATTGTAAGCCATTTTGATCAAGTCTTTGACCATAAAGTTCCAATGATCCATTAGCAGTACTTGTTGCTTGACTTACCATTATATAAGTCATAAAATATTCATTTAACAAGGAGTTATATACAAGAGCTGGTGTACGTGCATCGATTGAAGAATTTCCACTAGAGCCGGAATTTGTTATTCTATAATCACTCGATATTATTGAACCATTTTGATCTAATACCACACCATAAATTTCACTTTTATTGGCGTTAAGTTGTCCTTGGTAAACCACAAGAAAAGTATTGTTTGAGGAATTAAAAGCTACTCGAGGGAAACGATTCTCCAATGGAGCTTGTCCTAGATTTAAAGATGAAATGAGAATATCATTCCCTAATACATTTCCGTTTAAATCGATAAATCGTCCAATTATTTGACTGTTATTTGCTACAACTCCATTGAAATCTGTATCGGCGCTTTCCCATACCGCAAGGTAAGTGTGGTTGTTTGAATTGTAGGCTATGTCTGGAAAGTCAACACTTGATGTAGTGTTTCCAAATCCTCCAGCATCACTTATTCTAAAATCATCGGGACCATAGAATTGAGCTTGACAAATGAAGGTGGTAAATAGTAAAATGTAAAATGTTTTCATGAGATTAGTTTACCATTAATGGCATCTCTATGAAATAGGTTAACAAGGGATTATTGTTTTTTTCGCTTTCGCGAAAGCGTGATATAGAGAACTATCAATAATAGTATGAAAGGAATCACATACCATAGGTTTTCCAAAGGTGAATCTGAATAAATTATAGGATTAGTGTCTCCGGTAAGTATGAAACCAGCCCAATAATAGGGATGTTTAAATTCTTCTTCAACTTGATTAGATACATATTCTTCCTGAGCTAGTCTAAGTGCAACATCTTTGGGTTGACCTTTTTTAAGATGAGAATAGAAGCTCTTCATAATAATCGATGTCTCTCTATCAGGAACACGCCACAAACTAGTTATGGTTGCTCTTGCACCTGCATATTGAAATGCTCGAGAAAGACTCATTGCACCTTCAATAGGATCTATTTTACCATAAGCAGTATTACAGGCGCTTAATGTTACTAAATCGGCATTTAAATGCAATTTGTAAATTTCCTCTAGGTTTAGAAAATCCTCATCGTTTTCACCCTGAAATAATAACCTTGCATCGTAATCATTCTCTTCGTCAATTACAGCATGCATAGCGAGATGGTGAACATTGTGGTTGGGTGCGTTCTCAATATATTTCTCTTTAGTAGCATCTTCATCAATAAAAAGAGTACCGTCAAATAATTTAGAAATATAGGTTGCTTCGTCACGTGCAAAGGGTAATGAATAGGAACCAGATCGTTCAATAACAGCTGCTAGACTGTTGCTTACATTTGTGTAGGATGGTGTAATAATGAGCGAAGATGATGGTCTTTGATCGCCATCAAATTGATGACTTTGAAGTTGCAATGAATAGCTTATATTTTTACCAGCATAATTTGAGACTAAGTAATGGAGCGGTAGGTTTTGAGTAGCGCCATATCGTGTAATTGTGACGTTAGTAAATTGTTTGTTGCCAATATTAATTGTGGGTAGTAACGGCTCTTTATTAGCTATTGACTGGATGGTTCTATGATTTATATTATTAAACTCCTCGTTGTTAAGTAGTCTAATGGTATAAGGATTTTGACTTACAGAATATAAATAAAGGCCATCGTCACCATTATAGTATACATGAGAGGTTTGCTGGCTTGCCAAACTTTTAAGAGATGAAATGGTAATTTGACCTTGCTTGTTAGTAGATAAGTAAGGATAGTTCTCTTCTATGTTTTGATTAACGTTATTAAGATCATTAACCAGTGTTGGATAACTAAATTGACTTATAGAGTCCTTAGATTGTTCTTGAGAGATTTTCTTTATCCTTTTTTCGAGAGAGTATTTTTGCGAAAGCCAACTGAGGAGAACGGAATCGTTTTTTACATTCTTATACAACCTTGACTTTAATTTTATTTCAACGGAATGGTTTTGTTCTAAAGCTATTACCGTTTTAAAAATATCGTCTTCATTTAAGGCATTTAATTGAGATAGTTTATCATCGATTTGAACCAGAGCGTTATTGATTTTGTCAATTTGTATTACATAATTACTATTATTATTTACGATTAAATTCATCTGATTTATTAATCCAGTACTTAATAGAAATAGCTCTTTACTTTTATGTAGTAATACGTCGTCCTGATTGTTAGTCGCTGTTCTATGAAGAGAATGGGCAAGCTTGATAAACCTTTTTACAGATGATTCGCTTAAAGAGGTTTCTTTAAGTAATTCAGGTTTATTGATAAACGAATCGATATTTGAAATGCCTAAATGTTTATAGTAATCATTTAGACTTCTAATAATTGAATCTTTATTTCTTGATTGTATTTTAACCAAAGTGTTTAGAAAATAGTTATCTCTTATATGGTAACTGTCTTCAAGAGTTTTTGATTTTTTTAAATGCTTATTCAAATAAAATACAGCGCTATCTATTCTTTTGTTTGCAAGATGGTATTCGACAAGGTTTTTATACGCATTAATAGGGTTGATGTAATTATCATTTTGAAAACTACTAACTAGTTTAATAGCTTTATGTAATAGAGTTGCTATTTCTTTATCGGATGAGTTAACATGTTTTAAAAGGTATCTTGCCTTGCGCTCGTGAGCTATCCGCTGCCAGTGAGCAATAGTAATGTATTCATCAGAAAATTCAGGATATTCATTTCTAGAAGTTTGATAAATACGATTGGATTCATCATAATATTTAAAGAATAGGGAATCAGATTTTACGTTTGTTGCATGCATCATGTACCTGTCCATGAGGATTTGTTTATCTATTGCATCTCTTTCTGCAGGTAGGTTTTCATACATGTGTAGATAAAGTTGAAATTTATCGTAATCACCTAATGCATGATAAGTGTCTGATACGTTATTGATTAAATCTAGAATTTGAAACAGATAATCCTTTCCTTTGTATTTTGGGGTTAAAAGAGGTTCGATTTCTTTGAGGACTTTAATTTTTTCAAATCCGTTATCCATTACTTGTGTACAGGAAAGATGGTTTTGATAAAGAGATAATTTTGCTGTTTCTAAAAATTCAAGATTTTCTGGGGTAGATTCTATTTTAATTAAAGAGTCAATTTTTCTTACGGTGGGCTTTATGTAATCATCAATCGCAACACTACAGTCACTAGTTCTAAGCAATCCATTTACCAAGTAATCAATTGCTGGTAATTCTATTTTATAATCTTTATTGTCTAAAGAATTATAAATCTTTAAGAACTGCTTTATTTTCAGTACCGCATTTTCTACATCATTTTGGTAATATCTAAATGAGTAATTAAGTTTATAAATTTCATTTAAATAATTTAAGTCTTTAACCTTTACCTTGTCATAATAAAAGGTTGTGCTGTCTAAAAGTGAAATGAGTGATGGATTAATATTATTAACAGCTATACTATCCTGAACTTGTTGATAGAACTTTTTACTCAACGAGTCATTAATTCTATCGGTTTCAATAATACTCTCAACGTGAGTATTTATCTGTTTGTTAAAGCTGCTGTCTTCAGTTTTTTTACAAGCCAATAAGAAAAGCATAAGACTAAATGTCAAAAGGTAAGAGATGATTCTGCTTGTTTGGTTGGTTCTCATAGCCTAAAAAATTAAGGATTTATTCTTTTAAAGTTTGTAATAGAGATTGAGCCTTTTTGTAGTTATAGCTTTGATTATCAATTATTTTATCAAGTACCAAGATTGCTTTTTCCTTCTCACCAATTTTTACGTAAGAAAGGGCTAGGTACCAACGTGATCTTGCGTAGAAGTCATCTTGTAATTTTTGATGTTTTTTATATAGCTCAATTGCTGAAGAATAATCTTCATTTCCCAGCGCGGCATTAGCTTGATAAAACAAATAGAAGCTTTGATTATCTTGATTGTATATGCTGTCAAACTGTTTATATGCCACTGCATAATTTTTACTTTCATAATTGTAAAAAGCTCGACTCACTTGATCATCTCCTATTGTTTC
Organism: Nonlabens tegetincola; assembly: GCF_002117085.1. GTDB lineage: Bacteria > Bacteroidota > Bacteroidia > Flavobacteriales > Flavobacteriaceae > Nonlabens > Nonlabens tegetincola. The sequence continues at coordinate 1,908,885 of NZ_CP019342.1, read as the reverse complement.
GCCTCTTTCTATATTTACTATTACATTGCGATAAGGAGTGTAATATTGATTATAAATTTCGTCATTTGAAGGAGAACTATTCCATAACAATATGAAAAGCAAGATGCTAGCCGCCGCAACAAAAGGAATGATTGTTTTTATAGATAATTTTATAGAAAATTGCTTTTTATCTCTATGCGTACTCTCGAGTTTGTCAAACAAATTTCTCAATTCTGCAGATTTTGATTTAATTAATGCAGCACGCATATCAAGTGCGTCATGATAGGATTTTTTGAACTCTAGGTCAGTATTAACGAGTTTTTCAAATTCATTTTTCTGATAATCGTTAGCCTTATTATGTATAATTAATTGTATGAGCTGTTCTTTATCCATCTGCTTTGTTTGCTAATTCTTTAAGTTGTTTTAAACACCTGCTTTTTTGTGCTTTGACTGTATTTTCACTACTATAATTCTCGGTTGCTAGTATTTCTTTAATACTCAAACCTTGTAAATAAAATAACTCAAGAATATTTCTGCATCTAGTGCCTATTTTGTTTAATGCGGTATATAATTTATTTTGATTTTCAGTCAATGGTTGTTCTTCAAAGAACATCATGGGGTTTTCTTGTTTAATGTCATTATCAGTATCAAGGTTAACATAAGTACCTTTAGATTTATAGTATTCCATCATCTTATAATTCCCTATTCCAAATAAATAGGTCTTTAAGCTACTAGTAAGTGTAGTTAATTTACCGGCAGCGACATTTTGATACAGTTGAACAAAACTGTCTTGATATAATTGATCAACATCATGTAGTGGAATACCTCGTTTAAGAGCGTATCCTTTAAAATCTTGCTTGTAATGCAAATAGATTTTTTCATAATAGGATCGATCTCCAGATTTTAGAAGGTAAATGGTCTCTTCTTGTTGATGATTCATTATCCGTTGGTTAGAGGAATTAAAGTTACAAATTTTTAGTTTTTGTTAACCTTTTATTCCTGCTCTTCATTAAGGAGTAAATCAATTAAAAACTCTAATCATGAAAAACCTTTGTACCCTGTTAACGTGCTTATTTATGTTAACAGCCTTTAATGGTCAAGCTCAATTCTTTAAAAAATTAAAGAAGAAAATTGATCAAAAAGTCCAGCAGACTGAAAAGAAAATAGAAAATAAAATAGATAAAGGAGTAGACGACCTGTTATTTGGAAACGATAGTGTTAATGATGCTTCACCTATAGTGAAAGAAGAATCAGAAATGGTTGAGTTTAAAGACTCAATGTATTATGACAATCAATCTACTTTTAAAACATATTCAAAATTTGATTTTACACCTGGAGAGAATCTTCTCTACTTTGAAGATTTTTCTAATGTGCTTATTGGAGATTTTCCCACTAGCTGGCATACAAACGCAGGAACTGAAGTAGTAAAGCTCGAGGAATTCAATGAAAAATGGCTAAAACTTGGGGCAGGATCAAGGACTATAGTTATAAGTGAGATCGCCAATAATTTACAATCCGATTTTACACTGGAATTTGACTTTGTTTATGATTTTAAAATGGACGAATATGCATTTAAGCGACACTTTGATGTCATACTTAGTGATCTTGAAGATCCATATAGTTATTTGTCAAAACCTTATAAAGGTAATTTTTACACCTATTTGCGTATAGGCGCAGGTTCTGGCGGTGGTGGTAAAGGAGCGATACTATATAAAAAAACAACAAGTAGATCTACATACGCATCTACAAAACAACCTCATGCGGTATTATCAAATAAAACTGCACAACCTTATCAAAAGCACCACGTTTCAATTGTAAAAAAGGATACTCGTATAAAAATGTATATCAATAGTGAAAAAGTAATTGATATGACCCAAGCGGTACAACCGGATGTGCTGTATCAAACAATCCGATTTGCTAGTAATGTTTCACCGGCAAATCAACATTTTTATATCAGTAATATTAAATATGCTGGACAGGTTGAAATTCCTACAAGTTTGTTTCATAACGACTCTTATCAAGCTCATGGAATAACATTCCAGTCAGGAAGCGCAAGCTTAAACCCAGAATCCTACGCTACTATAAAGGCAATTGCTCGAGAGATTGAGAATAATCCTGAGAATTCATATCAAATTATAGGTCACACTGACAGTGATGGGCAATATGATGATAACATCACGCTTTCGCGAAAGCGTGCAGAATCAGTTTATAATGTCCTCATTAATGATTTTAATATCACGCCAGATATCTTGTCAATAGATGGAGTTGGTGATACGCAACCACTTACAAATGAAACAACAGCGACGGCCAAAGCAATAAATCGTCGCGTAGAAATAAGAAAAATTTAATCAATCAATCATGAAAAAAACAATAATAACGGCAGCCGTATTTATGGTTGTCACAGCCCTAGCTATGGCTGGAAATGAAGTAATTAATGCTAAAATTAAGGATGGAGTTTACACATCAGATCATGGAGATATTCACATTTTAAACTCAAGATCAAATAAGAAAACGGTAGGCCTTTACAAAGGAGTAGGTCATCTGTTACTATCCAATTTTACCATTTCAGGTCGAGGAAGAGTCTACACTGGTAGCTTTTCAAATGGTAAAAAAATAGGACAAGTTTCTTTCACTCCACAATCTAATCAAGCTTGGAAAGGAGATTGGAAATGGAAAACAACCACGGGTAGAAATAAATGGGATGGTAAATGGGATGGAACTTTTAAAACTAGTTCAAAACTCAAAGGATTACACATGTGGAACACCTTTAAAACAGATTTTGGCACACTAGACCTCATTCATAATCCAGAAGGTAAAGTTGCTGGTTTCTTATATAAGGATGGTCAGGAGTACTTTGTTCACGGTGGTTTTAGTGGTGGATCTCAAATGAAGTTCTACGCCTATATTTCAAATTCAGAAGACATAATAAAGACCAGCGGTCCTTTTGATATCATAATGGATTGGGATTATGGCCTATATGGAACTATCACTTCTAAAGGCAGGCAGTATTCTAATATACGAGGAAGTGAGAACGGTCAGACTGTAAATATTACACTACAAACCATTAAGAATTATAAAAATCGCGGTTTAATGCATGGTGAGGAAAGGGGTAAGGTCACAATAAGCGCCTCTTTATTTGATGAAAAAGGAAGGCATTGGACACACACATTATATAAAGATCAATCTAATATTACCTATAAAGAAAATAAAGAAAAGCAGGTTGATAAAGAATATAGCAATCTTGTTAATTACAATAATGGTGGTAAAGGATATTACAAAAATCCAATTCTCAATTTAAACTTCACGCATAAAAGATTACGTAGCATTAGTAATGCTTCGGATCGTTTAGTGGCTCATTCAATACCTATGAAGGATATATTGGATTATTTGACCTACAAAAGAAATTCTAATAGCTTTCAAAACGCTTCCGATGGTCGTAAGAAGATCTCAAATTCTGATCACACTTTTTGGCTTTCAGAATCTAACGGTAAACGCAAGGTACGCGGTTATGCCTTTATTAAATACGGCAATAATGATAAATGGGCGTACTTCTATACAATTCAACTTAATTAAATCAATATGAAAACTTCAAGATTAATTGCAATTGCGATATTACTTTTTGGTATCGCTTTCGCGAAAGCAGAATCAGATACAACATCAAACATGGAACCTACTACGGTTCTCAATTGGACAGGAACCTATGAGACTAATTTTGGTCAAATTATCCTATTGCAAAGAGGTAATTATGTGGTAGGCACATATAGTGATCGAGGAACTATAAGGTCTATCAGAAAAAGCGGAAGAAAGCTAAACGTTGTTTTTGATAACAATGGAACCTTAGGTTACGCATACTTAGAAAAAACTGTGTTAGGTTTTAAAGGCACCTGGAAATGGAGTACAGGTGTAGTACAAGGAGATTGGAACGGGAAAAAAGTAAGCGATGCGCAACAAAATTACCATAAAGGAAAGTGGAACACTAAATTCGGTACGCTAGACTTTATAGATAGTAAGTCTGGATTTATGGTCGCTCATTATGGAGATAAGGGAGGAATGATTTGGGGTAAGAAAAATCCATCGACCCGAATTTTTAAAGGTCAGTTTAAAAATAAAGAATCAGGTAAAATCAGGCCATGTTCCTTTATTTTTTCTAACAGTTCATTCAAAGGTAAATACGATAATTTGGAATATGGAAGTTGGAATGGTAACCGTTCACAGTTACCAAATTCTGATGTAAGAACAGGAACAAATCTAGGAAAGGAGTATAAGATTAAAATTACCCTAAATGGTTTTAAATGTTGGAATTCAGACAATTTAAGAAAACGAGAACGTGGTTTTTTAGGTTTTAGAAATCAATTAAAGATGGGAAGTAACCTACAGGATTATGAAAAAAGAGAGAATACAGGAAGGGATTCTTGGATCTTAAAAAGTATTCACTGGCGTCAATGGTACAGTAGTAATGATATCAATAACTATCCAGAAGGACAATTATTTAATACAAGCGGTTACTTTGTTTACAACGTTTATGAAAAACAATTACCCAAAATATCTATGGCAAATGAGTTTGTATTTATAGAAAGTCTTCGAGCTCTCAAACGCAGTGATTTTAGATCAAAAAGAAATATTGATATGAAAGCGGTTATTGATTTGTTAACAGGTAAAACTAGTGAAAGCAATTATGCTCGTGGTAGTAATGGTAGATTCAGAATTCCAGATAGTCCTGATCACTTTAAAATTGAAGTGAAAAATGGTAAGCGTATATTAAATGTATATGGTGATATAAAAGAGCCCAAGAAGAAGAAAATTCATTTTGGATACTATTACACTATTGAGCTTATATAAAAAGAAAAATCCCGCACTAGCGGGATTTTTTATTATTCTTTATTAGCGTTTAAATTATCTCTGGGTTGTGTGTATTCTTTCTTGTCCTTAACCTGATGATTAATTTTTTTGCCATGCGTTTCTTCTAGATTAATGGCTTGTTCTTTTTTGCTCGTTTTTTCTGGCGTTTTTCCTTCTGTATTCATAATCTTTTCTTTTAAAGATAAAGAAGTTTATGAATTAATAAGAGTATAACAACTGGTTTAACAAAGGATTACATCTTGTTTAATTATTTGTTAGCTTTTTTTGCATCTAGTAATTGTCTATTAAGCCTTTGCTCTTTTTCAAGCGCATTTCTGCGGTAATTCTCATATTCTTCTTCGATTTGAGCCAATTGTTCTTGAGCGGTGGATGTTAAAGTGTTGCTGTTTTTGAATTTATAGATAAAGCTTATCAGTAATAAGGTTAAAATCCCAATTATTGACCATAGAATAATATTATACATACTTTTCTCTAGTTGAATACCTAGCAATTCCATACTATCTTGTCCTTTTTCCAGGGTGGCAATGTCAATTTTACTAGCTTCCATTTGGTCGTTCAGCTCTTGTATCTGGATTACTTGATCTTCGATACGCTTATTTAAGTTATTAATTTCAATATCTTGATCTTCGACAGTTGATGTGACTTCTTTTTTAAGCTTGTTAATCTTATCAATTTCAATGACTCTATATTCTTGATATCTGTTAGAGGATTCTATAACTTCATTGAACTTATTATTCAATTTTTCATGGGTAGCGATGGAATCCTGTGCTAGGATGGATGTGTGTGTAATAATCAGTATTAGTAAAAAGAAATAGAATTTCATGTTTAGGGATACTTAAAAGTTTTGTTTTAAAGATTTTGCAAAAATACGCAGTATTACAACGAACTATTTTTAATATTATTCTAAATAAAAAAGACGCCTAATTAGGCGTCTTTAATTATTGGTTTGTTGTTGTATCTTTTAGTTGTCTGGGTTTCCATTACCACAGTCAGACATACAGTGTGTATTAGTACGAATGTTGAACTGATCTTGAACTTCAGCACCGTCTACCCATATTCCGTGAGTTTGATCTATACAACCGTGCTCATTTACACTGTAGATTATAGCGTAAACTGATGTACAGTAACAATCTCCGAAATGGTTATTGTTGAATCTATACTTTACACTTTCTGTATAAGCTCTAAAACAGTTGCGGATTCCATAGAAACATGGGTTGATTAAGTTGTTACTGTCTCTAGGTAAGGCATCACAAGTAGAATCTACATTCATATAGATTGAGTGTAAGTACCACCCATCGTTCAATTCTAATTCAAGATATGTTTTATTAGAGTCCATATTTACAGTGAATTCACCGTATCTTTTTGAGTTAGAAACTTTAAGAGCCTCTCCTACAAAACAAGCTCCAGAGTTAGAACCACCAATGATTCCAAATTTCCCTTCTTCCACTTGTGTAGTCATCGCTTCATAAGGAACAGGAGAAACTGATTGTTCAGGATTAATATGTTGTGAGATTAAATTGTCTGCAAGAGCAATATTCTCAACATGATCTATAAATTCTTGCTCGCTTAATTTTGCAATTTCTATTTGATCATTTTGACCTTCTAGAGCGTTTGCATCTTCTACTTGTGAACAAGAAGCAGCTAGTAAAACGATAGCAAATAAATAGTATAATTTTTTCATCACGATTGTAATTTGTGGCCCAAAAGTACAATTACAAAATACTTAACAAGTCTTAATTTATGATTTTTCGATTAGGACTCTTTTAAAAACGTTAAACTGAATGTTTTGATAAAAAGGTGATTTTTTTATTCTTTAAAAGTTCCTATTTATCAGGGAAATGACGCTTTTGAAGCGTGTTTTTTTAAAATATTTCACATTTGATTAAATGTGGGTATTAGCCAATCGACCAAAGTGATTAAATCAGGATGAAGTGCAAAAATAAAGCCTCAATGTGAATTGAGGCTTTATCTAATAGGGAAGAATGTTTAATCATTCATACTTATTAGAAACTCTTCATTGTTTCTTGTCTGTTTAATTCGTTGTGATATAAACTCCATAGCCTCAACCGGATTCATATCAGCTAGGTATTTTCTCATAATCCACATACGTTGTGATACGCTTTCATCAAGAAGTAAGTCGTCTCTACGTGTAGACGATGAGGTTAAATCAATGGCAGGGAATATTCTACGATTGGAAATATTTCTATCTAATTGTAGTTCCATGTTACCAGTTCCTTTAAATTCTTCAAAGATTACCTCGTCCATTTTTGAACCAGTTTCTGTCAATGCCGTTGCTATGATAGATAATGATCCACCACCTTCTATATTACGAGCAGCGCCAAAGAATCTTTTAGGTTTGTGTAAAGCATTAGCGTCCACACCACCAGAAAGTACTTTACCGCTGGCAGGTTGAACAGTGTTGTAAGCTCGTGCTAGTCTGGTAATTGAATCTAATAGGATAACAACATCATGACCGCATTCAACCATTCTTTTTGCTTTTTCTAGAACAATGTTAGCTACCCTTACATGATCATGCGCCTCTTTATCAAAAGTTGAAGCAATTACTTCACCGCTTACATTGCGTTGCATGTCTGTTACTTCTTCAGGACGTTCGTCTATAAGTAATATAAGTTGATATACTTCAGGATGATTGGCTGCTATAGCGTTTGCTATATCTTTAAGTAGCATTGTTTTTCCCGTTTTAGGTTGCGCCACAATCATACCACGTTGCCCTTTTCCTATAGGGGCAAATAGATCCATTACTCTAGTTGAAATACTGGATTGTCTCTCGGCTATATTGAATTTCTCATCTGGAAATAATGGAGTGAGGTGTTCAAAAGATACTCTATCTCTAACAACCTTTGGATCTAATCCATTGATTTGAGAAATTTTAATTAAAGGAAAGTATTTTTCACCTTCTTTGGGTGGTCGTACCATACCTAGTACTGTGTCACCTGTTTTTAATCCAAATAATCTTATCTGTGATTGAGAAACATAAATATCATCTGGGCTAGATAAGTAGTTGTAATCACTGCTTCTTAAAAATCCATAACCATCAGGCATCATGTCAAGAACACCTTCACTCTCGATGATTCCATCAAATTCAAAATCTGGGTCACGATAGCGATTACGGTTGTCTTTATTTCCTTTAGGAACATTGTTACCGCTATTGTTGTTTCGGTTATTGTTCTTATTGCGATTGTTGTTCTTATTTCTAGTGTCATTATCGTTACGATGTTCATTACGATTATCGTTACGATTGTCATTAGACTTTTTGTTATTCTTATTAGAATCGTTGGTTTTTGTTTCTTCTGTGTTATTCTCTTTTTTAGAAGGCTGACTTTTATTAGAAGAAGTGTTAGATTCCTTATCCTTTTCTGCTGACTTTGGATTGTTGTTTTTTCTTGGTCTACGTTCTTTCTTTTGTTCGTTATTTTTAGTAGGCGCAGTCCTTGATTCCTTTTTTGAATCTGGTTTAGACTCCTTTTTAGGTGAATCTTCACTTTTGTTGTCTAGGTCTAGGTTTTCTAGAGCTTTAGGGTTTTCTGCTTGAACATCTAGAATTTTGTAAACTAAATCCAACTTGCGCAGGGATCTATACTTAGGTACGTTTAAATCCTTGGCAATTTCCTGTAATTCAGGTAATTTCTTTGATTTTAAATCAGCTATTTGAAACATTATTTGTTAAATGATAAGATTATAAGGGAACTAAATCAATTTTATCAGAAAAAATTGACGCGTCTAGGTGGTCTAGAAAACAGTAGTTTAACACCTAATACACTGCAAGTATACTTAAAAAAATGATATTAACTACTGTTTTTAATGGCTAAGTTTTATTTTTGCTCAATAGAAAATATGTAATGATACAACGTATACAATCTATTTACTTAATACTGGCAGCACTAGTTTCTGGTGTATTAGTTTGGGTAGTAGATGCTTATCTTAATGGCGATAGTAATGAATTTCTAGGTGTAGATGATTCAGTTTACTTTGGTACTTTTATGGTAAGTGCTGTTTTATCTATATTTGCAATCTTCCTATTTAAAAATAGGCAGTTACAATTTGTTATCAATAGACTCAATATACTGATTAATCTTATTTTGCTAGGAGTTTTTGTATATCGAGCCCTAACTTGGTCTGGAGGAACGGCGGTTTCTGAGAAAGGCCTTGGGATGTTCCTTCCTGTATTATCTATCGTTTTACTTGCCTTGGCAAACAAGGCCATACGGAAGGATGAACAACTCGTAAAATCAGCGGACCGATTACGATAACGATTTTATCTTAGTGATATTAGTGAAAAAACCTGCGAGGCGCCACCTTGCAGGTTTTTTGTTTTAAAACAATTTAAAGCTCGCTTTCGCGAAAGCGTAATAGAAAAATCACGATTCATCTAGAACGATTTACCTGTCCTTTTCAATAACCTCAAGATTACTAATCTTACCAGCATTAATTTCAAATCGCAACATTGTTCGTTTTTTATGAAATCCATGAATACCTGCGGCGCCAGGATTCATGTGCAGGCAATTGATCTTTTTGTCCATCATAACTTTAAGAATATGACTGTGACCACAGATAAAAATATCTGGCGGATTATGGTATATCTGCTCTTTTACTCGCATATTGTAACGACCTGGATATCCACCTATATGAGTAATCCATACGTCCATACCACCGCATTTAAACCGTAAGTGTTCTGGAAATTGTAATCGCGCTTTGTCATCGTCAATATTACCATACACAGCCTTAAGTGGTTTTATTTGGGACAACTGATCGGTCACCGTTAAATCACCAATGTCTCCTGCGTGCCATATTTCATCTGCCTCGAGCGCATATTTTAGTATGAAATCATCAATATGGCTGTGTGTGTCAGAAAGTAATAGGATTTTCATGAAATTAACTTTATCACAAAAGTAAGGAGTAAAGCAGTCAATAGTTACCTGTTTTCCTCAAACAGCCGCTTATCTTTGCAGTATGAAATCGAATCGATTTTTTATAGAATTTGCCTATAATGGAACAAATTATCACGGCTGGCAACGACAGCCAGATGCTATTACCGTTCAAGAAAAACTGGAAGAAGGTATGCAGCTGCTGTTGCGTGAGTCTATATCACTTGTAGGAGCTGGTAGAACTGATGCTGGTGTTCATGCAAAACAAATGTTTGCGCATTTTGAACTAGATGATCCTAACAAATTGGATAATATCGTTTATAAACTAAATAGATGGTTGCCAGATGATATATCGGTCTTTACCGTTGTTAATGTGAATGAAACAGCTCATGCAAGATTTGATGCTACTGCGCGCAGTTATGAGTATCATTTTCACTTAAGACCAGATCCTTTTTTCAATCACAACTCACACATTTTATATAGATTGCCTGATTTTAATAAAATGAATCAAGCAGCTCAATTGTTACTAGAGTATAACGATTTTGAATGCTTCTCTAGGTCAAACAGTGACGTACACACGTATTTGTGTGATTTAATGAATGTATCATTTGAGCATCAAAAATACCATGTCATTTTTCATATTAAAGCTAACCGATTTTTGAGAAATATGGTAAGAGCTATTGTAGGAACCTTATTGGAAATAGGATATGATAAAATGTCGGTTGATCATTTGCACGAGGTTCTTAAATCTAAAAACAGATCCATGGCAGGTCCTAGTGCACCAGCCCAAGGACTTTACCTGAGCAGGGTTCATTATCCAGATCATATTTTCAAAATAGAAGATTAAATTGTGATATCGTTAAAATCGATAGAATAATCAGCGCTTAAAAGGGTTATTGTCTTACTTTTAAAAAATAAAATTTGAAGCTTTAAAGAAGCTAAAATCATATGGCAGATAAAACAACAGGAAATGCATTTAGCCTGCGTTTATTTAAACGCATCCTAGCCTATACAAAACCTTATCGTTTTACGTATTACTTTGTAGCCTTGAGCGCAATTTTACTTGCAGCAGTTTCAATCGCTATGCCTTATTTGTTCAAGGTGGCTATCGACGAGCACATAGTTCCAAAAGAGTATGAAGGTTTTACCACTGTGCTCGCAATGATGATAGGTGCTTTAATGATAGAGGTGCTGTTGCAGCTTAGTTTTATTTTTTATGCAAACTGGTTGGGCCAGCAGGTTATTAGAGATTTACGCTTGAAGCTTTTTGACCACATGATGGGTTTCAAAATGAAGTATTTTGATACTAGTGCAGTTGGAAAATTAGTAACACGTGCAGTAAGTGATATTGAAACCATTGCAAGTATATTTTCACAAGGTTTATTTGTGATGATATCCGATCTACTTAAGATGGTGGTGGTTTTAGGTTTTATGTTCTTTTATAGTTGGCGATTGACCCTAGTGGCATTAATAGTAATGCCGTTTATTTTGTATGCCACACGAGTATTTCAAAAAGCGATGAAAAAGGCGTTTGAAGAGGTGCGTACTCAGGTTAGTAATCTTAACAGTTTTGTTCAAGAAAGGGTGACCGGTATGAAAATTGTTCAAATCTTCAATCGCGAAAAAATAGAGTACGAACGTTTTAAGGAAATCAATAACAAGCATCGCAACGCATGGGTGCGCACCGTATGGTACAACTCTATCTTTTTCCCAATTGCCGAAATGGCCTCAAGTATTACCATTGCTCTTATCGTTTACATAGGATTTGTGGTTAATTTGGACCGAGGTTCTCTTTTAGTGGAGATAGGTACAATTGTTATGTTTATAGATTTATCTCAAAAACTATTTAGACCTTTGAGGCAGATAGCCGATAAATTCAATACCTTACAAATGGGAATGGTAGCAGCAAATCGTGTGTTTACCATAATTGATACCGATTCTAAGATTGAAGACGAAGGTACCATGCTGGCAGAAAACCTTAAAGGTGCTATTGAATTTGAGAATGTGAATTTCGGTTATGTAGAAAATGAACCAGTTATAAAGAATTTGTCATTCACAGTTAATCCAGGCGAGACAGTAGCTATCGTAGGAGCGACAGGTGCTGGTAAATCCACAATCATTAATTTGTTATCGAGATTTTATGAAATTAACAGTGGTGTAATTAAGATTGATTCCGCTTCCGCGAAAGCGTACCAACTACACTCATTGCGGTCACAAATTGCAGTTGTTTTACAAGACGTTTTTCTCTTTGCAGATACTATTTTTAACAATATTACACTGCAAGATCCATCCATCACCGAAGAAGACGTAATTGAAGCTGCTAAAAAAATTGGAGTTCATGACTTTATTATGTCTTTGCCTAATGGTTATCAGTACAATGTAAAGGAGCGTGGCGTTATGTTAAGTTCTGGTCAACGTCAATTAATCGCCTTTTTGAGAGCCTACGTGAGTAAGCCTAGTATTTTAGTTCTAGACGAAGCTACAAGTTCTGTTGATGCTTATAGTGAACAATTAATTCAAGACGCCACAGACATCATTACCAAAGGACGCACGTCCATAGTTATTGCACATCGATTGGCTACTATTAAAAAAGCAGATAAAATAATTGTAATGGATGCTGGTGAAATAGTCGAGATAGGTTCACATAAAGAATTGTTGCAAAAAGAAAATGGCTATTACCGTAATTTATACGAGGTTCAATTTTTACAGCAAGAAGTAGCCTAAATCAGGAATTTAAATACAATCATTCCTATAATCATCGCTAGAACAACAAGTATAATAAGACCTATATAAGAAACTATAGCTACTACAAAGAATAGTAAACTTCTCATTACGGTTTGGGCCAGATCTAGTTTAAATAATTGTTGGTACACATAAACGTTGTACAAAAAAAGCGTGAGCAATGTAAATATTGTGTATACTCCATAATAATCTGGTGCAAGAACTAAAATAGCTATAGCAATAGGTGTAGTAGCGATGGCATATTGACTATAGGAATACATTTGAATGACCAGCTGTTCGGTATAATTGTATTTCTTCTTTCCCCAAAATGTTATTCTACCCCAAAGAGCATATATAGGTATCGATAACAAGACTATTATAGACATGTAGTTTTGAGTAAACTCAGTAGATTGAGAAAAAGCATTTGCCTGAGTTATAGCGTCTTTTTCAGGAATGCCCATTCTTTTGTACATATCAATTAAATCGCTCGTATTTAAAAATTCTATTTCGGTATGTTTCATTACAAATACCGTAATTCCAGTGAAAAACAAGCTTATAAATAAATACCTGATAGCGTCTACATAATTCATGCGACGTCCCTTAATGTATCCATTGATGACATCACGAGGTTTGGTAAACATATCTAAAAAAGTTCTCACAAATTTTGTGTCTATCCCTAAATACATATCGCCAAAATCAGCTGCTACATTGCGCATCGTGATTCTGTTTTCAATCCATTTTGAACCACAATTAGAGCAATAGTTGTGCTTCTCGTAGAAGATGTGGTTACAATTTTTACAAACTCGTTCCATTAATTTGTTTTAAATGCTTTTAAGTATTCTGGATTGATTAAATAGATGCCGCCTAGAACAAAAACCGCTGTAATAATGATAAATATTATTTGAAGTGTACTAAAGACGATACTCGATAGAATGGCTTTGAGTACCGTTTGTCCTAAACTTAATTTGAAAATTCTTTTGTAATACCAGCCTATTTGAATGACGCTAATAAGAGATATTGGGATGGATGTTGCTCCATAGCTAATATCAAGTACAATCATTAAAGGTGTAAAAATTACAGTAACCATATTGAGTAGCCCAAAAGCATATACAAATAATATAAGATGTTCTACAAAATTATACTTACGTATATCAAGAAATACAAGCCAGCCAGTAAACGCGTACAAGGGCAAGAATAAAGAAGTTAATGCACCCAAATAGTCATAGAAATAGTTGAATAACTCTAGTTTGTTCGTTTCACTTATATCGACTAGGTTTAATAACTCAGGGAAAAAGTTCTTAAGAATAAACATTTGAAGACCGATGAGTGTAAGACTTATTAAGTACCAATTAATGGGATTTACAAATCTCTTACGTTGACCTTTTATGTAGTTGTCAATTACAATTTCTGGTTGAAGTATAAGAGCCTTGAAAGTTGATATTAATACATTGTCAGTACCCAGGTATCGGTCAAAAAATTCTCTAGTAATCGTATTGATGGTAAGCCGTTTTGTAATCCATTTTGAGCCACATTTTGGACAGTAGTCATGTCCATGATATAGCATTTGGTTGCAATTTCTACAGCTGCGTTCCATAAATTAGGATAATAAAGTCTTCATTTTTTCGGCGAGTTTATTCTCGTCTTGAAACGTTTCTAATTCCTCTTCATGAGCTAGAGATACTTGGCCTGTTTCTTCACTTACAATAACCGCTATAGCATTTGTCCTTTCAGTAATACCTAGAGCTGCTCTATGTCTAAGGCCAAATCTACTAGGTATTTGTTTACTATTGCTTACAGGTAAAATGGCTCTAGTGGCAGTGATTTTATTATCCTCTACAATCACGGCGCCATCATGTAAGGGACTGTTTTTATAAAAGATACTACGTAGTATTGGAGCATTGACAAGAATGTCCATATTGTCTCCTGTGTTTTTTGCAAAATCCATAGAAACGTCCCGTTTAATAGCGATAAGCGCGCCTGTTTTAGTTTTACTTAATGTAAAACAGGCGCTTACAATTTCATCTACAACATGATGTTGTGCTGTCGAATCTTCCCTAAAAAACTTCAATTGGCGTAGTAATTTTTTTCTGCTAGTGAAGTTTGTTGTTCCTATCATCAATAAGAAACGCCTTATTTCTTGTTGAAAAACTACAACTAGAGCAATAAAACCAGCACCTACAAAGGCACCTAGTGTTAATCCTAATAGCTTCATTTCAAGAGTAACCGTGATTTGATAAATCACCAAAAAGATAATGATCCCGATGAAGATATTAATCGCAGCAGTTCCTTTAACTAACCGGTATATGTAGTAAACCAAAAAGGCAAATAATACAATATCAATTAAATCTACAATTCTAAAATCAGGTAGGCCCATAAGTTGTAAAAATAGAAATTAATTTTCTTGCAGTTCTTCAAATAGTTTAATGCATTCCATGGCAGGCGCAACGTCATGTACTCTCAAAATTTTAGCACCTTGTTGTAAACAAATCATGTGTAGGGCAGTAGTTCCATTTAACGCTTTGTCCGAGGTTGTATCCAATGTTTTATATATCATTGATTTTCTTGAAACTCCTGCTAGAATAGGAACTTGGTGCGCTTGCAATAAACTCATGTTTTTAAGCAAAGTGAAATTTTGCTCTCTAGTTTTAGCAAAACCAAATCCAGCGTCAATTACAATATCATTAATTCCTAGCGCGCGTGCTGCAGCGATTCTATCAGAAAAATAATAATTTATCTCATGAATGAGGTCATCATATTCAGTAAGAGTTTTCATAGTTTGTGGTGTGCCGCGCATGTGCATCATAATATAAGGTACTTGTGCTTCTGCTACCACGGGTAGTATGGATTGGTCAATAAGTCCGGCGCTTATATCATTGACTAGGTTTGCGCCGTGTTGTAGGGCCTTTTTAATCACGCTTCCGCGAAAGCTGTCACAACTCAACCCTTTAATATTAAAGTTTTTTGCTACAAGTTCGATGACAGGAACAACTCTTTTAATCTCTTCTTGCTCACTAATATCAGTCCCATCAGGTCTAGAACTGTAACCACCTATATCAATGAAAGTGGCTCCTTCATCGAGCATGCGTTCCACTTGTGTGAGTACATCTTTATCAGACTTGAGCTTACCACCATCATAAAACGAGTCTGGAGTAACGTTTACAATACCCATGGTATGAGCTTTTGAAAGATTGATTAGTGAGCCAGCACAATTGATAGTCGACATGAAATAGGGTTATGTGAAAAATTGAAACTAAATTTACACCAAATTTAAACCTTTATGTCAGATACAAGTAAGCAATACGATGCCGTTATCGCACAATGTCGCGAGTTGTTTTCTAATAAAATGAAAGATTATGGAGCTGCGTGGCGCATTCTCAGGCTTCCATCGCTTACTGATCAAATTTTTATCAAAGCGCAACGTATAAGAGGTTTACAAACTTTAACCGAATCAAAAATTGACGAAGGTCAAGAAAGTGAGTTTATTGGAATTATCAATTATTCATTAATGGCGCTCGTACAATTAGACAAAGGTGTAGTGGATCAACCAGACTTAAATCTGGAACAGGCACTAGAGCTTTACGACCATCATGCTTCAATTACTAAACAATTAATGATGGACAAAAATCACGATTATGGTGAGGCATGGCGTGATATGAGAGTAAGCTCGCTTACCGACCTCATACTGCAAAAACTGTTACGAGTAAAGCAAATAGAGGATAATGAAGGTAAAACCCTTGTTTCTGAAGGTCTGGATGCTAATTATCAAGATATGATCAATTATTCTGTGTTTGCTATGATACATTTAGGAGACTCATAATACATGAATTTCTCATCAAAAATATTAGAAGAGGCTGTTAACCAAGTGTCTCAATTACCTGGAATAGGTAAGAGAACAGCATTGCGTTTAGTCCTGCACTTAATGCGACAGCCAGAACAACAGACCGATGCGCTCGCTCAATCCTTATTGAGTATGCGCAACGACCTCAAATTTTGTAAAAAGTGTCACAATGTAAGTGACAACGACCTTTGTGAAATTTGTATTAGTCATAATCGTGATCAAAACTTAGTTTGCGTGGTAGAAGATATACGCGACGTAATGGCCATAGAAAACACTAGTCAGTATAAAGGTTTATATCATGTTTTAGGTGGAAAAATAAGTCCCATGGATGGTGTAGGACCACAAGATCTTAATATTCCTAGCTTGATTAACCGTGTAAAGGAAGAAGGAATACAGGAGCTTATTTTTGCGCTTAGTCCTACTATTGAAGGAGATACTACTAATTTTTATATCTACAAACAACTGTCAGATCTAGATGTGAATACATCAACCATCGCACGTGGTATCGCAGTAGGAGACGAGTTAGAATTTGCCGATGAGGTTACCCTAGGTCGCAGTATATTGCATCGAGTGCCCTATGAAAACTCTATGAAAAGCTAGATGGAGTTAAGTGTAGTAATTCTCAATTATAATGCA
The DNA here is from genome assembly GCF_002117085.1 of Nonlabens tegetincola. Classification (GTDB taxonomy): domain Bacteria; phylum Bacteroidota; class Bacteroidia; order Flavobacteriales; family Flavobacteriaceae; genus Nonlabens; species Nonlabens tegetincola. Next base: position 1,891,965 of record NZ_CP019342.1, on the reverse strand, counting down.
GCACCGTTCTTACGCTTATGTTTGGATAGTGTCATAAGAGCTACACAAAAAATTACTAGTGAGATTATAGTTGCTGATAACTGTTCTACTGATGATAGTGTTCAACTGGTTAGAGAAAAATATCCGCAGGTAACCTTATTACCTTTTGGTTCAAACTATGGTTTTTCCAAAGGAAATAATCTAGCCGTTAAACAAGCTCGTGGTACTTACTTATGTATTCTCAATCCCGACACCATAGTTGGTGAAAATGTGTTTTTAAATTGTCTCGCTTTCGCGAAAGCGAACTCAAATTTAGGATTTGTAGGGACCCAACTCATTGATGGATCAGGCACCTTTTTACCAGAAAGCAAAAGGCATTTACCTACTCCAAAAGTAGCAAGAGCAAAATTTTTAGGTCACGACGACAAGTATTATTTTAATGAAATTGATAAAGATTCAAGAGGTCCTGTTGAGATCCTGGTAGGAGCCTTTATGTTTTGTAGGAAGAAAGTGTACCAAGATTTAGGAGGATTTGATGAACGGTATTTTATGTATGGCGAGGATATAGATCTGTCATACACCGCATTAACCAATAATTTGCAAAATCATTATCTAGGTGACGCTCTCGTTGTTCATTTTAAAGGTGAGAGTACTGTAAAGGATAAAAAATACCTAAAGCGTTTTTACGGCGCGATGGAATTGTTTTACGACAAATATTTCAAACGCAATTTACTTGAGAAGCTGGTTGTTAAAATAGCAGTAAAAGTTTTATCCATTAAGCCTATAAAAAATACTCAGCCTAATCCAAAAATTAAGAGAAAGATTCTGGTGACAAATCAGGTTAATAAAGGGTCGTCTAGTTTTGATGAGGTGTGTTCTATGGATACATTGCCTGCGACTTCTTGTAGCAATACTGCGTTATATTGGGACATTAATTCCTTGTTGATAAAAGATATCCTACACTATATGAAAGATAACCCTAGGTCATTCTTGTATAGATTTTTAAGTTTGGATAGGAGTACAGCGGTAGGAAGTGACGACAAAAACAGTCAAGGAAAAATAGAAATATTTTAAAATTAATCTTGATTTATTGAGAATATCGTAATTGATACTTATCGAATTCTTAATTTGTTGTGAATACACTAAACGCTCTATTTAATTGCTTACTTTTGTAAACTAATTGAAAACGTTATAGTAGCTGTAAAATCATGGCAACATTTGAATTAAAATTACCTAAAATGGGAGAATCGGTAGCAGAAGCTACCATAACCACATGGCTTAAAAATGTAGGTGACACCATAGAAATGGATGAACCTGTACTAGAAATAGCTACCGACAAGGTAGATAGTGAAGTGCCTAGTGAGGTAGATGGTGTTCTTAAAGAAATCCTATTTCAAGTAGATGATGTAGTTCAAGTAGGACAAACTATTGCGATTATAGAAACTGACGGAGATTCAGCTACAGATGCTGCATCATCCTCTAGTAACGATTCAACGCCGGCTGAGGCAACTG